>VGZE01000264.1 GCA_016872755.1 Planctomycetota bacterium
CCACGGCTCCGCGGAGGGCGCCGGCGCACAGGTCTGGCAGGGGCGCTGGCAAGCGCTGTCGCCGGACGGCCGGCGCGGCTGGATCGAGGACGGCGAGCGGTTGCCCGGCGTGCGCCTGGAGGCCGAGTTGCCAGGCCTGGCTCCGCGCGAGTGGATCGCGCGACTGGACGGCGCGCGCTACGAGCGCGCGGCGTCGAGTTCGGCCTCGGCGCCGCGCGACTACGGACCGCAGTGGGTGGGCACCGGTCGGCTGCGTCCGGCGGGTTGTGTGCGCGTCGCAGCGCCGTCCGATCGACCGGAGTCCACGCCCTGGTCGGATTCACGGTGGCGGCACCTGCGCGCGGTGCTGGTCGAGCGCGCGCGCGCGCTCGAGCGCGAGCTGCCCGCCGGCTTCGCGCGCGCGTTGCTCTTCGGCGACACACACGCGCTCGATCCAGAGCTGCGCGACCTGTTCTCGCGCACCGGGACGCTGCACCTGCTCGCCGTCAGCGGCACGCACCTCGTGCTGCTGTGCATGCTGCTGTTCGATCCGCTCGGCTGGCTCGCGCTGCGGCTGTGGCCGCGTCGGCGCGGCATCGAGTGCGCGCTGGGCCTGCTGCGCGCGTCGGTGCTGTTCGCGTACGTACCGCTGGCCCTGGCGCAGGCGCCGGTCACGCGCTCGGCCCTGGCGCTGGGCCTGGCCGGACTGGCGCCGCTGCTCGCGCTGCCCGCGCGGGCGCCGCGCGCGCTGCTCGACGCGCGGCGCCGAGCCGATGGCGCGTCGCTTTGGGGACTCGCACTGGCCTGCGAGTGCTGGTTGGATCCACTGGCCGCGCTGAGCGCTTCGGTCCAACTGTCCTACCTGGCGACACTCGGGCTGTTGTGCGGCTGCGGACCGCTGCGCAGCCTGCTACTGGCGTGGGCAGCGCCGCTGCTCGAGCGCACACGGACCTCGAGACTGGGGCACGCACGGCCCTGGTGGATCGGCAGCGCCGCCCTGCTGCTGGCGCGCGGCGCGGCGAGCGCCTGCGCGGCCTCTCTGGCGGCCGTGCTCGCGACCCTGCCAGTCGCCTGGAGCATCTTTCGCGAGTGCGCGCCGGTGGGCGTGCTCGCGACGCCGCTGTGCATGCCGTTGTTCGGGCTGTTGTTGATCACGCTGTGGAGCGCGGTGCTCGTGCCGGCCCTCGTTCCCCCGGCGGCCTACGAGCTGCCGTGCCAGGTGCTGCTGGAGCTGTTGGTTTGGTTCGACCGCCGACCCTGGACGCCGCTCGCGCTGCCGCCGCGCTCCCCGTGGCTCGTCGCGTTGTTCGTTCTGGGGGTGTTCGCGCTGGCACGCCGCGCCACACGCGGCGCGCTCGCGGCTCCGACGCCGCGCCGCTGGTTGCGACTGCCGACGCCTGCGCTCGCTGCCGCGACGCTGGGGGCGGCCGTATGGCTGTGTGCGCCGCGCATGCGCGGCGACCCGCGCACCCTCGAGCTCGAGGCGCTCGACGTCGGCCACGGCACCTGCGTCGCGCTGCGCGCGGGGCACGAGCTCGCGCTGGTCTTCGACGCCGGCTCGCGCGAGCGCTCGGGCTTGGCGCGCGAGGCGCTGGGGCCGCTGCTCTCGAGCTGGGAGGGAATGCCGTTGTGGGTGGCGCTGTCGCATCGCGACCACGACCATCAAGCCGCGATGCCGTGGCTGGCCGGGCGGCGCGCGCCGCGGGTCTGGCTCGGCGAGTTGCCCGACGAAGCGCGCGCGCTGCTGCCCGCCGGAACGCAGCACGTCGACGTGCTCACCGGACTCGCGCGCATCGAGCTGCCGGTGCGCGAGCTCGATCTCGAGTTGTACCTGCTGCGCGGCCGCCCGGACGAGGGCAACGAGGGGTCGCGCTCGCTGCTCCTGCGCGCAGGGGCCGATTGGGTGCTGTTGTGCGGCGACGCCGAGGCCGAGGGCCTCGACGCGCTGCTCGAACTGCCGCTGCCGAGTGAGCTGCGCCTGCTGTTGTGGCCGCATCACGGCTCGGACACCGACCGGCTGGCGCGCCTGCTCGCGCGCTGCCGGCCGCGCGAGGTGTGGATCAGCGCCGCGCGCGAACCGGCGGTCGCGCGCGAGCTCTCGCGCCGCGGCGTGCCGTGGCGCTCGACGCACCGCGACGGGCCGCTGCGCGCCGAGCTGCGCGCTTGGTAGGCTCGCTGCGGTATGAGCCCCCTGCCGACCGGCGCGGACGACGACACTCTGCCCGCGCCGTCCTTCCAACTCGTCGAGGCCGACTGGGCGCGCCTGGCCGGGCTGCGAGCGCGCTTCCTCGAGGGCGGCAACGCGGTGCGCGGTGACTACTGGCGCGACGAGCGCGACCTCGAGCTGTACGACGCCGTCTATGCCCCGCGCATCGGCTGGAAATGGGACGCGCTGCTCGACGAGCTGGCCTGGCGCGGCTGGACGCCGCCGCCGGGACTCGTGCTCGACTGGGGCTGCGGCACCGGCATCGCGTCGCGACGATTCGGCGCACGCTTCGGATGGGACGGACGAGCGCTGCTGCTGCACGATCGCACGCGCGACGCGCAGCGCTTCGCGGAGCGTCGCGCGCGCGAGCGCTTCGGCGAGCTGTCGGTCAACGCGCTCGACGAGAGCGAGAGCCTCGACAGCCAACCGGCGCTGTTGCTCGTGTCGCACGTGTTGTCCGAGCTGTCCGGCGAGGCCGAGCAGCGACTGCTCGCACTGGCCGCGCGCGCGACGGCGGTGTTGTGGCTGGAGCCCGGCGAGCGCAAGTCGAGCCGCCGGCTCGGGCTGGTGCGCGAGCGCCTGCGTGCGACGCACCACGTGATCGCGCCCTGCCCGCACCAGCAGACCTGCGGGCTGCTCGCTCCGGAGCAGGAACGCCACTGGTGCCACTTCTTCGCGCTGCCGCCGAATGACGTGTACACGTCGCGCTTCTGGCGGCTGGTCGCCGACAACCTGCGGCTGGACATGCGCGCGCTGCCGTACAGTCCGCTCGCGCTCGACAGCCGCGCCTCGGCACTGGCGGCCGCGCCCGCCCGCGAGATCGCGCGAGTGTTGGGCCGTCCGCGCATCGAGAAGGGCGCGGCGCGGCTCGATGCGTGCCGCTCGAGCGGCGTCGCCGATCTGCGCTTCCTGCAGCGGCTGGACAAGGCCATGTATCGCAGGCTCGCCGAGCCCGCGGGCGAGCGCTTCCTGTGGCAGGTCGAGGAATCGGACGGGCGGATCCGGGCCTTCCAGCCCTGGCGCGAGGATGGCCCTGGCTGAAACCGGCCCGGCGAGCGAGGCTAGGTTGCGCATGCGCGTTCCGCTCCCGCTGCTTCCATTCGCCCTGCCGCTGTGCCTGCTCGCCGGATCGACGGCCGGCCTCGCCCAGACCCCCGCCCCCGACCGGGACGTGGCGCGCGCGATGGCGCGCGAGCTCGAAGCCAAGCTGCCCGCGGAGCGCCCCGAGGCGCGCGTGCCGCTGGCCGACTGGATGTGGACGAAGGGCCTGCACGTCGAGGCCCTCGAGCAGCTCGACCTGGTGCTGGCCGCCGATCCGGACCAGCGCAATGCGCGCGAGGTGCTGGCGAAGTGGGACCCCGCGGTGCTCGTGCTCGGCGCGCGCGGTCGCGACGCGATCGCACCCGAAGTGCGGGCCCAGCCGGCCGCGTACCTGAAGCAGGCAGCCGTGCTGCCGCCGGCCGCGCGCGAG
>VGZE01000265.1 GCA_016872755.1 Planctomycetota bacterium
GCCGAGCGGCTGGCCGGACCTCGTCGCGCTCGGCCTGTTCGCGATCCTGGCGGCGCTCGTCGTGCTGTGGCGCGCCGCCGCACCGCCGCCGGAGGTGCACGTCGCCGGCCACGGCGACCACGCGCACGTCGAAGCGCGCGCGCCCGACCTGCCGATGCGCCACGCGCTCGGCATCGCCTTCGCCTTGGTCGGACTGCTGCTGCTGCTGCGCTGGCGCGGACTGTCGGAGAGCGCCTGGCTGGCCCTGCTGCCCGACCTGCACGGCTTCCCGGGTGACGGCGTCGCCGGCTATCGCGGGATCGGCTCCTTCGTCGAGGAAGCCAGCGCCTGGCTGCCGTTGCCCGTGCTGGCGCTCGCGTTGGCGGGTGCGCTCGACGGCGGCGGAACCCTGCGTCGGCGCGGGCTCGTGTTGCTGTTGGGTGCGTTGGCGTTCCTGCTGTGCGTGCGCGCGCCGGGACTGCTCGAGCTGTACCGGCACCTGCCGCTGATCGGTCTGGGCGCGACCGTGCGCTTCGGCTGCGTGAGCGCGCTGCTGCTGGGCCTGCTGGCCGGCGACGCGCTCGAGCGGGCGCCGGCGAGCGCGCGCCGCGCAGCCTCTGTCGCGCTCGCGTGCACCGCGCTGTTGCCGCTGTTGTGGAGCGGCGGCGTCACTGCGCCGGAGCCGGGAGCGCGGCCCGACGACAACATCGGCTTCCTGCGGCTGCCGGCGGCCGAGCTCGACGCGACCCACGTCGAACTCGTCGGTTGGGTGCACCCGGCGGTCCCGGTCGACACGCTGCGCGTGCATGTGGAGGCGCTCGATCCGTCGCTGCGCCCGCTGGCGCGCGCACCGATCGTGGTCCCGGCCGATCTGCTCGACGCACGGCCCGCGCTGGATGGCGTCGCGGATCCGGAACTCGCCGCCGTTCCGCCGGGCGCGCGCTGGTTCCACGCGCCCTACCTTCAGACGAACCGGCTCGACCCGGGGCTGTGGCGCTTCTCGGTCGAGCTGTTGCGCACGCGCGAGGGGCGCAGCGAACGGCTCGCGCTGCGCGAGGCGCGCGTATGCGCGTTGGTGCGCCGACCCGGTTGGAGCCTTGCGACGATCGCCTTCGCGGTGCTCGGCCTCGCCGGGATCGCGCTCTTGCCCGCCGCCGCGCGCGCGGCGCGCTGGCTGCTCGTCGCGCTCGCGCTGCTGCAAGGGCTGTGGTTCGCGCGCCCGCAGAATCCGGCCGTGCCGCGCGCGGAGGTCTTCCCGCACACGCGCACCGAGGCCGTGCTCGCGCGCGAGCTCGGCGTGCACCGCTACTTCGCCGATCCGCTGGTGCTGCCGCCGAACACGGGCATGGTGCGCGGACTGCGTTCGGTGCAGGGCTACGACGGGCTCGACGTGGCCGCGTTCAACGAGCTGCGCCGCTACGCGATGAAGCCGGGCGTGCACGCGCTGCTCGGTTGGCACCCGCGCGGAGTCGCGCTCGAGCACCCGGTATTTCGCCTGCTCGGGGTCAAGCTGCTCGTGCTGGCCGAGCCGCTGTCGGAGCCGGGCTGGGATCTCGTCGCCGGTCCGCGCGCGGCGCCCGAGCCCGCCGAGTGCTACGTGTACCGCAGCCAGGATCCCGCGCCGCGCGCGTTCTGCGTCCGTCGCGCCGCGCCGATCGAGGCGATCGGCGCGCGGCTCGCGGCCGGCGAGACCTGGGACCCGTTCGCCGAGGCGGCGCTCGAGCAGACCTGGCAGGCCGAACGACCGTTCACGCGTGCGCAGGTGTCCGAGCCGGTCTTCGACGGCAACAACCGCGTGCGCGTCGAGGCCGAGCTCGATGGGGACGGACTGCTCGTGCTCACCGAACAGCATTTCCCAGGCTGGAAGGTGCGCGTGAACGGGCACGAGCAGCCGCTGCTGCTCGTCGATGCGATCTTCCGCGGCGTGGCCCTCGGCCCCGGGCGTCACGCGGTGGAGTTCCTCTACGAACCGAGCTCGCTGCGACTGGGCCTCTGGCTGGCGGTCGCCGGGCTGGCCGTGCTGATCCTCGGTTGTGCGGTTGCGCACGCGCCTTCACGCACATTTTTCACAGATCCATTCAAAACAACGGGCTAGCTCGTCGTTAATGCGAGCGGAGTCCATCGTTTGCTTGCGGGCGAAGCTCGCGAGCGGCCGATCGACTCCATGTGGACCCTGGACGCGAGGGTTCGAGCGGTATCTGGCAGTCCGCTCGAGCTAGACCTCGACAGGGTCCGAGGCAGGTTCCCAGTCGCAGCTCCGCTTTGCAGGAGGGGGTCGGGATATGTCGAGGCAGTTGTGGTTCGCGCGCGGCACTCGCATCGCCGCACTGATCGCCTTGTTCGCAGCCGCGCCGGTAGCCGCCGCGTTCGACGGCAAGTCGAGCTCGCCGCGCGTGGTCGAGGCCGGCTTCCATCCCGGCAAGCCTCCCGCCGGTCTGCCGGCGGAATCCGCCGCCGCCCTGGCGCGCCTGGACGGCTGGTCGCGCCACCGCGACTACAAGGCCAGCGCCTGCTGCGACGAACGCGTGTTGTACGTGTCTCGGCTCGATGGCAAGGCGCGCGCGGCGCGCATCGCGTCGATCGAGACGCTGTACGCGGCCTTCGAGGCGCTGCTGCCCGCGCCCGCGCGCTCCGCAGCGCCGGCCGAGCCGGTCGCCGAGTGGGGGAACCAGCACCGGCCGGAGAGCGGCGCGCTGCTGCTGGTCGAGAGCGCCGACCTCGAGGACTACGAAGCGCTGATCGACGCGCTGAAGCTCAGCGTGGCGGACGAACCGGCGCTGGCCTACCTCGGCGGCTGGTTCGATTCGCACCGCAATCAGCCAGGCCTGCTGTGCGCCGATGCGCTGACGGCGGTCTGGCAGTCGGCTCCGCCGGACATCGAGGTGGACACGGTCTGGCGCAGCCAGAACGAGCTCGCGCACCGGCTCGCGCACCTCTTGCTGTACCGTCGCTTCGGCGAGCTGCCGCACTGGCTGCGCACCGCCGCGGCCTGGCACTTCGAGCAGCTTGTGACCGGCACGATCCACTGCTTCCCCGGGCGCGATGGTTTCGTGGCCGTGGACGGCGACCACGACGGCTGGCGCCCCGTGCTCACGAATGAGTTCAAGGGCCGCAAGAAGGCGCCGTTGCAGATGGCGGAGTTCGCGGACTGGAAGCGCGGCACGTGGGAGGACGCCGAGGCGGCGCGTGCGTGGGGGATGTTCGAGTACTTGGCGACCAAGCACCCGCAGCGGCTCTCCGCGCTGTGCGAAGCGCTGCGCCTGCACCGCGTCGATCACGGCAAGATCACGCACGCCGATGGCTCGTGGAAGCTCGTGCCGAATTACGTGATTCCCGGTTCCGAGCAACAGCAGATCTGCGCGCAGCAACTGGGCGCTGATTTCCTCGACAAGGCCGGTGCGTTCTTCGTCGATTGGAAGGGCTGGAAGAGCCCGGCGACGTTGGCGAAGGGCAAGCGCTAGCGGGGGGTAGGGCCCCAGCCGCCCGCGCTAACGCGCGCTGAGTGCCTGCGCGCGCGCAACGATCGCGCTCGGCAGCAGGCGCACGAGCTCGCTGTCGATGCGCAGCCCCTCGAGCTCCGCCCGCGCCTCGTCCGTCCGCCCGGCCGCGTCGAGCGCGACCGCGAGCTCCGCGCGCAGCGCCGGCGCTCCGGACGGCACG
>VGZE01000266.1 GCA_016872755.1 Planctomycetota bacterium
GACGCGGCCGGCATCGAGCTCCCGCTCTCGGTCGTCCGGCCGGAGCAGATCTTCGTGCGCATGCTCGAGCCGCCGGCGGGTGCCCGCGTTCCGCATGCGGTGCTGATCGATCTCGCCGCCGGCTTCTACACGCGTTGCGAGCCGAGTCTCGGTCGCACGCGCGCGAGCTACATCGACTATGCGCGTGATCGCGCCGTGCCCGACCCCGATCACTTGGATGAAGTGATCGACGCGGCGACGGTGCGCGACGTTCGCGGGCTGCTCGAAACGCGCTTGCCTGCCTACGCGAGTTCGCCCGACGCCGGCTGGCAGGCGGCCTGGTACACGTTGACGCCGGATGCGCAGCCGCTGCTCGGCGCTCTCGAGGAGTGTCCGGGCCTGTACGTCGCGACCGGCTTCTCGGGACACGGGTTCAAGCTCGCGCCGTCGGTGGGGGCAGGGCTCGCACAGTTGATGACCGATCGGGCGTGCACGGGCTTCGACGCTTCGTTCTTCCGGCCGCGGCGCTTCAACGCGCAGGCGGGACCCGCCGGGCGAGCCTTCGGGCTCTAGCTCGGTCGGACAGGCGGACCCCCGAGCGAGCAGGCCCTTGCGGCAGGCCGCGACGGGATCATGCTTGGAAGAACCATGCTGATCCCACTCGTACTGAGCGTGCAGTCCGCCTTGGGCTTCGTTCCCTCGCAGTCGCAGCCAGGAGTCTGGTTGCCAGTCGCAGGCGCGCCGCCCGCGAGCAACGCGCCGAGCGCGCCGGCCGCGCCGAGCCCGGGCGTGCGCGTGGTGTCGGGATTCTCCGAGCCTGCGGCGCTCGACCTCGACGGCGCACTGCTGTACGTGTCCGAGAACGGTGGGGCGCACTCGATCCGCGCCGTCGACATTTCGATCCCGGGGCTCGAGGCCGTCGTCGCAACCTACCCGTCGCCGGTCGATCCGGTCGACATCGAAGCGCGAGGCGGCTGGCTGTACACGACGAACCAGAAGCGCAACCCGCTGTGGTACCGGCCGCTCGGCGCAGGCAGTTGGTCCGCACTGCCGCTGCCCAATGGGACGATCGACGAGTGGACCTACGGCGAATTGCTCGAGCCGCAACCGGGCACGAATCAGATGCTCGTGCTGCACATGTGGGAGAACAAGATCGACGTGGTCGACCTCGCCGGTCCGACCGTCGTGCATACGATCACGGCGCTGCACCACTTGCCGACGCGCGCGCGCTTCACCGCGGACGGGCAACGGCTGGTCGTGCTGTGCACCGGACTCTCCGCCCCGAGTTGCAGTGCGTCGGGGCCGAACCTGGCGGTGTTCGAGACCTCGACCTGGCAGAAGCTGTACGAAGTCGACCTGTCCGGCCAGTGCTGGTTCACGCTGCAGGTCGTCGGCGGACAGGCATTCGCGAATTACGTCGGCAACCTTGATCCCGCGGGCATCTCGGCCTTCGATCTCGCCCAGGGCAATCTGATCGAGACCTCGACCGTGGTCTCCGGGCTGCGCAACATGGCGAGCAACGGTCGCGAGCTGTTCGTCCAGGGCCTGAACGACGGCAGCGTGCAGCGCGTCGATTACCAGCTGACCGCGCTCGAAGAGAGCTGGCAGTTGCTGGCGAATCCGCACGTTTGGTTCCCGCCGACCGAGAACATCGTCGCGCTCCAGCCCTGCGACGGCCGCGTGTTCATCGCCAACCGCAACGACGGCTCACTTTCGATCGTCGACGGTCCGCAGGGCTTCGTGCTCTACGGCGCGGGCTGCGCAGGCAGCGGCGGCTTCATCCCCACGCTGGTCGGCAGCGGCTGTCCGACGGCAGGGGCGACCGTCGGCGTGACGCTCACGCGCGGTCTCGGCGGCTCGACCGGCTTCCTGCTGTTCGGAACCGGCGTCGACGCGCTTCCGCTCGGCGGCGGCTGCTCGTTGCTGCTCGCGGGCCTCTCGCCCGCGGTGGTCGTGTTGCCGCTGACCCCGGGCGGTCCCGGCGCCGGGCAGGCGACAGTGACCGCCACGCTCGGGCCGGCGCCCGCCGGCGCGCTCTTCACGCTGCAGGGCTTCGTGCTCGATGCCGGTGGTCCGGGTGGCTTCTCGGCCTCGAACGCCCTGCGCGGTGCGTTCCCGTGAACGAGATGTAGAAACGCGTGGCCGTGCGAGCAGTCCGGAATTGGCGCCAAGCGGCCGCGGCCAGCCCATTTCCGCTGACTGGGGTATCCTTGTTTTCGATGCGATTTCTGATCCTGATTGCACCCTTGCTCCTCGCGGCCGATCCGTGCTTCGCCTCGTCGATCGCGATTCAGAACGCGAGCTTCGAGCTGCCAGCGATTGCCCCGGGCACGTTCTCGACGGTGAGTGCGCCGCCTGGATGGCAAGGCTATGGCAGCCTCAACTTCGGCAATCGCACGATCGGCGTGCTGAATCCGGCGACGACGGTCTTGTACGGCGCGGCGGTCCCGGATGGCAGCAACGTCGGTGTCGTCTTCTTGCTCGACAACCCCGCGCAGCAGATGCAGTTCGCCTCGCTCGAAGCCGGCCTGCGACAGACGCTGACGAGCACCTTGCAGACATCCACGCGCTACACGCTCGAGGTCGAGGTCGGAAACATCGCCGTCGATCCGACGCCGCCGCACAACCAGTTCGCGTTCGGCGGATTCCCGGGCTACCGAGTCGACCTGCTGGCGGGTGGCACCGTGCTCGCTTCGGACACCAACACGCTGCTGCCGAGCGAAGGCGGCTTCGCGACCTCGACGGTACTCTTCGAAGTCGGCGCGAGTCACCCGCTTGCTGGTCAGCCGCTCGGCATCCGGCTGGTCAATCTGAACGCGGCGCCGGGCATCGAGGTCAACTTCGACGATGTGCGGCTCGATGCGACTCCGATCTCGAGCTGGTCCGACCTCGGCTTCGCCAAGGCCGGAGTTGCCGGATTGCCGAGCCTCGTCGGTAGCGGGCCCTTGACGGTCGGACAGCTGAATCAGCTCGTTCTCACGCAAGCAGCGCCGGCATCACCCGCATGGATCGTCGCCAGCGCCACGGCCCTGCATGCCCCGCTCTTCGGCGGAGTGCTCGTGCCGGCGCCGGACATCGTGCTGTACCGGCCGACGAACGCGTTCGGTTCGGCCGTGACGTCGTTCGCGCTCTCTCCCGGCGTGCCCGCGGGAGCATCGCTCTACTTCCAGCACTGGATACTCGACCCTGCAGCGACGGACAGTCTCGCGGCCAGCAACGCGGTGCGCGGGACGACTCCGCTTTGAGGTCCAACCAGTTTCGAACGTAGGTCCGGGACCCAATGCAACCCAGCGGCCGCTGGCCCTGTCGTACGTCCACTTGCGGCGTCGCTGCTGTTCCGGCGGCTCGTGGAGGCGCCACAGGACACATGCAGCGAACCGGCATTCAATGGTCACTTGGAGTGTTCTTGAACATCACTTGAGCGCACTATCTTGCCTTCCGCGCTCGTTGAACTAGAGTCTGCCGACTGCATTTCCGCGGGCCAGCCCCCGTCTCCCCCGACTCTTCCTCCTCGTTTTCGAGCGGCCGCGTGCCGCGTCGCACCCATGGTCGAACAAGTCCTCGAAGTCGATCTCGACAAGCGCCTCGGCCTGAAGGGCGTCAAGTACAAGTACAACCTCTCCAAGCAGCAGCTCTTC
>VGZE01000267.1 GCA_016872755.1 Planctomycetota bacterium
GGACGACGAAGCGCTCGGCCCGCGCAGGCAGGCGCGCTCGCTCGCGGGCGGGCGCGTCGAGCAGATGCGCGCCGATGGCGCGGCCATCGCGGCCGCGCACGCCGCGTTCGCCGAGCGCATCGAGCGCCAACCCTGCGATGCACGCGTCGATCGCGGCGTGGTCGAGACCGGATAGCGCGCCTGGCGCCGGCCGTCGCACGGGCACGCCGAGTTCGCGCGCCCGCTGCGCGACGATTGCGCCGGCCTCGTCCTCCTCCGGCAATGCGGTCACCACGCTGCAGCCCGGTTTCAGGATTCCCGCCTTCTCGCGCGCGATCGCGGCGCGCGTCGCGCCGAGCATCTGCGTGTGCTCCAGGCTCACGTTCGTGATCACGCACACCGCTCCCGGAACGACATTGGTCGAATCCAGCCGCCCGCCGATGCCGACCTCGATCGCCGCCCACTCGAGCCCGGCCGCGCGCAGCGCATCGAAGGCGGCATTCGTGAACACGTCGAACCACGTCGCCTCGCGTGCTGCGCTCCCGGCCGCCGCCGCGTCCTCGCGTGCGCGCCAGGCGCGCTCGAGCGCGGCAGCGAGCGCCAGATCGTCGATCGAGGCGCCGCCGATGCGCACGCGCTCGGTCACGCGCTCGACGTGCGGCGACAGGTAGGCGCCGGCGCGCAGGCCGGCCGCCAGCAACCCCGCTTCGACCAACGCGACCGTCGAGCCCTTGCCCTTCGTGCCGGTCACGTGAACGACGCCGAAGGCGTCGCAGGGCCGACCGAGGCGCGCGCACAAATCGGCGCTCGGCCCGCAATCGATGCGCATCCCGGTGCCCGCCGAGCGGTCGCGGCGCTCCCAATCGATCAGGGCCTCGAGCGGCTCGAGGGCCGCGGCAAGTCGCGGATGCAGGCCGTCGTGGATCAGGAGGCGCGCCACTCCGCTCGATATACCCGACGCGCGCCCGCGGCGGGAGCCGGAACGCGCGAACGAGTATCCTGCAACCGTGAGCGAGCCTGACGACAGCGCCGTGAGAGTCCGCCGCGACTCGCTGCCCGCGCGACTCGGCCTCTTGTGCCTGCTTGCGCTCTCGGCCGGCGCGCAGGAACCGTTGGCGCGCTCGACCGCTCTGCTCTCCCCCGAGGCACGCGCCGAACTGGTCGCGCGAGCTTCCGCGGAACTCGCCACGCAGGAAGACCTGCTCGCCGCCGCGCTCGTGCAGCGCGATCCGTGGCGCGTGCCGGTGCCTTCCGATCCGCGCCTGGGCGTGCTCGACCTGGCGGCGCGACGCCTGTGGCGCGACGCGCTCGAACGGCGACAAGCGGCGCTGCTCGCGCTGGACGCGAACCTGCTCGGGCCGCGCCGCGTCTACGACTGCCGGATCGCCCTGGACTTCTGCACGGCCGAGCTGGCGACGCTCGCGCTGACGCACAACGACGCGCGCGACCCGGCCTTCCACCTGGAGCGGCTCGAGTTCTCGCTGCGCACGTTCGTGCTTCCGCGCGAGGCGCCAAGCGCGCCCGAGCTGGCGGCGCTGCTCGTCGAGAGGCTGCGCGCGGTCCCGGCCGCCCTCGCGGCCGCGCGCGAGCTGCTCACCGACGCTCAGCGCGAGGGCGTGCTGGCCGGTCTCGAGGCCTGCAAGCGACTGCGCGAATCGCTCGAAGCCGAGCTCCGGCTGTGGGCGATCGGCGCGCTCGCCGATGCGCCGGACGCCGCGTCCGGCGCGGCCGACCCGAGTGCCGAGTTGGAGCCCGCGCTCGCCGCAGCGCGCGCCGCACTGGAGGAGCTGACCGTCTGGCTGCGCGACGATCGCCTGCCGCGCGCAACGGCAGCGGACACGGTCGACCGCTCGGGCTGGCTTGCCGTGGCTCGCGCGCGCACCGGATCGCGGCTCGAGTTCGACCAGGTGGCACTCGCACTGCTCGCAGCCATCGGCGAGCTCGAAGCTCCCACCGACGCGGCCTCCACGACCGAGGAGGCGCCGCGCGGCCTGCCCGGCCCCGGCGGGTTGAAGCTGTTCGACATCTCGTCCAAGGCGGCGCGCAACACGCTCTGCGACCTCGGGGCTGCACCGCGCGACGCGACGCAGGTGCGCGCGATCGTGCGGCATTCCGAATCCGCTCTTCTGCCGCTCGTGCAGCGCTACGAGAGGCTCGATGGATCGTGCTGGCTCGAACTGGGCCTGCCGGGTGCCGCGTGGCCGAGCACGGAACTCGCGCGCCGCGAGCGCGAGCTCGAGCCCGGCGCGGGCGTCGCGCTGGCCGTCGTGCACGGCTCCGCCGGAGCGGGACTGCGCATCGGGCGACGCGCCGAGCGCGCGACGCGGTCGCAACGGCTGCTCGCCGATCCGTGCGTGGACGTCGGCTTCGGCCTTTGGGCGGCCCAAGCGCTGGAAGGATTCCCGCACCCGCAGAATCCGCTGCGCCTGCTGCCGCCCGCGCGCGCGGCCGCGGCACGTTTGCTGCGCATCGAGTGCGCGCGCCTGTTGGCGGCGATCCAGGCCGGCGTCGAACGGCGCGAAGAGCAGGCGGTGCTCGAGGACCTCGCGCGCTACGCCGGCATCGAAGTCGCGTGGGCGCGACGCGAGCTCGATGCGGTGCGCCGCGATCCGTGGCACGGGCTGCCGGCCCTGGCGTGGATCGAGTTTCGCGCGTTGGAAGCCGAGCTGGCTCGCACGGCCGCCGCGGGAACGGACGCGCGCGCCGCGGCGCTGCGGACCTTCGCGCTGGTCTCCGAGCACCCGTCGGCGCGGCCGACCGACCTCATCGAGCTGCTCTCGGCCAACCACGTGGAGGCCGCGCGCGCGAACGCGCCGACGCCGCTGGATCCCGCACCTGCCCGTCCGGACCGACCCGCACCTCGCGATTCCTGACGCGCTCCCGCCAGGGAAAGCCTTTCCGCGCGCTTGTCCGGTCCGCGCGCCGGTCGATAGCTTTTCCATCGCTTCGCGCGACCTGTCCGCCGCGCGTTCCGGCTCAACCCCGCTTCGCCATGGTCGAGTTCCTCCACCGCGTGAAGGTATTCGTCTTCACGCTCGGCGATACACAGCCGTCCTACTTGCTCGTGAAAAGCGCGCAGGGGCTCGAGGGCTGTTGGGGACCGCTCCAGGGCAATCTTGGTCACGGTGAGCAGCTCGAGGCCGCCATTCGCCGCGAGGTGATCGACGACCTCGGGCTCTCCCGTACCCACCAGGTGATCGACCTGTGCATGCCGCAGCGCTGGGCGATCGGCGACGAGGAAGTGATCGAGTGGCTGTACGGGTTCCAGGCCGAGGCCGTCGCCGATCCGCCGCGGCTGGCGCGGCGCTTCAGCGAGTTCCGCTGGGCCGGTTTCGGCGCCGCGTATCCGACGCTCGAGCTCGAGACCGATCGCGCGGCGATCCTAAGACTGCACACGCTGCTGCGGGCGGCCTGAGAGACGCCGAGCGACGCGAGCTCGCCCGGTTGCAGATTCCGGCCGGCTCAGTGAGCGCCCAGGGCCGTCAGCCGCTCGGCGTAGCGCTCGCGCAGCCCGCGCCAGATCGCGGCGTGCTCGGCGCGCGGCTCCACGAAGCCGCTCGGCCGCGCGGTGCGC
>VGZE01000268.1 GCA_016872755.1 Planctomycetota bacterium
GCCGACGACGCGCGCGCGATCGCCGCCGCCGCGCGCGCCTCCGGCAAGGTCGGCGCGGTCGGCCTGCAGGGGCGCGCCAATCCGATCTACCTGCTGGCGCGCTCGTTCCACAAGGCCGGCGTGCTGCGCGAGCTCGCCTGCCTGCGCGCGCAGGCGCACAAGAAGACGTCGTGGCGCTTCCAGCCCGCGCAGGGGGAGGGCGATGCCGCCGCCAACTGGCGCCTCGACCCGGCCGTCTCGCTGGGCCTGGAGGGCGAATGGTTCTCCCAGCAGGCCGACGTCGTGCACTGGTACCTGAACGAGTACCCGTCGCGCGTGCGCGGCCACGGCTCCGTGCGGCTGCACAAGGACGGCCGCGCGGTCGCCGACACGGTCGCGCTCGAACTCGAGTTCGCATCCGGCGCGCGCCTCGCGTGGTCGGGCACGCTGTGCAACTCGTACGCCGGCACCTTCGAGGAGTTCTGCGGCGAGATGGCGACGCTGCGGCTGGCCTGGAACGCGGGCTGGATGTTCAAGGAGGCCGACGCGCCGACGCAGGGCTGGGAGGTCTACGCGAACCGCGAGCAGTTCCACGACGAGCAGGGCATCACGCTGATCGCGGATGCGACCAAGCTGGCCGCGCAGAACAAGCTGAAGGACGGCGTCGGGCTGCCCGAACCGCCGCTGTACTACACGCTGGCCGATTTCGTCGCCGCGCTCGGCACGGGCAAGCCGCCGGCCTGCGGGATCGACGAGGGGCTGCGCGCGGCGCTGGTCGCGCAGGCCTGCCACCGCGCGGTGACGAGCGGCGAGACCGTCGCGCTGGATCCGGAGGCCTTCAAGGGATGAGCGCGAGCGGGTTTCGCCTGCGCGCATTGCCGCTCTTGGTGCGGCTGGGCCTGAGCGGCGTGCTCGCCGCGCTCGCGCTGGGCCTGTGGGCGTCGCTCGAGCACGTGCGCGAGCACCACCAGGCGCGCGACGGCTCGCCCGGCGTGTCGCGCGAGGACCTGCTCGGCGCCTACCACGGCGTCAGCGTGCCGGCGCCGCTGGTGACCGCGCTCGAGCGCGGCCATCCGGAAGGTCTGCCCGCCGCCGAGCGCGCCGAGCTGCTGGCGTGGCTGCGCGGTCCGGAGCTGTCGCAGCGCTACGACGATCCGGATCTGGGCGAGCGCGCGCCGGCCGAGTTGATCGGCGCCGCCTGCCTGCAGTGCCACGCGCGGCGCGCGACCGACGGCTCCGGCATCGGCGAGCAGGTGCCGCTCGAGTACTGGGACGATGTCGCGAAGCAGGCGCAGGCCAAGGAACTCGTCGCCACGCCGCGCGCGATCCTGGTGACGTCGACGCACACGCACGCGCTCGCGCTCGGCACGCTGTCGGCGCTGCTGTGCGCGCTCGTGTGGGCGACGCGCTTCGGCCGGCTGCGCGAGCTCGCGATCGCCGCGCAGGGCCTCGCGCTCGCCGCGGATCTGGCGAGCTGGTGGCTGGTGCGCGAATCGGCGAGCTGGTTGTGGCTGCTTATCGGCGCCGGAGCGCTCTACGCGGCGTCGACGGCGCTCGCGATCGTGCTCGTGTTCGCGGAGCTGTGGCTGCCGCGGCGCGACTGAGGTCGCCGCCGCCGACTCAGCCCCGACCTACCGCCACAGCGCCACGTACACGCTCGTCTCGCCCGGCTCGCTGCCGCCGCGATTGCTCGAGAAGGCCAGGTACCGGCCGCACGGGCTGAACATCGGGAACGAATCGAAGCCTTCGTAGGTGGTGACCCGCTCGACCGGTCCGCCCTCAGCGTCGACCGCGTACAGATCGAAGTTGCGGCCGCCCGCGACGTGGTTCGATGCGAAGAGAATGCGCTGGTCGTCCGGGAAGAAGTACGGCGCGAAGGAGGCCGCGCCGAGCTCGGTCACCTGCCGTCGCTCGGAGCCGTCGCGCAGGCACGTGAAGATCTCCAGCTTGTTCGGCCGGATCTTCCACTCCTTCAGCAACTTCCGGTAGTCGGCCAGCTGCTGCTCCTCCTCGCCCTCATCGAAGACCGTCGAGCGGAAGACCAGCCGCTCGCCGTCGTGGCTGAAGAACGCGCCGCCGTCGTAGCCGGGCCGGTCCGTCACCTGCCGCAATCCGCTGCCGTCGCTGCGACCGACCCACAGCTCGAGGTCGCCCGAACGCGTCGAGGTGAAGACCATGTGCCGGCCGTCGCGCGACAGCGTCGCCTCGGCGTCGTAGCCCGGTCCGCCGACCAGCAGCCGCTCGCGCCCGGTGGCGAGCTCGCGCGCGTAGATCTCGAACTCCGGGTGCAGCATCCACACGTAGCCCTGCGCGTAGTCGGGCTTGTGCGGGCAGGCGGCCATCTCGCCCTGCGTCGAGGCGAACAGGATCTCCTGGTCGCCCGGCAGGAAGTACGAGCAGGTCGTCGCGCCGCGGCCGCTGGAGACCTGCACGAGGCCCGGGCTGTCGTCGCGCGTCACGAAGATCCGGTCGCAGTCGATGCCCTCGGCCGGATTGCGGCGCTGCAGCACCAGGCGCCGGCCGTCGTAGCTCCAGTAGGCCTCGGCGTTCTCGCCGTCGCGCGTGAGCCGCCACAGGCGCGCGAAGTGCCGCTCACCGTCCTCGATCAGCTCGTCGGCGGGTTCGGCCCCTGGGATCGGGCAGTCGCCGGCTGGCCGGCGCGGACTCGATGCGCAGGCGGCGAGGGCGGGAACGAGCAGGCACAGCAGGCGGGAGCCGAGGAGCATGCGTGGGATCGAGGATCGATTGCGGAGGAGACCGAAAACAGCGCGCATCAGCCGCGCCGGCGCGGCGGGGGGACGGGATCATAGCCACCCTTGCACAGCGGCTGACAGCGCAGAATCCGCCAGCCCGCGAGCCGCAGGCCGCGCGCGATGCCGTGCAGCAGCAGCGCCTCGCGCGCATAGGCCGAGCAGGACGGCGAGAACCGGCAGGATGGCGACAGGATCGGCGAGATCCAGCGCCGATAGCCGTCGATCGGCGCCGCGCAGGCCCGGCGCAGCCACCTCATGCGCGCTCGGCCGCGCGACGGGCCGCCTTGCGCACGAGTCCGGGCAATTCGGCGAGGACCGCCGAGAGCTGCAGCGGGCCGGCGCCGGCGACGCCGATCAGGATCACATCGAGCCCGGCCGGCAGCGCGGGCCGCGCCAGCCGAAATGCCTCGCGCAGCAGGCGGCGCGCGCGGTTGCGATCGACCGCGTCGCGGTAGGCGACGCGGCCCACGGACAGACCCAGGCGCGTGTGCGCCGTTCCGTTGGGGCGCACGACCACGGTGTAGAGCGGGCAACGCGCGCGGCTGCCCAGCTTGTAGGCGGACGCGAAGTCGTTCTTGTGCTTGATGCGGCACGCGCGCGGATGGCGCAGCCGCGTGCGGGCAGGGCCGGACATCGGAGCGGCCCAGCGTAGCAATTGGCGGCAAGGGCTCGTTCGAGCCATGCTCGGTTCCCGATGAAACCCTTCGATCCCACGCCCGCGCGCCTGCCGAACTGGATCGCCGGCGCGCCGGTCGAGCCCGACCGCGCGGCCTGGCATCGCGCGGCGCGCGCGCCCGACCTGCCGG
>VGZE01000269.1 GCA_016872755.1 Planctomycetota bacterium
GCGCCTCTCCGCGGGCGGGCGCGCGCGCGTCGAGCGGCACTACAGCGCCGCGCGCATGGTCGATGCGTACGAGCAGCTGTACCGGCGCGTGATCGACGCGCGCGGATGTGGTACGCAGAGGGCATGAGCGCGCCCGCGGCCCGCTACCCGATCTCGGCCTGCATCGTCGCGATGGACGAGGAGCAGCGCCTCGGTGCCTGCCTGGATGCGCTCGACTTCTGCGACGAGGTGCTGGTCGTCGACAGCCATTCGAGCGACGGCACGCGCGAGCTCGCCGCGGCTCGCGGCGCGCGCGTGATCGAGCGCGACTGGCCCGGGCACGTCGCGCAGAAGGAGTTCGCGATCCGCGCGGCGCGCCACGAGTGGGTGCTGTGCGTCGATGCCGACGAGGTGTTGAGCGGGCCGTTGCGCGACGAGATCCTCGCGCTCGCGCGCGCCGGTCTCGGCACGGGCGGAGCGGCCGGCTACGACTTCCCGCGCTGCACGTACTACTTCGGTCGCTGGATCCGCCACGGCACCTGGTACCCGGATCGGCAACTGCGGCTGTTCGATCGCCGCCGCGGCCGCTGGGGCGGCCACGATCCGCACGACCGCGTCGAGCTCGTCGGGCCGCGCGCCTCGCTGTCGGGCGAGCTCTTGCACTGGCCGTACCGCGAGCTGTCCGAGCACCTGCAAACGATCGATGGGTACACGACCACGATGGCGCGCGGCCTGTTCGAGCGCGGGCGGCGCGCGAGCGCATTCGATCTGTGGCTGCGTCCGCTGGTGCGTTTCCTGCGTTTCTACGTGTTGAAGCTCGGTTTCCTCGAGGGCTGGCGCGGCCTGTGGCTGGCCTGCGTCGCCGCGCACTACGTGCGCCTCAAGTACGCGAAGCTGCTCCTGCTGCAGTCGCCGCCGCCGCCGCCGCATCGCGCCGCGCCGGGGACGGAGCTAAGCTCGCGACGCGCACCTTGAAGTTCCCATCCGACCTTTGCGCCCGTGCCGCCGCGCTCGTCGCCGTCGCCGTCGCCGGTGCCGCGTTCGCGGCCGCGCAGTCCTCCTATGCGCTGCACCGGGCGGTCCAGTCGGCGCGCGCGGTCGAGGTGCACGTCGAGGGCCCGCGCTTGCAAGCCGCCGTGGAACGCCTGGCCGGCTCGCAGCGCGCATCGGACGGCCGCGAGCTCCGCATCGCGAGCACGAGTGCGAGCGGCGCTCCTGACGCGCGCACGCCGCGCATCGTGCTCGGCAGCGCCAGCGATCCAGCGGCGCGCCGCCTGGCCGAGGCGCTCGGCGTCGTGTTCCAGAACCGCGGCTTCGACTTCCTGGGTCGCGAGTATGGCGGACCGGCCGACGCGCTGCTGGCGGCCTTCGAGGATCCCGACCGGCCGGGCCTGCCCGTGACGCTGTACCTGGGTGTGACGCCCGAGGGTGTGGCCGACTACGTGCACGATCTCGAGCTGCGCTCCAGCTCCAGCTTCGCGACCTGGCGCATGGGCGAGCTCGAGCGCGAGGGGACGCTGGAGTGGCGCGACGGCGCTTGGCGCGCCGAGCTGGCGCGCGACCGGCAGGAACTGCGGCGCACGCGCATCGAAACCGACCAGCGCGTCGAGCTGCGCGGCTTCCGCATCGAGGCGCCCGCCGGCGTGGACGTCGAGCGCGTGCGGGTCTACGCGACGCAGGCCTCGGCCGCGCGCGCGCAGGTCCTCGAGTGGGCCGGCTCCGACGCCGTCCGCGCGGCGCCCGCGCTGCGCCTGGTCACCTACGACGCGCCCGCCGCGATGCGCGCGCTGCTCGATCGGGTCGATCTGTTCGTCGAGCGCGGGGCGGCCGGCACCGTGCACGTGTTGCTCGCGCCCGGATTGCCCGACGACGGCGGCGCCGGCGTGGCGCGCGCGACCGCGCGTGCGCTGCTCGGTGAGCCGGCCCAGCCCTGGTTGCTCGACGCCGTCGGCGCGCTGCACGCGCCGACCTACTGGGGCGTCGAGGGCTGGCAGTGGCTGGCCTGGCTGGCGGAGTCCGGGTTGGCGCTGCCGATTGCCGAAATCGTCGATCCCGAAGCGGCGCACCGCTATTCCCCGCATCGGTTGCGACCGCTGCGCGGCATGTTGCTCGGCAAGCTGCTCGCGCTGCGCGGCACGGCCGCCGTGCAGGCGCTGTGGCGCGGAGAGGCGGGGGCGGCACTCTCCACCGATGTGGCGTTGCAGGCGGCCTGCGATGAGCTGCTCGCGCAGGCGCGGCTGCAGCACGCCGAGACGCTCGCCGCGCGTCGCGCGCGCGAGCGGGCGGGCAGCTCCCTGCGCGGTTTCGTCGTGACCGGTGTAGGTCTGAGCAGCGCGCGCTATGCCCCCAACGCCTGCGCCGACGACGTGCGCCGCGCGCGCGAGCTCGGTGCGAACGCCTTCGCCTTCCCGTTCGAGTGCTGGGATCGCAGCGCCGAGCCGGCCGCGCCGGGCCAGCCGGCCGAGAGCTGGCCGCATGGCAACGCGACCGATCTCGAGCTCGCGATCGAGCTCGCGCGCGCGGCGGGCAGCTCGCGCTGGCTCGCCCCGCAGCTCCTGTCGAGTCCGAACGCCGGCCTGGCAGGCGAGGAAGTGCGCACGCGCGCGGCCGAGTGGGAGGCCTTCTTCGACCTGGCGACGCGCGTGCTCGAGCACTATTCGCTGCTGACCGAGCTGTTGCAGGCCGAGGGCTTGTTCCTCGGGTTCGAGCTGTCGCAATCGACGCGCGAGCCCGGCGTTTCGCGCGACCCCGCCGGGGCCGCGGCGCTGCGCGATCTGCGGTATGCGCGCTGGCGCGAGCTCGCGCGCGCGCTGCGCCGCACGACCGGCGCCGCGCTGAGCTACGGCGCGCGCTTCGACGGGGAGCTCGAGCAGTTCCCGGCCTGGGACGAGCTCGATCTGGTCTGCGAACTGATGTTCGATCCGCTGCCGACCACGCGCGGCGTCGCCCCTGACACGACGCGCGACGAGATTTCCCAGGCCCTGCAGGTCGAGCTGTCGCGGCTCGCGGAGTTCGCACGCGGACAAGGCAAGCCGGCTCTGGTGCTGCTCGGCTGCGCGGCGCGCGAGCGCGGCTGGGAGCGGCGCGGCGCGCGCGTCGGACCCGTTTCGCAGAGCGCACAGCAGTTGTGGTACGAGGCGCTCGCGCGCGCGCTCGACGAACTGGGGCCACAGCGGCGACCGGCCGGACTGCTCCTGTGGGCGCTCGAGCCGGCATCCGACAGCGGCCGCTTCGATCCGCTGGGTCAGCCCGCCGAATCCGCGCTGCCCGCGTTGCTGCGCGCGAGCCGGCCGTAGCTCGAAAATCAGCGCGCGCGTGCAACCGCGCCCCGCCTCGCGCATCTTGTTGGGAAGCGCCCATGGTCGCGGGAACCCACGATCGTTCGACGCGTCCGAGCCGGGCGCGCAAGCCACCTCCCGCGCGGACGCGCAAGAGCGCGGGCCCGCTCGGCGCACAGGACCCGGTGTCCGCGCTGCGCGGCGTCGGGACCGCGCGCGCCGCCGCGCTGGCGCGCATGGGAC
>VGZE01000270.1 GCA_016872755.1 Planctomycetota bacterium
ATCCTTGATAGGGCTTGCGACGGATGCACCGCGCTGCCGGTCGCGGGTTCGACTCCCGCCGCCTCCACCACCACCAGGCCCCTGGAAGGGGTCCTCGGGCCCGCCGGGCGGGTTCGAGCGTCCGCGACGAGCTGCGACATCGGACGAGCACGGCATTGCGCGCGGAAGACTCTCAGGATGCCCTGCGCTGGCGCTTGTGCGCCTTGCGCGGGCCCTTGTTCGACGCGCCGGCGCGCTGCGCGGCAGCGCGCTTGAGCGCGCCGTCCAGCTTGGCAAGCGTTGCCGTGCTGGCGGTGTGCTTGCCGGTCTCGATACGGCTCAGCGTCTCGAATCGGATGCCCGCAAGCCGCGCAAGCTCACGCTGCGAGATGCCAGACTCTGCACGCTCGCGCACGAGATCGCGAGCAATCGAGAGCCGCGCGTAGTCGATCGCGGGGTAGTTGCCCTCGGCGTCGGGGGAGGGGAGCGCCGGCAGGTCGGCGACGTGCGCCAGCCCTTCGAGGCGGTCGTACTCCTCGCGGGTCAGGATCACATACTCGCGTCCGTCGAGCTTCACTCGGTTGGTCTTGCCCATGATCGTTGCCTAGGTTTCGTAGAAGCCGGCGCGGTGGCTGATGCGCCCGATGATGACGCGCTCGCCGCGAACGTGGAACTGCACTCGGTAGTCGCCCGTGCGCATGCGGAACTTGCCGGCGAGGTCGCCGCGCAGTGGCTTGGCGCCGCTGACCGACGGCCATGTTTGCAAGCGCTCGAACACCTGGAGCACGCGCGCCTTGATCGTGCGCGGGAGCGCGTCGAAGTCGCGCGCCGCGTCCGGGGTCAAGCTCACGAGTGCCAGCGGAGCTGATCTTGGCACGTGTTGCGCTTCATGTCTACGCTCTGAACGCTGATTGCGTTATCGAATCGGCCACCGACGTACCCTCGCGTCGTTGTCGCACGACCGCAGGCGCCCCTGAGCCCGTGATGCGACATGCCAAGGCTACCGCGCATCCCCCGGGCGCTTGCTCGTGCCCACGAGCGCGAGGATCGCGAGGCGCACACTCCTGGCGAGCCTCGTCAACACGCGCGTGATGTGCAGGACTTCCCGCTCTCGGCCTCGGAAATACGAAGCAGAGCGCCAAGACGGTCTCGGCACGTCGCCACGAGTTGGCGCCGACCTGCATCGAGGATAGGGCCTGCGCCGGAGGCACCGCGCTCCCGGTCGCGGGATCGACTCCCGCCGCCTCCACCACCACCCACTGCTCAGCGCAGAGGATGGACCCGGTCGACTTCGACGCGCTCCTGCACGTCGATCCGCTCGCATCGACCTTTGTTGCGTTCTACGCGGCGCCGGCCGACGAGGCGGGACAGGCGGATCGCCAGTTCCCCGTGCCGAGCACGCCTGCGCTGGCGGGTGTCGCGCTCGTCGCGCAGGCGCTGCACCTGGGAGGTGCTTCCCTCGGACAGGACTGCGTGAACACGTACCTGTCGATGGTCAGCTCGCGCGGCGTCGCGATCACGATCCAGCCGTAGCGCCGGCGAAGGCGCGCGGCGCGAACAGCCGTTCGACTGCCTCGCGGCGGTAGTCGAAAATGCGAGCGAGCTGGCGCGCGACCAGTTGCGAGCCTCCCAGCTCCGACAACGGCCACAACGGCAACGCGTAGTCGACCGTGTCCGTCATGCGCACGATCTCCGCTGAGATCTGCTCGAAGGCGTGCCGGTGGTGCCAGTACCCGTACGGACCGCGCACCTGCACGTCGACGAATCCGAGCGGCGGTTCGTACGCGGTGATCTCGCTGGTCCAGCGCATCCACAGCCCGAACACGCGCAGCCGGTAGTCGATGCGCGCACCGAGCTGCATCGCGATCGGGCTCGGCGTCAGGATCTCGAAGGCCTGTTCGGGGGGCGTGATGCGCGCGAGGTTCTCGGGGCGCTGGAAGAACTGGAAGACCTGCTCGAGCCGGCCGGGCAGGTCCTGCACGCGCTGCAGGCGCTTCAGTCGAGGCATGGCGACAGCTTGGGACCGAGCCGCGCGCGTTGCTAGACTCCGCCGCCGATGTCCCGCTTTGCTTTTCCGCTGCGTTGGCTTGCTCCGCTCGCCCTGGCGGCGCTCGCCGGCGGGGCAGCGAGCTGCCGCATCGCCGAGGCCAAGCTCTGGAACCTCGAGCAGGTGCACGCGGCCGACGGTGCGGCGCGACGCGTCGGCGACGTGCGCGGCGATTTCGAGTACGCGATCAAGTCCGGCGGCCTGCCCTTTCGTCCGGCCGGTCTGCTCGAGAGTCTCGCCGAGTTCGGCAGCGAGCGCGACGGTGCGATCGAGGATCCGCTCGGCGTGTGCCTCGAGAACCTGATCGAGCTCGGCGAGTGCGATCTGTCGGATCCGGCGCTGCGCGGCCGCGCGATCGCGATGTATGCGTGGCTGGCGGGCGACGACCAGTGGTTCCTGGCCCGCGAGCGAGCGCTGCGCGAGTGCGCGCGCCTGGCCCGCGGCGAGGGCGTCGACGCGACGCTCGATCCGCCGCCCCAGCCCGCGGATCCCGAAGCACTGCGTGCGGCGCTGCTCGCGCTGCATCACGCCTATGGCGTTCCCTTCGGCGAGCAGGCGCCCCCCGCGGAGGCCCCGGCGCCGGATGCGATCCCAGCCGCGTTGGAGGGCCTGCGCGCGTTGCCGCTGGACCGCGATGGTGCGCGTCGCGCGCTGCGGGCGTTGTCCGACCTGTTGGCGCGCGCGCAGGAACTCGAGCGCCCCGACCCGCGACTTTCCGAACTTCACTCGGATCTGCGCCGCCGCACGCTGGCCCTGGCCTTGCGAGCCGGTCTGCAGGACGAGCACGAGTTCGTGCGCGCGAGCGCGTTCGAGATCGCGCTGCAGCTTGGACCGGAGATCTCGGCGCCGTTGCTGCAGCGCGCGCTGGTCGCCGAGGGACCGGAGGTCGCTCTAGCCGCGCTCGGCGCGATCGAGCGGCGCGGCGTACCGCAGAGCGGACCGCGCGAAATGCAGGCCACTTCATGGACCGAGCTGCTGGTCGGCATGGCACCGTCGCACGAGGGCCGGCGCTCGGCCGCCGCCTGTCGCGCGCTGCGCGCGATCGAGCCGGAAGGTCCGGGCTCGCAGCGCTTCGAGGAATGGGTGGCCTGGTGGAACGCGCGCCGGACGCCGGCACCACCCGCCGCGGCCGCGGCGCGGCCGACGCCGTGAGCGATGCCGCGCCGACGAGCGCGCCCTCGGCGCAAGCAGCGCGCCCGCGTCGCTGGCTGACCTGGCTCAAGCTCGGGCTGGCCGGCGGGCTGCTCGCCTTCGTCGCCGCGCGCCTTCCGTGGCGCGATCGCGTCGAGCTGAAGTGGTCCGACGGCAGTCAGGTCGTCGAGGGCGTGCTGGAGGGGGATTGGCGTGCGGAGCAGGTCGCGTTCCTGCCGCGCGAAGCGGTCGCGCCGGCCGCGGCATGGCCGCCGGAAATCGGCGCAGCGCTCGCGCGCGGCGAGCGCGTCCAACTC
>VGZE01000271.1 GCA_016872755.1 Planctomycetota bacterium
CGCGTCGTGCTGGTCGCGCTCGGGCACTTGTCGCAGCTCAAGGGCGCGGACGTGCTGCTCGAGGCGCTGCGCCGCACGCCGGATCCGGCGCGCTTCCAGCTGCACCTCGCCGGCGCGGAGGTCGAGCCGGACTACGCCGCGCGACTGCGCGAGCTCGCGCGCGGCCTCGACGTGCATTTCCACGGCGCCTATCGGCGCGCGGAGCTCGAGTCGCATCCGGCCACCGCCGCGCACGCGCTGGTGAGCGGCACGCGCGCCGCCGAGTCGTGGGGCCTGGTCGTCGACGAGGCCACGCAACTGGGCCTGCCGGTGGTCGTTCCGCGCTCGGGCGCCTTCGTCGATCGGCTGGCCGGCGAGCACTATGGATTGTTGTACGAGCCTTGCGACGCGGACGCGCTGGCGCGCGCGCTGTGGCGGCTGTGGAGCGAGCCCGAACTGCTCGAGCGGCTGCGCGCGGGCATTCCCGCCGGCGGCGCGGCCTGCGCGTCGGCGGACGAGCACGTCGAGCGCACGCTCGAGGCCTATCGCGACGTGCTCGAGCTGGGCGCGCCGGCGATGCCGGCCGACGAGTGGTGGCGCGAGCGCATGCTCGACGCGAACGAACGCGCCTGGGACGACGCGCTGCGCCGCTGCGATGCGCGGGCACTGGGGCTGTCATGAGCCACTCCGAAGCGAAGCTGCGCGTGCTCACGCTGGTGCACGACTTCCTGCCGGCGCACGTCGGCGGCTCCGAGATCCACGCCGCCCAACTGACGGCCGAGCTCGCGCGGCGCGGGCACGCGGTCCGCGTCGTCACGACCGAGCGCGACCTGTCGCGGCCCGAGGGCAGCACGCGTCGCTACGCGTACGGCGAGCTGGAGGTCGACGAGCTGTGCCACTGGCGCGAGTACGCGGATGTTGCGGACGTGCACCGCGAGCCGCTCTCGGCCGAGATCCTGCGCGCGAAGCTGCGCGAGTGGAAGCCGGACATCGTGCACTTCCACCACCTCGCGTTCTTCGGTCCGCGCGCGCTGGAGGTCGCGCTCGAGGAGGGCGTCGCCGTCACCGCCACGCTGCACGACTATCACCTCTTGTGCGATCGGGCCACGCTGTTGCGAGCCGACGACTCGATCTGCGCGCGCGGCTCGCGGCGCTGGCGGGCGCCCGCCGACGCGTGCACCGATTGCCTGCTGCGCTACCCGCGCCACCCGGCGCGCAGCGGCCGCGCGGAAGCGGAGCACGGGCTCGAGGCCGCGCTGCAGGCGGTCGCCATCGAACGCCGCGCGCTCGTCGCGCGCTTGTTGGCGCGGGTGCCACGTCTGATCTCTCCGTCGAACTTCCTGGCCGAGCGCTTCGTCGAGGCCGGCGTGCTGAGGCGCGAGCAGGTCGAGGTGCTGCGCGCCGGTTACCCGGGCCCGCGCCGCGCACCGCGCCGCAGCGATCCGGCGCGGCCACTGCGCATCGGCTATGTCGGCGGCCTGTACCCGAGCAAGGGCGTGCACGTGCTCGTCGAAGCGCTGGCGGAGCTCGATCCCGCGCGCGTCGAACTCTCGATCCACGGCGTGCTCGAGTGGTTCCCCGAGTACGTCGGGCGCCTGCGCGCGCGGGCCGGGCCGAACGTGCGCTTCGCCGGGCGCTTCGATCCGCTCGACATCGATCGCGTGCTCGAGCCGCTCGACGTGCTGGTCGTGCCGAGCCTGTGGTACGAGAACATGCCGCTGACGATCCACGAGGCCTGGCGGCACTCGATCCCGGTCGTGGCGAGCGATCTGGGCGGCATGCGCGAGGCGCTGGCGGATGGCGGCGGCCTGCTGGTGCCGCCCGGCGAAGCGCACGCGTTGGCCCAGGCCCTGCTCGGTCTGGCCGCGGATCGCGAGCGGCTGCACGCGCTGGCGGGCTCGCATCCGGTGGTGCCCGAGCTCTCGGAGATCGCCGAGCGCGTCGAGCGGCTCTACCGCGACGTGATCGAGCAGTGCGCGACTGCTAGGCTAGGTGCGACCCACGCTCAGCGCTGAGCGGCCTTGCATGAACGACTGGAAGTACACGCGTCACAACGGACTGTGCAGCCACTGCACGCGCGCCTTCGCCGCGGAGGAAGCGCACTACTCGCTGCTCAGGGCCGTTCCGGAGGGGCTGCTGCGCGAGGACCGTTGCACGGCCTGCTTCGCCACGGTCGCCGAGGAATTCGAGCGTTCGGGCGGGCTCGCGTTCTGGCGCACGCGTCACCGCCCGGGCGCAGGCTTGCGCCTGGATCTCGAGTCGCTCGAAGCGCTGTTCCTGTCGCTGATCGGCCGCGCCGAGCCGGCCGAGAACACTGGCGACCGGCTCGGCGAGCTGTGCTACCTGCTCGCGCTGCTGCTGTTGCGCAAGCGCCGCCTGAAGCTGAAGCGCATCGCTCCGGCCAGCGGTAGCGCGCGCGAGAAGCTCGTCGTCAACCGCCCACGCCGGCCGCAGGAATACGAGGTCGCGGTCTACGACCTGACGCCCGAGCGGCAGGCCGAGCTGCGCGACGAGCTGAAGCGCATCTTCGAGGGGGCCGAACTGACCCAGTTGCTCGAGGGCGCGGCTCAGGTCGGCGCAGCGGCCGAAGGCGCGCCGCCGGCCTGACGGGAAGTTCGGATCAGGGCCGGCGTCGGAGAGCCAACCTGCGAAAGGAAATCCGATGTTGCTTGCCCTGCTGTTGACTGCCGCCAACCCCAACCTGCCCCAGAACCCGGCTTCCGCTGCGCTTCCCGAGCTGCCGCGCCCGCCGGCCGCCTTCGCGATCGCCGCCGACGCGAAGCTGATGGATGTGCTGCGCGCGCTCGCCGATTCGACCGGCCAGGCGATCCTGGTCGACCAACAATCGCGAACGGTGCTCGAAACCACGGCGACCGGACTGTTGCGCGACACGAACGTTCCGCCGGCCCAGGCCTGGCCCTATGTGCAAAGCCTGCTCGCGTTCCACGGCGCGCAGTGCTCGTACGAGTTGCGCGAGACCCCAACGCTGGTCGCGGTGCGCTCGCCGAACAGCGGCCGCGGGCCGGCCGGCAGCAATGCGGTGCCGGTGCTGCTCGAGGCCGGCCAGACCGGCTGGCTGGAGCGCCACCCGGGCTTCTGGGTGCGCACCTCGATCAAGCTGCCGAACACGGATGTGCGCCAGCTCGTGAACTCGCTGCGCGCCGTGCAGACCCAGAACCTCGAATCGGTGATCAACGCTGGGGAGTCCAACGTGGTCATCGTGACCGGCTTTGGATCCTCGGTGCTGCAGTCCGTGCAGCTCTTGCGGCTGATCGACGAGCAGAGCGCGCGTCATCCCACTCCGCTGGGAAGTGTCGTTCCCGGCACATCGGGCGCAGGCAAGTGATCGCGCGCGCGCTCGGACTGCTCGTCGCCGGCGCGTTGTGCGCCTGCGCGAGCACGCCCGCACCGCCGGCCGCGCCCGCCGGTCCGGGGCTGCTGCGGATGCCGACACGGCCGCTCGAGCT
>VGZE01000272.1 GCA_016872755.1 Planctomycetota bacterium
CGCCCGGCGCCCAGGCCAGCACGCGGCGCGCGCGCGGCAGCGACCCCAGCTCGCGCTGCGCCGCCTCGCGCGCGCCCTCGACGTAGCGTCCGGTCAGGAAGTCCGGCCGGATCGCGCGCGCGGCGCTCGTGCCCAGGCGCCGCACCGCTTCGGCCCACGAGTGCGCGAGCTCGACCAGGGCGAGCCCGTCGCGCACGCAGAGATCGTCGCGCGCGCCCAGCGCGAGCTTGTCGCGCGTGCGTCGCGCGCACGCGTCGGCGAATTGGTCGGGCGTCGTGCCGCGCGCCAGGTGCAGGAAGTAGTGGCTCTTCTGCATGAAGAAGTGGATGTGGTCGCCCGAGAAGAGCGGGTACTCGCGCCGCAGCGCGGTCATGATCTCCTCGAACATCGCGGCCGCTTCCGACTGCGTCATGCCCGACTCGGCCTCGTAGTCGTGGTACAGCGACAGGTCGCCCGCGGCCGGCAGGATCCGGATGCCGAAGGCCTCCGGTCGGTGGTAGGTCTCGGCGATCTCGTCGATGTGGAAGGTCTGCAGCGAGACCTCGCGCACGCTGTGCTTGTTCGCGAGCAGGACCTCGAGGGTGGCGCGCGCCTCCTCGCGCGTTTCGGTGGGGAACCCGACCATCGCGTAGAAGGTCACGCTGATGCCGGCTCGCGCGCAGTTGTCGGCGACTTCCAGCGTCGCGCGCAGGCTCTGGCCCTTCTGCATCAGCTTGAGCAGCCGCGGGGTGGCGGTCTCGAAGCCGAACAGCAGCTTGCGGCAGCCCGACGCGTAGAGCTTGCGCGCGCCCGCTTCGGTGTAGGCCTTGGGCTCGACGCGCGCATCGGCCCACCACGTGATGCCGGCCTCTCGGCGGATCAGTTCGTCGGGCAGGTCCGACAGCATGCCGGGCGGCATGCAGTCGGTGATGAAGTTGACGTGGCGCGCGCCGTGCTTGCGCGTGAGCGCGACGACCTGCTCGGCGATCGTGGCGGCGCGCCGCGTGCGATAGCCGGGCCCGATCACCGTCGGCAGCGTGCAGAACGTGCACTCGCCGTAGTAGCAGCCGCGATTGACGTCGTAGGGGATCACGAGCTCGGGCGAGAAGTACTTGTCGAGCGGCAGGCCGTCGAAGTCCGGCAGCGGCGCGTCGTCGAGCCGGATCGGGTGGCCGGGCGCGTTCTCGACGACGCGGGTCGCGCCGCCGCCGCGCTCGTACCAGGACAGCGAGCCGATCCCGTGCAGCGGCTCGCCGCGCTCGAGCGCCAGCGCCAGCGCCAGCATCGGCGCCTCGCCCTCGTGGAAGACCAGGCTGTCGAGCACTCCTGCGAAGGCCGGCTCGCCGTCCGCGCCGCGCGCGTGCAGCAGCTTCTTGCCGATGTAGGCCAGGAAGCCGCCGCCCGCCGTCACGTGGCAGTCGGGCAGCGCGCGCTTGACCAGGCGCGCCAGCGCCAGCCCCGGCACGAGCTGCGAACCATAGATGATCGACAAGCCGAGCAGTCGGGGGCGCTGCGCGACCAGGCGCGGCAAGAGCTCCTCGACGTAGTAGTCCCAGAACGGCAGCGCGCGCTCGTCCGCGATCGCGGCGAGCACCTGGTCGGAGTGCTCGATGCCGTAGGCCGTGGTGAAGTTGTGCGGCGTGAGCTGGCTCGGCGAGTGCGCGGCCGACACCAGCCGCAGCGACTGGTACAGCGTGCGCACGGCGGGCAGGTACTGCTCGACGTCCCAGAAGCGCTCGCCGCGCAGCACGCGCTTGGCATCCTCGACGCTCTCGACCAGGCCGTCGGCCGCGACGGCCTGTTCGGCGGAGGCGCGAAAGCCCTCGAGTTCGGAGAAGCGGAGCTCCTGCCGAGCGGCGAAGCGCGCCAGCGGCAGGCGTTCGCGGGCGCGTTGGCGCGCGCGTTCCAGGCCGCGGCGCGACAAGAGCGCGTCGTAGGCCTCGATGTTCGCGTCGTGAAGACGCGTGTTCGAGAAACCGTGCGCGCGCAGCCAGGCCTGGATGCAGGGCAGCGCGAGGTACGGCTGCGTGAAGTGGCCTTGCGGCGGGAAGACGAGCGCGATGGGGAAGTCTTGGTCACTCATGGTGGAAGGGCGGGCAGCAGTCCGGCGCGTTGCAACGCCGCGCGCGCCGCGCCGGGGGGCGGGTCGCCGGAGCGCAGCACTCGCGCGAGGTCGTCGGAGAGTCGAACGGTGCGCGGGCCGCGGCGCCCGCGCGTGACCGCGTAGGTGCGCGGCGTCGGAACGCGCGCTCCCTGCGGGTCGGCGCGCGGATCGGCCAGCGCGGCGCGCAGCGCGGCGAGGTCGCAGCCGAGTTCGAGGAGTTGCGGACGCTCTCCCGCGCGCAGCAGCGCCGTCTCCCAGGCCAGCACGTCGTCGATGAGCGGATCACGCTGCGCGCGCGCAAGTGCCTCGAAGCTGCGGCCGCCTGCCTGCCAGCGGTCGAACAACTGCGCGACGCCCAGGTCCAGCCGCCGCGCGACCAGCGCGAAGGTGCGCGGCAGCCGCTGCAGGAGCGGCGCGAGCTCGTCGCGCATGCGCGCCAGCCGCCGCAGCCCGCGCTCCTCTTCCGCGTCGCGCGCCAACAGGTGGAACGTGCCGAACAGATCCGGGTGCGCGGCGATCAGCTCGCGCTCGGGGCGCGTGGTCCCGGTCCCCAGCGCCATGTCCGGCGCGATTCCCTCGACGATGCGCGCGCGCGCGCCGTGTTCGTCGCCCAGCCGGCAGCCGGGTTGTGGATTGGGCAGGTGCAGCGACAGGTTGACGCCCGCCAGCAGCGCCGCGTCGAGCGCCAGGCTCAGCGTGCATTCGAGCGCGGCCTCGTCCTCGCCCGGCAGGCCGAGCAGGAGCGACAGGATCGGCGTGATGCCGGCCCGGTCGAGCCGCGCCACGAGCGCGCGCACGTCGCAGGCCGGATCGAGCTGCTTGCCGTGCGCGTTGCGCAGTGCCGGATCCCCGCTCTCGATGCCGACGAGCACGCGATAGCAGCCGGCGCGCGCCAACGCCGCGATCAACTCGTCGTCGAGCGCGTCGGCACGCGCGCGGATCTCGAAGGGTCGCGCGCCGCGCTCTCCGAGCTGTGCGCGCCGCTCGAGTTCCGCGCACAGGGCCAGGGCCTGCGCTCGGTCGGTGCCGAACAGGTCGTGCGCGAGATAGGCGGCCTTCACCCCGGGCTGCGCGAAGAGCTCGTCGATCTCGTCAGCCAGTCGCGTCGCGTCGAGTGCGCGCGTGCGCCGGCCCCAGTAGCGCCCGATCGAGCAGAACGAGCAGTCGTAGGCGCAGCCGCGTCCCGAATCGAGGGCCGCGAGGCCGTCGGTCGCGCCGATCGCGCGCTTGTACGCCTCGATCGTCGGCACCAGGTGCCAGGCGTGCGGCGGCCACTCGCGCGGCGCGAGCAGCGCGCGCTCGGCCTC
>VGZE01000273.1 GCA_016872755.1 Planctomycetota bacterium
GACTTTTTAGCGTTGTTGACTGCCGAATTGCCTTTCCGACGCTGCAGATGCAAGTCGAGCATCCGCAATTGACTTCCGCTTTTTCCCAACTGCGGAAGTTGGGCTAGTGGAGCGGTGTGAGGCGCGCCACTACCGCTACCGTCCGGCGAGCCCGACTCCCGAACGTGCGGCTGCTGCTCGTCACGGGTCCCGATCCATCCGGCACGTGGGAGGCGCGTCCTGCCGCCACGTCCACTACGCTGGAGTCTGTTGAGCTCGACGCCGCACCACCCCGCTGCCTTCCTCACTACGCGTTGGAGCGTCGTCCTCGCGGGTGCTTCGTCGCCGCCGCAGGAGCGGCGCGCGGCGCTCGAGGACCTGGCACGTGCCTACTGGTACCCGCTCTACGCGTTCGCGCGCCGCCACGGCTTGGGCGCCGACGAGGCCGCCGATCAGACGCAGGCGTTCTTCGCGCTGCTGCTGGAGCGCAACGACTTCGCCAAGGCGGACCCGGCGCGAGGGCGGTTTCGCGCCTTCCTCTTGACGGCCTTCAAGCACCATCTGTCGAACGAGCGCGCCCGCGCTCGCGCCGCCAAGCGCGGCGGCGGCCGGGCTCCGGTCTCGCTCGACGCGCGCGAGGCCGAAACGCGCTTTCGCAACGAGCCCGCCGACGAGGAAACTCCCGAGCGCCTCTACGAGCGCGCCTGGACACGCGAGCTGCTGGCGCGCACGTTCGCGCGCTTGCGCGCGGAGCAGGACGGCATCGGCCGTGCGCGGCTCTTCGATTGCCTGCGTCCGGCCCTGGCGGCCGAGGACGACGCACCGCGCATGGCCGCGGTGGCGCAGGAACTCGCGCTGACCGAGAACGCGGTCAAGGTCGCCGCCCACCGCCTCCGCAAGCGCTTCGGCGAACTGCTGCGGGAGGAGGTCGCCGGAACGCTGACGGATCCGGCCGAGGTGGAAACCGAATTGCGCGGCCTGTTGAACTGAGAGGATGCCCGTCATTTTCCCGGCGGTGCGGCTGTAACCTGCCGGGGGATTTCCGGCAGCAACAGGTTGGAGCACGAACCATGACCCAGACCGCCCCGACCTCGGCTCGCAACTGCGCGCGCTGCGGCACTGAGCTGCCCCTGCACACGTTGGAATGCCCGCGCTGCCTGCTGCAGCTCGGGCTCGGATCGCCCGGATCATCCCTGCTGGTTGATTCGGTCGGCAGCGCTGCAGGCACGCGCACGCCCCGCTCCGGCCCGCCGCCGACGTTGGAGGAGGTCCGCGCGGCCTTCCCGGCACTCGAAATCGACGGGCTGCTCGGCCAAGGCGGGATGGGCGCGGTCTTTCGCGCGCGCCAGCCTCGGCTCGAACGCTCGGTGGCGCTGAAGGTGCTGCCGCGCGCATTGGGCGAGGATCCCGACTTCGCGGAACGCTTCCTGCGCGAGGCGCGCGCGCTGGCGCGGCTCTCGCATCCCGGCATCGTCACGGTGCACGACTTCGGCTGCGCGGACGGGCTGCACTACCTGCTGATGGAACTCGTCGAGGGCACCAACCTGCGCACGCTGTTGCGCCAGGGCCCGCTGAAGCCGCAGCAGGCACTGGCAATCGCGCGCGAGCTGTGCGAAGCACTGCAGTACGCGCACGACGAGGGCGTCGTGCACCGGGACATCAAGCCGGAGAACGTGCTGATCGACGCTCGCGGGCGCGTGAAAGTCGCTGACTTCGGCCTGGTGAAGCTGGTGGGGAACGAACAGGAGCTGCTGACGCGCAGCGACCAGGTGATGGGAACGCCGCACTACATGGCGCCCGAGCAGATGGAGCGGCCGCTCGAGGTCGACCACCGCGCGGACCTGTTCGCGCTGGGTGTCGTGCTCTACGAGATGTTGACCGGCTCGCTGCCGCGCGGAGCGTTCGAGTTGCCGTCGCAGCGGGTCCAGGTGGACGTGCAGCTCGACCGCATCGTGCTGAAGGCGCTGGAGCGCGAGCCGACGCGGCGCTACCAGCACGCACTCGAGATCAAGACCGATGTCGACCACTGCGGACCCACAGGGGCGACGTCGGCACCTGCGGACCCCACGCATGCGTCCGGCGCGGAGGCGCGTTCGGCGCGCGGCGAAACCAAGGCGCGCGACGGAGCGGGCCGCCGCGCGGAATCGGGCCCCGAACACGGCTGGCGCGCGGTGCTGCTCTTCGCACTGGCGTGGATCCTGCTCGGAGTGAGCTGGAACCTCGGCCCCTTCGCCACCGGAGTGGGAATCGTGCTGGTCGTGGCCGCGCTGACGCACGTGCTGCGAGCGCGCGTGCGCGCGGTGCCCGAATGGAGCGCGGCGTTCGGCGCGTTGCCCGCTGCTGATCGAGCGGCGCGCAGCGCCATGCTGCTGATCGGATCGTTCCTCGGCGTGCTCCTCATCGTGATCGGGCATGTGCTGCACTGGGAGAAGGGCACGCACACGTGGCGACCCACGCTGCACGGCGTCAACGGCGGATTCGAAGTCTGGAGCCGCGACCCATGGAGCCTGCTGCGCTTCGTCTGCCCCAACGAGGACGTGTTGGGCTTCTTTTCAGCGGACAGCAACCCGCAAGTCGGCGTGGTGAGCAGCCGGAGCAGCTTCGTCGGCGGCACCGGCTCGCTGGACTGGCTGATGATCCTCGGCGGCTTCGTGATCCTGGGCCTCGCACTGGCGGCGACGGTGCGCTTGCGTTCGTCGAGCGAACTGTCCCGCCGCGCCTGGAGCCTGGGCGCGGAGCTGTCCACATGGGCTCTGCTGGCGCTCCTCTTGCTGTGGATCGGCAGCCCCATCGCATCCCTGCGCAAGCATCAGGTCCTGCAGGAGATCGCCGAGGACGCGTCGACTCCGCTCGTGCTCGAGCAGACGCTGGACCGTGTGCAGACGTTCCTCGAGGGGCGCGGCCTGGAATTCGAGGTCGAACAGTACCTCGCCGTCACCGACCGCAAGAGCTCGCAGCAGCTGGCGCGGGCCCTGGTCCTGCGCGCCTCCAGCCCCGACCCGTTCGAGCGCTGGGGCACGAGCTTCGGGGGCGCCGTGCGCGAGACGCCCCAACTGTGGATCACGATCGCGGCGCGAGTCGACGGCATGGGCTCGCGCGTGCGGACGCGCGCCGGGCTCCTGGACCCCCGAGAGCCGCAATTCGAGGCGGTCCACGCGCTGCTGGCGGACTTGGAGAAGGCCGTCGCGCCCTGACCCGCTTGTCGCGCGGATACGACCCGCGCGCCGCCGGCGAGCGAGATCAGCGGGCGTGCGGCTGCGCATGGCACCAAGCTCGCTGACCTGCCCCCAAACCCGGTACCAGAGTGTATGCGAGCGATGCTGGTGTCGCCAGGGCGTCACGCGGTGCCGGCGACCTGCAGCGGGAGTGCTGCCCTGGGGGGCTGGCGG
>VGZE01000274.1 GCA_016872755.1 Planctomycetota bacterium
GCGACCTCCGGCGGCCACTGAACCTCGGCCTGCCGGACGAGCGGGGGAATCGGATTGTCAGGACTCACGAGCGGTTCTCCTTTTCGGCGTAGGCGCGGAACGACGACAGCGCGTCGCCCCACAGGGATTCGAAGTAGCGGCGCAGCTCCGCGAGCCCGTCCGGGGTCGCGTGGTAGATCCGCCGCGTGCCGCGCGGCTCGACGCGCACCAGGCGCGCATCCAAGAGCACGCGCAGGTGCTGGGAGGCGGCCGGCTGGCTGATCCGGGCCTGGCGCGCGAGCACGCCGACGGGCTGCGGGCGCGCGCGAAGCCGCTCGTACATGCGCCGGCGCGTCGGATCGGCCAGGGCCGTCAGGGCTGTTTCATAGCCCATAACTTATATAAGTATACACGCATGCAAAGCCTGTCAAGCCGGTCCCGGAAAAAGCACACGCCCCGCCCGGCGCGTGCCGGACGGGGCGTGGGGGGGGAGGCCGATTCCGGCCGGCTCAGCTCGGGAAATAGCGCGTGCCGCGCCGTTGACCCTTGGTCTTCACCCGCTTGGCTTCGAGCAGCTTGCGGATCGGCAGGGTCAGCGCCTTGGTCGGCATGCGCAGCGCCTTGCCGATCTGCTCGACCGACTGGCCGGGCTTCGCCTTGACGATGCCGTGGACCTTGTCGGCCATCGCGAGCACGGCCTGTGGGTCGCGCTTGGCGCGCTTGCCACCGCGCGCAGCCTTGGGGGCCTTGCCCGACCCGCGCGGGCGACCCGGCCCGCGCCGCGGGGCAGCGCCGGCGCCGAGGGCCTCTTGGACGGCTTCGAGAGCGGATTGGCGGATCAGGACGGCCAGGTCGGCGACGAATGCGTCGACGCGGGCCCGGAGATCGTTCGGTGAATTGACCATTGCTAGAGCTGAAATCGACTTGGAATGTGTGCGAACCATCGGCTCAGGAAAGCCTCAATTGGCTCGGAGGAAGTCGGTGATATAGCAATAGCCGACTTCGAAATCAATTCGCACAAGCTCAGCTCGTATCGAGACCGGTTTCATTCGAGCAACCGGAAGGGCGAAAAGCAGGCTCAGGCCGGTGGTTTCGGGCACCCATCCCTCGAAACCGCCTTACGCAGCACCCTCTCGATCAGAGCGGGCCGTCCGAAATCGCGCAGGGCGGACTCTTCTACCCAGCGGACATTCTTCCCAAGAAATGGCGCTTGGATTCATGCCCATGCAAGACAAGCCGGCACGTCGGATGTGGCCTTTCCTGTGCATCGTGAACTTTCTTGCGCTGTGGTGCGACGCGCAGGCGGCGGGCCCGGCCGGGCAGACCCTCTATGGCGGCTATTCCAACGCACTCAATGACATTGAGTTCAGGTTGCGCAATGGCACCGAGTCGGCGTACAGCGCTTTCTCCGAGCGCGCGTCTTCATGGGTTGCGAGGCGCCCGCATTCCGCAGGCACTTCGAGGCGCAAGCAGGGACTTGAGCGGCAGACGTTGGGCTGCGGGCCGGGCGCCGGCGATTAGCGCGCGCCGCTCTAGTCGAGGCTGAGCTGCACGCTCAGCGTCGCGCCGCGGCGGACGTCGATCGCGCGCAGCACCTTCCAGGCCTCGGGGGCGGTCGATTCGTTCGGTGCGCGCAGCTCCGCTGCGCCCGCGGGCACCTCGATCTCGTGCGTGCCGTCGCCGATCGGGATCGTGAGCGAATTGAACTCTCCCGCCCCCTTCCAGCAGTGCGCGACGCGCGGCGTTCCCTCGCCTCGGTAGCCCTCGACGCCGTCGAGAAGCAGCTTCCCGGTCGAGAACTCTCGCTCCCAGCGCGCGTCGAGGCCGCGCACCACCACATCCTCGAACACGTATTGCTCCTGGAACTCGCCACCCGGCCTGCGCAGCGTGACGCGATACCTGCCGGGCCCGCGCGCGCTCAGCACGAACTGCCCGTCGGAATCGAGCGCCGTCCAACCCTGTCCATCGAACTCGAGCTCTCCGGGGGAACCCAGGCGCGCCGTCCAACCCACCGCCGGGCGCCCGTCGATCCTTGCGTGCGCCGTCAATCAACGAGTATTCCCGCGGCGCTCACTTCGCGTCGGCCGTCGCAGCCAGCCAGCGGCTGGCCGCTGCGATGACCGGATCCTCCGCCGTGCCGAAGCGCGTCCAGTCGATCGCGACCGCCTCGTCCGGCCGGATCACCTGGTCGTAGCGCGTCCCGTCGCGGTCGGCGTAGACGGTGACGGTCAACACGAGCAGCGCGCCGTCGGCGAGCGCAACCGTCGTGTTCCCGATGGGCACGCCCCGCGTGCCCTCGCCGAAACGACGCGCGCGCTCGCGGCCGGCGAACGCGACCACCAGCGCCTCGCCGGCCTGCGCGGTCAGCGGCGCGGTGAGCACCGCGACCGGCAGGTCCGCGCGCAGCTTGTGCGGGCTCGCGACCTTGGCGAGCTCATAGCCCTCGAAGATCGCCGAGCCGAGCGCCGCGTCGTAGCTCCATGGGGAGCTGACGTGGGCGCTGGCGTACGCGCCGAGCTGCCCGGACCCCCCAGCGGGCCGATGCTGGCGAGCATCGGCTCCACGCTGCCGCCGCCGTTGCGCCGCAGATCGACGATGCATCCGCGCAGCGTGCCGTCGTCCAACTGACCGAGCAGTTCGTGCACCGCATCGTCGTAGCCCGCCGCTTTGGGGCCGCTGACGCCCGGCAGTTCGAGGTAGCCGATGCCGCCTTCGAGCCGACGCCCAGTCGGTGCCAGGTACTCGTCGAACGTCGCGAGCGGCACCTGCACCGCGCGCGGATCCGCAGTGCCGGTCCGAACCGAGAGCTCGAGCGGCGCCGCGCTGCCGTCCTGGCGCTGACCGCTGCGGAACAGGCGTCCGAACTCGAAGTGCGCCAGGTCGGCGAACCCGGCCACGCCCTCGACCGCGACGATGCGATCGCCGGGCGCGAGCCCCGCCGCCTCCGCCGGGCTGCCCGGCACGACCCGCGCCACGACCGCCTCGCGAGGCACGACGAGCAGACCGGTCGAGCTCGCCGAGCGCTTCGCGGAGAACACCTTCGCGGCGGCAGGCTCGAGCAAGCGACCGTGCTTGTCGCCGAGCGTCGCGAGCGCATCGCGGATCGCCGGGTACGTGTCCCCCGGCGTCTTGGCGCCGGCCGCGGCGATCTTCGCCAGCGCCTGCGCTCGCAGGGCCGGCCAGTCGGTCGCGTACACGCGCGACTTCTTCTCGATGTGGTCGAGAGCGACTCCCAGATAGCTCGCGGCCTCGGCCGAAGCTTCAGGAACGCTCGCCTGGGCCCGAGCCAGGCCTGCAAGGAGCAGCCATGCACCAATGCCGAGTGCGCGCGACATGTGGAGAATCTTACGACTCCATGCTCAGGGCAGTGCCGCTCGCGACT
>VGZE01000275.1 GCA_016872755.1 Planctomycetota bacterium
CGCGGCCCAGGCGGACTGGAAACGCGCGATGCGCGCGGCGCGCTGCGCGCGCGCGTGCTCGACGAGTTCGCGCTCGAGCGGCGCGGCGCACAGCGCGGAGACGAGGAGCGCGGTGATCATTTGACGAGCGGGTAGGTCTCGAGCACCCAGGCGTGCCAGGCCGCCTGGAGCTCGAGCGGGTTCATCTTGTAGATCTCGGCCAGCGCCTCGCGCGGCGGCTTGCGCTGGCGCAGCAGCTTGAACAACTGGTTCGCGCGCGCGCCGTCGAGCTGGAGCAGGTAGTCGACCGCGCTGAAGGCGGCCATGTGCTGCTCGGGGGACAACTGGTCGGTGTTGAGCGTCAGCATCGAAGGCAGGCCGGGCGCCTCGCCCTTGGCGACCAGCTTGCGCCAGGCCGGCTTCCAGGGCCCGGGTCGCGGCTGCTGCGAGGTATTGACCTCCTCGTAGCAGTACGTGCCGCACTCCTGCAGCACGCGGTCCTCCATCCAGTGCGCGAGACCCTCGTCGGCCCAGCCCGCGCCGATGCGCCCCAGCCAGTTCGAGGGTGCCTGGTGCGACAGCAACAGGTGCGACAGGTTGTGCGCGACGTGGCGGTGCAGCGCGCGGTCGTCGGGGAAGTACTTGCGCGCGGCGCAGACCGTGAAGTTCGCGACGGCGCCCATCAACTTCATCGAGCCGTCGCCGGTCATCTCGCACCACTTCGCGGCGGCGCGGTGGTGGTCGGCGACGAGTCCCCAGAACATCATCTGGTTCTTGACCTTGAAGTCGAGCGGATCCGCCCGCAGCGCCTCCATGTAGGCGCCGCGAACGGCCTGCATGCGCGCGAGGTACAGGTGCGCGAGCGCATGCGCGCCCAGGCGCTGCTTGCCTACCTTGAGCTCGTCGAGTTCCCAGATCACCACGAAGTTCGGGTCCTCGACCATACGCAGTTCGCGCCCCATGAACTCCTCGAACGGGGCGAGCCGCGCGCGGCCGCGCTCGAACTCGAGCTTGCGCTCGGCGAGTGCCTTCTCGACCGGCGCATCGACGCACGCGGCGCAGTCCAGCCAACCCAACCCGCCGCAACTCGCGCAGCCGTCGATCATCGAGCAGTACTGCACCAGCGCTTCCGACTTGCACTCCTCCAGCGTGTGCTCGGCGCAGGGAAGGCGGCCCTGCGAGCGGCACTTCGTGCACTTCTGCACGGACTGCGAGCCGGGCTTCTGCGGTTCCTGCGCTGCCGCGAGGAACGGCGCGGGGGCCGGCGCCAGGACCAGCGTCAGCGCGAGCAGCAGGCACGAGGCCGCGCGCGGCATCGGATCAGCTTCCGACCCGGGCGGCGACGCGCTCCTCGACCACCTGCGCGCGCGGGTCGAAGCGCGCCAGGCGGATCCGCTCGGCCACGCCCGGCGGCAGGGCCGCGCGCGGCGCGAGCCCGACCAACTCGCTCTCGCGCACGCGGACTCCCGCCGCGGAGGCCAGCCGCTCGACCTCCTCGTACACGCGCTGCAGGCCGGTGCGCTGGAAATCGCAGACGTTCATGCTGACCTGCGCGAGCTGCAGGTCGTCGAGGAAGAAGCCCATCGCCTTGATGCCGGGCAGTCCGCCGTCGCGCTCGCGGATGCGCTTGGCGATGTCCTTGGCCAGCTTCACGTCGGTGCTGTCGAGGTTGATGTTGTACGCGATCAGGAAATTGCGCGCGCCGATGACGGTCGCGCCGGCGCTCTCGTGCAGGCGCGCCGGTCCCTCGTCGGGCAGCCGCGCGGGATCGGTGACGACGGCCTCGCGCAGCTTCTCGAAGCCGATGTTGCGCACATCGGGCAGGTTGCGCCGCTCGGGCCGCCGCGCGGCAGCCTCGTAGAAGTACACGGGGATGGCGAGCTCGCGCGCGACGCGCGCTCCGAGCGCGTGCGCGAGCTCGACGCAGCGCGCCATCGTCGCGCCCTCCAGCGGCACGAAGGGCACGACGTCGGTCGCGCCGATGCGCGGGTGCTCGCCCTGGTGCGCGCGCAGGTCGATGCGCTCGCGCGCCTTGGCGATGGCGCGGAAGGCGCCCTCGAGCGCGACCTCCGGCGCGCCGACGAAGGTCAGCACGGCGCGGTTGTGGCTGGCGTCCATGCTGCGGTCGATCAGGCGCGCGCCGGGCACGGACTCGATCGCCGCGACGAGCGCGTCGATCACCTCGGGCCGCCGGCCCTCACTGAAATTCGGAACGCACTCGATCAGCATGGTGCGCGCGATCTTACCCCACCACGCGCGCGCCGCGCTTCCACACTCCGCGGACCAGCGGCCTGCCGAAGTCGTAGGCGAGCTGTTCGAGGTTGGCGAGGTCGAGCAGCACGAAGTCGGCCTGCTTGCCGGGCTCGAGCGTGCCGAGCCGCGCGCCGCGACCGAGCGAGCAGGCCGCGTTCAGCGTGACCGCCGTCAGGCACTCGGCCGCGCCGAGGCGGTAGCGCAGCGCGCCGAAGACGAGCGCCTCGTGCAGGTTCTGGCAGTGGCAGCTGCCGGGGTTGTAGTCGGTCGACAGCGCCAGCGGCAGACCCGCGTCGGCCATGCGCCGCCCCGGCGCCTCGCGCTCCTGGCGCAAGACCAGCGGCACGAGCGGGCACAGCACCGGCACCGTGCCGGCCGCCAACAGCGCGTCGATGCCGCTCGCGCTGACGTTCTCCAGGTGATCCGCGCTGGCCGCGCCGAACTCAGCCGCCAACTCGGCGCCACCCAGCGGCGTCAACTGGTCGGCGTGCACGCGCAGGCCCAGGCCCAGCTCGCGCGCGCGAGAGAGGATGCGCCGGCTGTCGTCGAGGTCGAAGGTGTGCGCCTCCGTGAAGACGTCGCAGTACTCGGCCAGCCGCTGCTGCGCGACGGCCGGCAGCATCTCGTGCACGAGCAGATCGACGTAGCGCGATGTGTGGCCGCGGTGCTCGGCCGGCACGTCGTGCGCGCCGAGGAAGGTCGGCACGATCTCGAGCGGGTGTACGGCCGCGGCGGCGCGCAGCACCTGCAGGCTCTTCAGCTCGTCTTCCAGCGTCAGCCCATAGCCGCTCTTCGCCTCGATCGTCGTCGTGCCCAGCGCCAGGAAGCGATCCAGCCGCGGCAGCAGTTGCGCGAGCAGCTCTTCCACCGACGCGCCGCGCACGCCGCGCACGCTGGACAGGATGCCGCCGCCGCGCGCGCTGATCTCGAGATAGGTCGCGCCGCGCGTGCGCTGCTCGAACTCGCCCTCGCGCGTGCCGGCGAAAACCGGGTGCGTGTGCGCGTCGACGAACCCGGGCACGACCACGCCCGCGCCGAGATCCTCGCAGCGCAGCCCCGGGTGGCGCGCCGCGACCTA
>VGZE01000276.1 GCA_016872755.1 Planctomycetota bacterium
TCTGGCGCTGTGCATGGTCACCCACGACTTCGGCGTGCCCATCGCGCTCGGTGGGCGCCTTGCGGTGCTGCACGAGGGCGCGCTCGTCGAGAGCGGGTCCGTCACCGGCGTGCTCGAAGCGCCCGCGCACCCCGCCACGCGCGCCTTGGTCGCCGCGTGGCGAGCACTCGGCGGCAGGCTGCCTGCCTAGGCGGGCAAGTCGACCTGCAGCTCTTGGCGCAGGAGCGCGCGCAGGTCCGCGAAGGTCTCGATCTCGAAGTCCGGCCGCGGCATGTCGCCCAGTTCGTGCTTGTGCACCAGCCGCGCCCAGCATGTCAGCATGCCGAGCTGGCGCGGCGGGGCGATGTCGTTGCGCGGGTTGTCGCCGACATACAGCGCGCGCGCCGCCTCGACGCCGCAGCGCTCGAGCGCGAACTGGTAGATCTTCGGGTTCGGCTTGGCGACGCCGATCTGGTCTGAAATGAAGATCGCGCCCGGGTCGAGGTGGGGGACGAGGCCCAAGCGCACGAGCTTCTCGGCCTGCTTCACGGTCAGTCCGTGGGTGATGATCCCGACGCGGACTCCCACGGCACGCAGGTCGGCCAAGAGCTCGCGCACGCCCGGAAACGGAGCGAGCTCGCGGAACTTCGTGTCGTGGTAGGCCGCGACGCCGGCGGCCACGACCAGCGCGGGGTTGTGGCCGGCGAGTGCGCCCTCGGGGAGGCGCAGCAGTAGCTTGTCGAAGTGGTGCTCGTAGTTGGCCGAGAACTCCGCGATCACTTCCTCGAGCTCGCGATACACGCGCTCTTCCTCGCCCCGCAGTCCGGCCGCGAGCATGCCCCGCACCGCGTTGCGGCGCGCGCGCTGTGCAAATGCCGTCGTGGCACACAGAGTGTCGTCGATGTCGAAGAAGACCGCGTGGAGCCTGCGCAGAGGGGGCATGGCACGGGAAGGCTAACCGCCTCGGGACGGGCTCGTCCATCGGCGCAGCGGCGGCGCAGGCGGCGCAGGGGAATTCGGCGCTGCGCGGGGGGATTGGGAACAGGCCGGCGCCCGTGGGGGGCTCGTGTCGAGCCGCGTCGCGCGCCTAGCGGATGCGCTCCTCGAGCTTCTCCACTGCGTCGTGCACATCCATGATGCTGGCGCGGATCACGATCATCAGGCTCTTCGACTCTTCGTTGAAGCCTTCGTTCTTGAGCAGGAAGCCGATGATCGGGATCTGGGAGAGCCAAGGCACTTCGGCGCGGCGCTCGATGTTGCGCACATTGGAGAGACCGCCGAGGAGGATCGAGCCGCCGTCGGGGATCACGGCCGTGGTGAAGACGCTCTGGACCTCGAGCTCCGGCAGCTGGAACTCGACCGGCGCGGTGTTGCCGCCGAGGGTCGAGCTGAAGGTGCGCAGCGCCACGACCTTGGCGACCGTGGGCTGGATCTCCAGCGTCAGGTACTTGCGGTTGTGGTGGATCGTCGGGCGCACATCGAGCACGACGCCCTCGTGCAGCACATTGATCTGCGGGTCGGCGACGGCCTGGAACTGGGCGACTTCGACATCGAAGTCCTGGATGTAGGCCTGCTGGTTGATCACGGCGACATAGGCGCGCTGGGTGTTGTGCACCGAGAGCATCTGGTTGTTGATCAGCTGGAAGTCGGTCGACTTCTCGACCGCGCGCAGGATCATCGACACTTCGAGGTCGTTCAGGAAGGTCAGCTGCGTGGTGATGCCGCCGATGTTCGAGAGCGCCGAGCCCAGCGGGTTCTCGAAGAAGTTCTCGGTCCGGCCCTTGAAGTCGCCGTCTCCGCCGTCGTCGTAGAAGAAGCCCGAGGAGGGGATGCCCGACGCGGCGCCCAGACCATTGTTGTCGAGGCCGCGCGAAGCGCCGTCCTCGAGGCCGTTGGTCACATCGTCCATGTCCTTGAACGGAGCGACCGGGTTGTCGAGACCGCGGAAGTCGACGCCGATCTCCTGCAGCCAGTTCGACGCGACCGTCATGAACTTGGACTCGATCGTGACGAGCGACGAGCCGAAGCGGCGCAGGTCGTTCAGGAACTTCTTGACCTGCTCCTGCACCTCGGGGGTGTGCACGATCACGATGAAGCCTTCGCCCTCGGTGATCGACACGCCCCCATCTTCCCAGGTGCCCGGCGCGACATTCTCCTGGATCGCGGTCGAGAGGTTCGAGATCTCGATCAGCTTCGGCTTCTCGCCGATGCCGCCGAAGGGGCCGCCGCCGTCGTCATCTTCCATGTCGTCGAGCAGGCGCAGGCGCTCGATGCGCGGACCGTAGAAGTCCGTCAGGCTGAAGACGAGGTCCTGGACATCGTGGTTGTAGATCGTCGGGACGCCGCGGGCCTTGGCCTTGGTCGTGACCATGACGGCGTCGTTGCGCACGGTCCAAGCCACATCTTCGCCGGACATACCGACGATCAGGTTCAGGGCCTGCTCGACGGACAGGGACGAGGTCAGGTTGAGGTTGTAGACGACGCCGGCGTCCGTGGCCGCGGTCTCGGCGGCCGGGTCGACGACCAGCGGCAGGCCCGTGAAGGTGCGCAGCACATCGACCACCGCCGAGAGCGAGCTCTCGTCGGCAACCTTGAGGCCGGGGATGCGCGTCTCGCGCAGGCTGACCTTGAGCTCGCGGTCCTCGGCCGTCTCGTTCTGGGAGAGATCGATGCCGCGGCGCTTGGCGCGCTTCTCGGTGATGTCCTTCCAGAAGTCCTGATCGGGCAGCGTGTAGATGTCCGACTCGGGGATGCGCAGCTTGTCGAGCTCCTCGCGCCAGCGCAGGAACTGCTCGCGCTTGCGCAGGATGTAGTCCGCGCGCACGGTGTCGCGGCCGGCGCGGAAGGCGGCGTCGCGGATCTCCACGGCGCGGTCGTTGCGCGGATCCTCGTGCAGCGCCTGGTCGCAGAAGTCCATCGCCTCGTCGTAGTTTCGCTGCTCGAAGGCGTCGATGGCCTGATCGAGCATGTTGTTGATCACGGCTTCGCGGCGCAGGACCTGCGCGCGGCCTTCGGCCTTGAGCGCGTCGACGGCGCGGGCGGCCTCCGCATCGCGGCGCGCCTGTTCGGCGGCGAGGCGACCGGCGGTGGCCTTGGCCAGCTCGGCCTCGATCTCGGCGTCGACGCCCTTCCAGTCGATCGTGGAGTAGGGGGCCCAACGGATCAGGTTCTTGGCCACCGAGAACTCGGCGATGGCGCGCTCGAACTCGCCCTTGGCGGCGAAGTCGCGGCCCTGATTCAGGCTCTCGCGGGCCTGAGCCTGCATCTGCTGCACCTTGATCTGCCAGCGCGCGGCCATGTCGGTCGCGTCGACACCCTGCTGACCG
>VGZE01000277.1 GCA_016872755.1 Planctomycetota bacterium
GGATGCGCTGGCCGCCGCGCGCGCCGAGGCGCGGGTCGGGGTCGCCGCGCGCATGAGCACGCTGCAGCGCGGCTGAAACTGCCGCTCCGCCGGCAACCAAGTCCGGCGCACTTCGACCTGCGCGCGCTGGATCGCGGCCTACTTCAGTCGCACCCAGCTGGCGTGCGACGGGACACCTTGCGAGGACAAGGCGAACAGCATGTACGAACCGGCCGGCGCATGGTTCGAGCTCGGCGGCCCGGTGAAGGTCGCGCTCGTCGCGCTCGCCGAGATCAGCGGCAGCACGACGCGGCGCTGATTCGAATCGGAGTGATGCGTGACCGAACCCGGCGCCATCAAGACGAGTTCCGAGATCGGCGCGGCGAGGCCCGCCGCGATTTCGACCGTGTACTGGGCCGGCGCGGCCCCGGTCGCGTATCCGATCGCAACCGGGGCGCTCGTGATGACGGGCCGCGGCGCGCCGCAGGTCAGGTAGGGCGGCTGGAAGACCTGGTAGTCGTAGTGCCGGTCGTCTCCGCCGCCGGACAGCACCTTGCCGCTGGGCAGCAATACGGCCGTCGCGTGGTAGGGTCGCGCGCTGGCCGCCTCGGCCATCGGCAACCACGGTCCGCCCGGACTCGGGAGCAGCTCGGGCATTCTGACGTAGTCGGTGACGTGCCCGGGCAGGGCGCGGACTCCCCCGAGCGCGAGCACGCTGCCGTCGGGCAGCAGCACGGTGTTGAGTTGGGTGCGCCTCACCTGCATCTCCGTGACGGTGCTCCAGGTCCACGCGCTGCCCGACGCGCCGGCCGGGCAGGTCTGCGCGAGCGACAGATAACCATGGCTGATGGAGTCGAGCTCGAGCTCGCCGCCGACGCGCAGAACGACGTCGTTGCCCAGATACACCGAGGAGTTGTAGTCGAAGTACCAGTTCGTGCCGCAGCCCATCGTCTCCCACACGCCCGGAGCAGCGGCGTGATCGAGGCGCGCCGAGCACGCGTCCATGCCGGAGAGGAACAGCCTGCCATCGCTGAGCCAACTCGCGCGCGGGTAGTAATCGAGCTTGGCGGCTTCGATCAGCGGCCCGTCGAGCAACTGCGAACCGGCGTAGAGCTTCCACGCGTACTGGACCGAATCGAAGACCTCATAGGAGTTCTTGAAGTGGCCGTCGGTGTCGCCGACGCCGCCGACCACGAGCAGCTCTTCGTTGCCGGTGTGCACGACGGTCGGATACCAGCGCGTCTCGGCCAGGTCGGGCTGGCGCACCCACGTGCCGGCGGGCCCCAGCAACGGATCGTATTCGTAGCAGAGCTTGCCGCCGACGAAGCCGAAGGACCCGTCCTCGATGCCCTGATCGGCATCGGCAGGTGGATAGACGGTTGTCCCCCCGGCGACGAAGAGCCGGCCCGTGTTGGTCCAAGAGTGGCCGGCGCAGAACAGGTCGCCCTCGCCGTTGGGCATCGCGAGCTCGAAGTTCAGGAAGGTCGCGTCACCGACCGGACGCGGATCGACGATCGACCAGCGCTGCTTGGCCGCGGCCGCGGTGTCGAAGGCGCGGTCCCAGACCAACACCTTGCCTCGGTGCGGGCCCGAAGCGATCACCGACATGTGCACGGCGTTGAATTTCCCGCCGATCGGGCTGGGGATCGGCAGCGAAGGGAACGTGTGCACCTTGTGGTCGTACGGCGGCTCCCAGGCGCCGATGCCGCACGGCTGTCCGCCGAGCGTGGCCCAGTTCGCGAGGTCGGGCGCAAACGAGGTCTGCGCAGCGGTCGGGACTGCGGCGAGCGCGAAGATCGGGGCGAAACGCGAGCAGAGCGTGCGACGCGACGAGATCGCTGAATGGAGGTGCATTTCGAATGCGGTTTTGGGACAGCGCAGGTCGGTTGGCGGCAGGCGCGGCGAACGCTGGCGCGCGCCAGCCGATATTCTAACCTCGGTTTCGAGGTCCGACCGTCAATTCGGCGCGACGACCGCAACGCAGTCGATCTCGACCAGCGCCCCCTTCGGCAGGCTCGCGACGCCCACGGTCGCGCGCGCCGGCGGCTGCTTCGGAAAGTACTTCGCGTAGACCTCGTTGACCGCCGCGAAGTCCCCCATGTCCGACAGGTAGATCGTGCACTTGAGCACGTGCTCGCAGCTGCTGCCGGCCGCTTGCAACACCGCCTGCAGGTTGTCGAGCACGCGCTTCGCCTGCGCCTTCACATCGCCCTTGACGAGTTGCCCGCTCTTGGGATCGAGCGCGATCTGACCCGAGCAATAGACGAGCCCGTCGTGCACGACGGCCTGGCTGTACGGGCCGATCGCGGCGGGAGCTTGGGCAGTGGCAACGATCTGACGAGAGGTCATGGGGCTGGGGTCCGAGCGGGGTGTGACGCAGGCCGTCGCGACCAGCGCGACCAGCAGTGTGGAAGTCGGGCCGGGTCTCATGTGGAGGCCCGGCCGGCCGCGAGGCGCGCGGCGAGGAACTCTTGCACCTCGCGCGGCACGAACGGGCGCAGGTCGCCGCCGAGCAGGGCGATCTGGCGCACCAGCGTGCTCGAGATGTGCGCGTAGAGCGGATCGGGCGACAGCAGCACGGTGTCGACGGACGGCAGCATCGCGCGATTCGAGCGTGCCATCTGCACCTCGTAATCGAAGTCCGTGCCGCTGCGCACGCCGCGCACGATCACGTCGCAACCGAGCTCGCGGCAGCCTTCGACGACCAGGCCCGACAGCGCCACGACGGCCGTGCCGGGCAGCGGGGTCAGGATGCGCCGCCACAGCTCGGTCCGCTCGTCGAGCGTGCACAGCGCGTGCTTGTCCGGGTTGCGCGCCAAAGCGACCGTCACGCGCCCGAAGAGTGCATGCGCGCGCCGGACCAGGTCGACATGGCCGAGCGTCGGCGGGTCGAAAGTGCCGGGGAACAGCGCGTGGGAACTCGGGCGCGGCATGCGGACAGCGAGAATAGCCGCTGCGACCTCCTGATCCCAAGCCGCCACCATTGCGGCGCCTGCGCATCCAAGGATGCGGATGGTCTCCCCCGCCCCCGCCACGCCCCAGGACGACGGTCGCTGGCCGTGGCTGAGGGCGCGCCCGTGGTTCCAGCGGGGGCTGGCGTGCGCGATCGGCAGCGCGTGGGGAGCCACGAGCGGGGTGCGCGAGTCGGGCGCCGCGGCCCTGCTCGCCGCGCTGCTATTGGGCGCCGTCATCGCGCTGGCGGGCGGTCGCGGCGCGCGCGCGCTCGTCTGCGGGCTGCTGGCCGCGCTGGCCGTGCTGCGCGCGGCGCA
>VGZE01000278.1 GCA_016872755.1 Planctomycetota bacterium
CGCGGTCAGGGCACCAGCACGATCTTCCCCGACACCTGCCGGCTCTCGAGCAGCTCATGCGCGGCGCGCGCCTCGCTGAGCGGCATCACGCGGTCGACGACCGGCTTGAAGATCCCCTTCGCCAAGCCGGCGAAGATCTCCGGGAACGCGCTCTTCGGCCCCATCGTCGAGCCCAGGATCGACTGCTGCTTGATGAACAGGAACGGCAGCACGAGCGACACCTTTGGCCCCGTCGTGCCGCCGCAGGTCACGAGCCGCCCGCAGTGCGCGAGGCACTTGATCGAGCCCTCCCACGTCGCCGGGCCGACGTGCTCGAACACGACGTCGCAGCCGCGCTTGTTCGTCAACCGCTTGACCTCGTCCGGCCAAGCGGCGTTCGAATGATCGACGACCTCGTCCGCGCCGAGCGAGCGACACAGCTCGCGCTTTTTCTCGCTGCCCGCCGTCGCGATCACGCGCGCGCCGCGCGCCTTCGCGATCTGGATGCCGGCCGAGCCGACGCCGCTCGCGCCGCCGATCACGAGCACGGTTTCGTCACGCTGCACGTTCGCGCGGCACACCAGCATCCCCCACGCGGTGACGAAGACGAGCGGGACGGCGGCGGCGCGCACCGGATCGACGCCGGCGGGCAGCGGCAGGAAGAAGCGTTCGGGCAGGGCGACGTACTGCGCGTCGTAGCCGTCGCCGTGCTCGCCGCGGATCCCGTAGTCGGGCGCCAGGTGGTCCATTCCGGCGTCGACCGCCCGCGACGGCTTGGTCGTGTAGCCCGGCTCGCACACGACCTTCTGACCGACCGAGAGTCGCGTGACGCCCGCGCCGAGCTCGACGACCTCGCCGGTCGCGTCGCAGCCTAGGATGCGCGGAAACTCGACCTTGAAGCCCGGCATGCCGCGCCGCACCCACAGGTCGAGGTGGTTGATCGAAGCGGCGAGCACGCGCACCAGCACCTCGCCCGCGCCGGGCCTCGGCACGGGGATCGTGTCGACCTGCAACACGGACGGATCGCCGTGCGCGTGGATGCGCAGCGCCTTCATCTCGGTCGGTGTCATCGCGCTCACCGCCCTTGGAACTTCGCGCCGCGCTTCTCGTTGAACGCTGCGATGCCTTCCTTCGCATCGGCCGACGCAAACAGCTTCGCCTGCAGCTCGCGCTCCAGCGCCAGCCCCGACTCCAGCGGGATCTCGAGGCCCGTCTGCACCGCACGCTTGATGTTGCCGATGGCCAGCGGCGCCTTGCCGGGCGCCGTGAAGCGCCGCGCGTAGGACAGGACGTCCACGAGGAAGGCCTCCTCGCTCGCCGCATCGACCTGCCGGTTGACGATGCCGAGCCGCTCGGCCGTTTCGTAGTCGAAGGTATCGCCGCCGGCCATCAGCTCGATCGCCTTCGACTTGCCGACCAGGCGCGCGAGGCGCTGCGTGCCGCCGGTGCCGGGCAGGACGCCGAGCGCGACCTCGGGCAGTCCGCACTTGCCCGAACCGCGCCGTGCCACGCGCAGATCGCACGCGAGCGCGACCTCGAGCCCGCCGCCGACGCAGTGACCGCCGAGCGCGGCGATCGACAGCTTGGGCGTGTGCTCCAGGCGCAGCAGCGTTTCGTTCGCGTGCAGGCAGAACCAGTACTTGAACGACGGATCGGCGCGCTGCAGCATCCCGATGTCGGCGCCCGCGCAGAAGAACTTCTCGCCGGCGCCGGCCAGCACGACGACCTGGACCGCGTCGTCGAAGCGCGCGCGCAGGATGCACTCGTCGAGATCGCGCATCATCTCGTGCGAGTAGCCGTTGGCGGGCGGATTGGTCAGCGTCAGCAGCGCGACGCCGCCGCCGCTCTGCCAGGTGACGCGACCGTTGGGGAGCGCCTGCGGCGCGGACAGATCGGGAAGTTGCATGGGGCGCGCAAGATAGCGCGCGCCGCGGGCTCAGGGCTTGCGAATCTCGCGCGCCGGGCTGCGGGCGATCGCGCGGCCCTCGGAATCCAGTCGCACGACCTGGGCGTACAGCCGCGAGCCGCCTTGCAACTCCGCCCAAAACGACGCCGGCAGCTCGAGCTCGCCGGCGGGCGCGATCTGCAGGTCCGCAAGCGAACGGAACACGTAGCCGTGTTCGCGCCATGGACGGTGCTCGAAGCTCGGATTCTCGACCGCCAGCACGAGCTCGTCGAGCGCACCGGCCGGGTGCGCCCACTCCAGGCGCGGCGCAGCGACCTCACGCCAGGCGATCGACTCGGCGCTCAGCGCGCCACGCCGCGCATCGTCGGTCGCGCTCCAGCGCGGATCGTCGTTCCACCCCGGCGGTCGCAGCCACTGCGCGACCAGCAGCAGCCCCCAGCACGACAGCGCGAGTTGCGCGACGGCGAGCGGCCACAGCGCGCGCAGCCGCGCCAGTCCCAGCGCGATGGGCACCACCAGCGCCGGCAGGAACGGGTACAGGTGCCGCGCCTGCGGCTGCGAGAAGTGCAGGTTGAAGTACACCTCCGCCGCCAGCATCAGGCCCGCGGCGCCGAGCAGGAAGGCGCGCCCCGCGCCGCGCTCGCGCAGGGCGGTCGCCAGCCCGAATGCGCACACGGCCGCGACGAGCAGGTTCGCCCAGCCGGGGAACCACACGCTGGTCCAACCGAAATCACCGAGCCAGGTCATCCACAGCACGGTGACGAACCACTTCCACTTCTCGAGACCGCCGACGGCCAGCGCCTCGGGTGACGGGCGATGGAACGGGCTGACGTTCTGGTAGTGCCACGACCACAGCGGGTGTCCGCTCTCGATCCACTGCCACGCGTAGTACGGCAGCGCGGCCAGCAGACCACCGCCCAGCGCGGCGAGCCACGCGCGCGCGCCGGAGCGGCCGCTCGCGCGCGCGCACAGACCCGCCAGCACGAGCGCGGGCACGAGCACGAGCGCGTTGATCTTCACGCAGCAGGCCAGCCCGGCACACAGGCCGGCGGCAAAGGCGGCGCGCGTGGGCGCACGCTCACCCACGCACCACTCGACGCCCTGCCACAGCGCCAGGCTGCCGAAAGCGGCCAGCATCAGGTCCATCGTGATCGTGCCGGACAGGTGCTGGTACTGCGGGGTCAGCGCGAGCAGCGCGGCCGCGCCGAGGCTCGTTCCGGGTTGACCGGGCGCGAGCAAGCGCGCGGCGCGCCAGGTCGCCCACAGCGCGAGGAGCGCCCAGGGCAGGCTGCAGAGGCGCAGCAAGCGCAGGTCG
>VGZE01000279.1 GCA_016872755.1 Planctomycetota bacterium
GCGCGGCTGCTCGAGCGCGACGCGGGCGACTCGACGCCCGAGCGCGTGCTGGGCGGCCACCTGGTCGAGCTGTACCGCTTCGCCGAGGCGACCGAGCCGCTGGCGCGCGGCGTGGAGCGCGATCCGCTCGACTGGGGCGCGTGGACGCTGTACGGGCGCGCGCTCGCCAACAGCGGCGACGAAGCGGGCGGGTTGGCCGCGCTGGAGCGCGCGGAACAGGCCGCCGCCGGACGGCGCGACGCGTGGCGCTCGAACATGATCGCCGTGCTGCGGAGGTTGCGCGACGAGTACGTGCGGCACTCCGCGGGGCCGCTGTCCTTCGCGTGGAAGTCGGACGAGGCGGCGCTGCACCAGCTCTACCAGGCCGAGCACTATGAGGTCGCGCGGGCCGAACTGTCGGCGCGCTACGGCTACACGCCGGGGCCGACGCACATCGAGGTGTTCCGCGAGCACGCGGACTTCTCGGTGCGCTCGACGGGCTTCGAGGGCTTCCCCGCGCTGGGCGTGTGCTTCGGTCCGGTCGTCACGGCGGTCTCGCCGTTGTGCCACATGCGCAGCAAGTTCTCGTGGGCGCGCACGAGCTTCCACGAGTTCACCCACGTGATCCACCTGGGGCTCTCGCACAATCGCTGCCCGCGTTGGATCACCGAGGGCCTGGCGACCTGGGAGGAGGAGAACCGCGACCCGTCCTGGACGCGCAACATGCGGCGCGACCTGCTCGACGCGCGCGCGGCGGGCGAGCTGATCCCGGTGCGCAAGCTCAACCGCGCCTTCCGCGGCCCGCGCATCCTGTTCGGCTACTACCAGGGCGGGCTCTTGTGCCGGATGCTGATCGAGCGGCACGGCTTCGCGCCGATGGTGCGCCTGCTCGAGGCCTTCGACGCGGGCAAGGACCTCGACGCGGCCTGCGCCGACGTGTTCGGCGCGACGCCCGAGCAGATCGACGCCGACTTCGCGGTCTACGTCGATGCGATCCTCGCGCCGCTGCGCTGCGAGCCGCGCCGCGATCCGCTGCGCACGGCCGCGCGGCGACTCGTGCTGCCCAGGCAGGTGCCGGAGGATGCGCAGGCGCGCAGCGCTTACGCGCGCGACTGGCTCGATGTCGCCTGGGGCTCGTACCAGACGCGCGACCTGGCGGACGCCGAGGACGCACTGCGACGCGCGTTGGAGGCGCAGGGATCGAGCGGCCGTGCCGAGGTCCTGTTGGGCAATCTGGCCTTCGCGCGCGACGACGCCGAGGCGGCCCAGCGCCATTGGGAGCGCGCCTTCGCGCTGGGACACGAGGACTACCAGGCGCGCATGGGCCTGGCGCGCCTGCTCGAACAGCGCGATCCGGAAGCGGCCGAGGCGCAGTACCTGTTCGCGGAGGCCGCCTTCCCCGGCTGGGACGATCCGGAGTTCTCGGCCGAGCTGTCGCTGGCGCGCCTGTACGATCGCAAGGGCCAACTCGACGACGCGATGCGCGCGCGCGAGCGCTGGCTGGTCCACGACTCGGGGGACCTGAAGACCCAGCTCGCCGTCGCGGGTTGGCACCTGGCGGCCGGCCGCGCGCGCGAGGCCTGCCTGTACTTCCAGGCTGCCAACGAGATCGATCCGTTCGTGTACGCGCTGCACGAGGCCTGGGGCGATGCGCTGACGCTGCTCGGCGACCACGAGCGCGCGCTGCGCGAGTTCCAGGCCGCGCTGCTCGTGCCCGCGGAACTCGAGGCCGATGCGAGGCGACCGTTGGAGGACGAGGACCGCGCGCGGCTGCTCGACAAGAAGGCGGCGGCGCTGTGCAAGCTCCAACGGCCGGCCGAGGCGATCGAGGCCGCCCGCAGCGCGCTCGCGTTCGACGCGTCGCTGGCGCGCTCGAAGGAGCTGGTCGAGCGCGGCTGCACCGCCGGATCGGGTACGATCCCGGCGCGATGAGCGAAGCGCGAGAGGAGACGGGTTCCGCCCCGCGGCCGAAGCGGCAGGCGGGCGCGCGTTTCCTCGTGCTCGACGGCGTCGACGGCTGCGGCAAGTCCACGCTGGCGGCGCGCTTGTGCGGCGAGCTCGAGCGCGCCGGTCGCGCCGCGCCGCTGCACCTGCGCGAGCCCGGTTCGACCGCCGCGGGCGAGGCGATCCGCGAGATTGCGCTGAGCCGGCGCCACGCGCTGGTCCCACAGGTCGAGGCGCTGTTGATGGCGGCGGCGCGGCGGCAGATGCTCGACGAGCTCGTCGCGCCGGCGCTGGCCGCCGGCCGCGACGTCGTGTGCGAGCGCTTCCATCCGTCGACGTGGGCCTATCAAGGCGTCGCGGGAGGCGTCGGGGAGGCGCGCATCGTGCAGTTGCTGCAGGCCTGGGCCAACGCGCCTGCGCCGGATCTCGTGCTGATCCTCGACCTCTCGAGCGCGCAGGCGCTCGAGCGCCGCGGCGCGGCGCGCGACCGGATCGAGGCCAAGGGCGCGGCTTACCAGCAACAGGTGGCCGAGGCCTATCGCCGCTACGCACAGGAGCGGCCCTTCGGCGGCCGGGTGGTGCGGATCGATGCGTCGCGACCACTCGGCGAGGTTGCCGCCAGTGCCTGGGCCGAGGTGAGCCGTGTCCTCTGAAGCCGCGCTCGCGCTCGAGGTCCCGCGCGGGCACGAGGAGCTCGTGCGCGGGCTGTGGCGCGCGGCGCGCGCGCGCAAGCTGGCGCACTTCCTGCTCCTGCGCGGCCCCGACGGCTGCGGCAAGTGGCTGGCCGCGCGTTGGCTGGCCGCCGGCCTGCTGTGCGCGCGCGGCCCCGGCGAGCCCTGCGGCGCCTGCGGTCCGTGCCGGCGCGTGGCGGCCGGATCGCACGCCGATCTGCTCGAGCTCGATCCGCTGCGCGCGGAGGTCGAGCGCATCCCGGTCGCCTGGGTCAGCGGCGGCGAGGATGCGCCGCGCGAGTTCATCGAGAGCTTCCTCGCGCTGAAGAGCGCCGAGGGCGGCTGGCGCATCGTGCTGCTGCGCGAGGCCGCGCGCATGGCGCACGGACAGAACCACGCGCAGAACGCGCTCCTGAAGACGCTGGAGGAGCCGGCGCCGGGCACGCTGCTCGTGCTGGAGACCGCGCGGCCCGATCGGCTGCTGCCGACCATCCTCAGTCGCGCGCTGGTGATCGAATGCGCCGCGCCCGGGCTGGAACTCACGCGCGAGCTGCTGAGCGCGCGCGGCCACGCCGGCGCCGAGGCCGCGCT
>VGZE01000280.1 GCA_016872755.1 Planctomycetota bacterium
ACGGCCGCCTCCGGCGAACGTCATCCGCTTGGAGTTCCTATCCCCCACCCTAGAAGAGGTCTTCCAACTTGAATCATGCTCGTATTCGCTTGACGCAGGCCTGCCCGCTGCTCCTCCTCCTGCTGTGGATGTCGCTCTTGGCGCCCACGCTGCGGGCTCAGTGCTCCGACGGTGGACCGGCTCCCGACGGCAAAGTCCGCGACCACGGTGTTGCCCTCGGAGACATGACTCAGTCCTCCCGATCGGGCTTGCTCGACTACGTATCCGACAACATCGACCCCAACTTGGCGGCTGAGATCGAGGCTGACACCGATCCGGTCAACGGATGCGCGACGTTGTGCGAGTGCTACAACAAGGACGGCACGCACGACGCAACAACGATCGCCGTGCGGAGTCTCGACACTCCGCTGTGGTACAGCGCCCTCGTGCTCATCCACGAATATGAGCACTGGAGACGGTCTCGCGCTGCCGCTCGTGTCAGCGGTGATCCGTACCAAGGGGATCCATTGACTGCGGACTCGAATCCGTGCGGGGCTTGTGAACACGCCGGCATGTCTGGGCGTGGCATGGCGCTCGTCAGTGAGACGATGTGTCTGGCGCTCAATACACAGGAGCGGAATGAGTTGTGTGAGTACGCTCGCAAGCTTCGAAAAGAACTCGCAGAGCATCTTGTCAAGTGCCGATATGCAGGTTGCCCGGCTTGCTGCGGCTACACCTACGTCCCAAACGTCGATCAGATTTGGAGCCTACCTCCCTGCTGCCCTTGAAAAGGCCCATTCCTATGATGATTGCTAGACCCTTTCGAGCGTTCGTCGCGTCCGCTGTAGTTGCTTCTGTTCTTGGAGGGCTCCTGAGTCGCGCCTCCACGTCGATCAACTTCGGCGCTCTTCCACAGAACTCCCAGGCCATCGCGCAGCCTTCGCCGATGTACTTCGCAATGGACAAGCGGAATGTCCGGCTCGAGGTGACGGCTCCGATTTCGGTTTGGGGCGAGGCGTCCTACTTCGTTGCCGAGCAGGAACTTTCGTTCCGCTGGTTCTACCGGGCGAGCGATGGCAAGGCGCTGCACAGCTTTCAATCGGAGTCGGTTCGATTTTGGCCGACCGAAGTGACGAGTTGCGGCCCGAACCGTGTGCTCGTCTCCGGTGTCGATCCCTCGGACGGTTCGGCCGTGATCGAAATCTGGAGCCTGGCCCCACCGCGGCCGTTTCCTCAGGTGACCATTGACGCCGCGACTGGGCAGTCCGTCGAACCGAGCCTCAAGTTCCAGATCGTTCGCCGACGACAGGTTGCCGTGGTTCGCGATCAGGGGCCCGTCTATCGACTGTTCCAGCTGCGGGGAGCCGACAACAAGGCATTGGTTCAGTTCGGAGACTCGCGGCATCTGTCCGTACTTGATCTCAACTCGGGTTCGCTGTCGATCATGTTCGCCGCAACCTCGAACGGCTCCGACCCGGTCCGTCCAGAGCTTGCGAACGTCTCTGGCACGCGATGGTGCGCCAATCACGCCGACGAAGGCTACGTGTACTACCTTGGCGCCGTCGGACCGGACGCATTCTATATGCTCTTCGATCATGATAGAGACGGAGAAATCGACGTGGACGTCGTCTTGACTCACGCGACCTACGAGTCCTTGGAGCTGGACCAGGCGAGCAAGTACTTGGCTTGGTACTGAAATCGCGAGCCGAAGGGCCGCGAATCGGGTCCTTCGGCGACCGAACCGCCGAGACAGTCCACCTGAATGCCTAGCCAGCATCTCCGTACGCGTCCGGCTGACCCATCTGTTTCCGCGGTCGCGGCGCGGAGAGCCTGTCGTGGATGAATCGCCCCGCTTCCTCGGCGTCGTCCCCGATCGACATCGCGTCCCTGCTCGCCGAGTTCGACGCGAGCGGCACGAACGCGTCGGCGTTCGCGCGTTCGCGCGGGTTGCCCGCGTGGCGGCTCTACGACGCCTTGAACCGCCGCAAGGCGCGCGTGGAGGTGGCCGCAGCTCGCGCGGGCGCGGCGGCACCGGCACTGCTCCCGGTGCACGCTGTTTCCGAGCCGAGCTCAGCTCGAGCGGAACCGTCGCTGGTGCTCGAGATCGCCGGTGGTCACCGCTTGCGGATCGGCGCGGACTTCGACGCCGTGCTGTTGCGCCGCGTCTTGGAGGCGCTCTCGCGATGCTGAGCTTCCCTCCGTCGCCGTCGGTGCGGATCTTCGTCGCGCGCGAGTCGGTCGACATGCGCAAGGGGATCGACGGGCTGGCGGGCTTGGTGATCGACACGATCGACCCCGCAGCGCCCTCTTGCGCGGCTCTCGCTCTCGAGGCCGCAGCCGAGAGATCCGCGCGCTCGCATTCGAGTGACTCCGAGCCCGCCGCGAGCCCTGAGCCCCAGTTCACCGCCCGCTCCGGCGCCGTTGTTTTCGCACAGAGGTTCGGGAGCGCGCTCAATCTCAACTTGCACTTCCACGCGCTCGTGCTCGACGGCGCGTTCATCTCGCCGAGCGAGGGCCTCGCGCCGAGCTTCCAGCCCGCCGCGCCGCTCAACGATGCCGATGTCGCCGAGCTGGTCGAGCAGCTCGCCCGGCGCGTCACACGCTACCTCCAGCGCCAGGGCCGCTTGCCGCGTACGCACGCGCCCATCGACGGTGACGAGTCGGCCGAGCAAGAGGCGTCACTCTTCGATCAACTCTGCGCCGCGTCGATCCAAGGCGGCGCCGCGCTCGCGCCGGAGTCCTCGCGGCCCATCGCGCGTCTGGGCCAGCGCCGCCCGCCGCGCCCGCCGCCGCTGCCCGGTTCGCTGTGCGCCGACCGTGACGGATTCTCCTTGCACGCCAAGGTGCTCGTGCCCGCCGGCGAGCTCGAGCGGCTCGAGCATCTGTGCCGCTATGTGACTCGACCGCCCATCGCGACGCAGCGTCTCGTGCTCGCACCGGACGGCCGAGTCATCTACGGCCTCAAACGCCACTGGCGCGACGGCACATCCGCCGTCTCCTTCGATCCGCTCACCTTCATCGAGCGGCTCGCCGCACTCGTGCCACCCCCGCGCGCCCATCAGCTCACCTACCACGGTGTGCTCGCGCCGGCCTCCGCCTGGCGCGACCTCGTCGTGCCCACGCGCGCGCCGGTCCCCGCCGCACACTCGCACGCAGCTTCCGCTCCCA
>VGZE01000281.1 GCA_016872755.1 Planctomycetota bacterium
GGATCGTGGCGCACCAGGCGCCACGCATGCGCGAGCGCCGAGGCCGGGCCGCGGCGATTGAAGACCAGGCTCTGCAGCGCGAGCTGGTTCAGCGCGCCGAGCGTCGCCGCGTACAGGAAGATCAACGCCAGCGGCGGCAGCAGCGGGATCAGCAGCCAATTGCCCAGCCCGCCGAGCTTGAACTGGTTGATCAAGAGGATCAGCGGCCCCATCACCAGTCCGAAGTAGCCGAAGAGCAGGCCCTGCAGGCACAGCCACAGGCCCAGCGTCTCGAAGGTCAGTCCCTTCGACTGCGACAGCGCGGCGCCCAGGTGCGGCGCGCGGCGCGGGCCCGCGACATCCTTCCAGTCGCGTTCGTCGCCGATGCGCGCGAGGGCCGCCGAGAGTCGACAGGCCAGCGGGAGCACGACCGCGAAGAGCGCGGCCCCGGCGAAGAACGGCGCCACCGAGTGTCCTTCGAGCATGTCGGTGACGTTCGCTATCACCGCCGGGCTCCAAGGCAGCGGGAGTTGCCGCTGCACCAGTTCCAGGATCTCGATGCCGGTGTAGTCGCCCAGGATCTCCAGCACGAGCTGCAGGCCCGAGAAGGACAGCGCGACGCTGGGGAAGGCCAGGCCGGCCAGCCACAACAGCGACGGGCGCACGCCCAGCCGCAGGCACTGGAACATGGTCGCGGCGGCGTGTCGCAGCTGCCAGCGGTCGCCGCTCTTGCCGATCAGGCTCGAAGGCATCGTCGCTGCATCCTAACGCCGGTCGCCGTGTCGGCCTCGCGCGCGCCGGTCACGGCAATGCGCCGGCCCCGACCAGGGTCTCGAGTTCGGCGACTTCCTTGGGGATCGCCTCGGTCAGCACCTCGTGCCCGTCGCGCGTGACGAGCACGTCGTCCTCGATGCGCACGCCGAGGCCGCGCCAGCGCGGCTCGACCGTCTCGTCGTCGGGCGCGATGTACAGGCCCGGCTCGACGGTCAGCACCATGCCCGGCTCGAGCGTGCGGCCGGCGCCGGCGACGTGGTAGGCACCGCAGTCGTGCACGTCGAGGCCGAGCCAGTGGCTGGTGCGGTGCATGTAGAAGCGCTTGTAGCTCGCCTGGGCCAGCACCTCCTCGAGCGTGCCTTTCAGCAGGCCGAGCTCGATCAGCCCGCGCGACAGTTCGGCGAGCGCGTGCTCGTGCACGCCCCAGAACGGCCGGCCCGGACCGACGAGCGCGATGCACTCCTTCTGCACGCGCAGCACGAGCTCGTACAGCGCGCGCTGCTCGGGGCTGAAGCGGCCGCCGATCGGGTAGGTGCGCGTGACATCGCTCGCATAGCACTCGTACTCCGCTCCGGCGTCGACCAACAGGAGGTCGCCCGCGCGCAGCTCGGCGGCCTTCTCGATGTAGTGCAGGATGCAGGCGTTCTCGCCCGCGGCGACGATGTTCGTGTAGGCGGCGCCCGAGGCGCCGCGCCGCGCGAACTCGTAGTCGAGCAGCGCGTCGAGCTCGCGCTCGTGCACGCCGGGGCGCGCGGCGCGCAGGCAGGCCAGGTGCGCGGCCGCGCTGATCGCGGCTGCTCGGCGCATGCACTCGAGCTCGCCCGGCGTCTTGAACAGGCGCAGCTCGTGCAGCGAGAGCGCGGGATCGGCCCATTGTTGCGGCGCCGTCGCGCCGTTGCGGATCGTCGGCCGCACGCGGCCCAGCAGCGCGATCGCCTGTCGATCGCGCGCCTCGTCGAGGCCCGTGCGGTAGACCAGCCGCTCGTGCCCGCGCACGTAGTCGGGCAGCCGCGACCACAGCTCGCCGATCGGATGCGCGCGCTCGATGCCCAGCGCGGCCGGCGCGGCGGCGACGCCGAGCCGGCGGCCGTTCCAGATCTCCATCTCGCGCTCGCGCTCGCGCAGGAACAGCACGCTGCGCGCCTGTGCTCCGCGCGGCGCGAGCACGAGCACGGCCTCGGGCTCGCCGAAGCCGGTCAGGTGCCAGAAATCGCTCTCGGGGCGGAAGCGGTGCTCGGCGTCGTGGTTGCGGATGCGCGGGGAGCCGCTGAAGACGAGCGCGCAGGCATCGTCGGCCGCCAGGCGCGCCAGCGCGCGCTCGCGGTGCTCGTGGAACAGGGCGCGGCGATCGGAGTGCAGCATGGTTCGGTCGTTTCGAAGCAGGCGCGGGAGGTCAGCGCGGCGCGGACGCGAGCGACCAACGCTCGGCGAGCGAGACCAGCGCCAGCCACTTCAGGTCGCGCGCGGAAGGCGCGGTTTCGGCCGCGCGCAGGTCGATGGTCAGCCCAGTGTCGTTCGCGAGCGCGGCGGGTTCCGCGGCCGTGGCGTCGAGGCCCGTCAGCGCGCGCACCTCGACGCGCGCGCCGGTCAGTTGCGCCAGCGCCGCCGCGAATTCCTCCAGCTCGGCGCGGCGCGGATCGTCCGCGCCGCACAGCACTGCGATGCCGCGCGCGGCGATCGCGGCGGGCAGTTGCGAAGGCGCGCGCGACGGCCAGGGATTGGGGCGGTACTCGAAGCGGGCCCACAGCGTGTGGCGCTCGTCGCCCGGGCGGATCTCGAGCGGGATCGGAGTCTCGGGCGTCTCCGTGCGCTCCTCCCAGTCGCAATAGACCTGCGCGAGCCTGAACTGCGGCATGGTCGGCATCACCAGCGCGAGCCGACACGCATCGCCCGCGACATGCATGAGGTCGATCTGCACACCGTCCAGCTCGAGCGCCAACTCCAGGTCGAGCACGGCCGCGCCGACGCGCAGTCCGCGCAGCGCGTAGCGGCAGCGCTGGTACGAGCCCTCCGGACCGGGCGGCTGCGGCGGCAGGGCCGGGCGCAGCAGCGCGCCGTCGGCGAGCTCGAGCTCGCTGCCGACCAGCAGCGGCACCAGGCGCTGGCGCGCTTGCAGCAGGCCGAGCCCGTCGCGCTCGGCGGCCGAGGCGAGCCAGTGGCGCCACAGGTCTTCCCAGCGCTGCTGAGAGCCCGCGAGCATGGCGAGCTCGCCGTGGCGACGCTCTTGGACCAGCCTCGCCCAGCGCTGCCATGGACCGCCCGGCGGCGCCGGCGCAACGGGCGGCGCGGGCACTTGCGCGGGCAGCGCGGCGCCGCGCTCCCAGGCCTCGCGCACCGGGCCGGGCGGAAGCTCGATCACCAGCCCGGCCGGCGCGGCGGCGG
>VGZE01000282.1 GCA_016872755.1 Planctomycetota bacterium
CGAGCGCCACAGCCCGAAGGCCAGCAACGCGGAGATGGCGAGCCAGCCCACGACCTCCGGCATGCGCGCGCGGTCGACGCGCCCGCTCGTCCCGCTCGAGACTCCGATCAGGCGCGCGGCGATGAGGCACAGGCACACGCCCAGGAACGGCCCGATGCCGTTGGAGTGCATGCCGAGCAGACGGAGTCGTGACTCGAACACCCGCTCGAAGTTGGTGTAAGGAAGTGCCTCGAGCAGGCCGACGGAGAGCACGAGCCCGAGCGCCGCAGCCGCGGCCAATGCACCTCCGAAGCTCGCGCCGAGCGCACTGCGACCGACGGAGGCGATCGCGTACGCGACCAGCGCGCCCCATGCGACGCGCAGCCACGCGGTCGTGCTGAGGGTCGGGCAATCGGAACTCCAGGCGGCCAGCGCGAACCACGCCAGCATCGCGAACGCGTACGTCGCCAAGGGCCGGCCGAACGCGCCGCCGACCGCGCGCCAGCCTGCGCGCTCACCGCGCGCGACGAGGACCAACAGCAGCGCCGCCCACAAGAGCACCCAGATCCGATCCGCGTCTCGCCCCCACAACCGCGCGTTGCCGGCGCTCCAAAAGACGAGAAGCGCGATACCGGTCGAGCGCGCGTCGAGCTTGCGCCCGCTCGCCGCCCAGATTCCGGCGCTCGAGCCCAGTCCGAGGTATACCCAGCGCAGCCAGGGGCCGTCGCCGTACTCGTGACTGTGCGCGACCAGCGGCAGCTCCGCGCACACGGACATCGCGAAGGCCCAGGCGAGCGCCGCGTAGGCACAGCGCTCGAGCGACGTGCGCCGCAGCGCGGATACTGCCGCCAGTATCAGCGCTGCCGCGCTGGCCGCCATGGGGAACGGATCGCTCCAAGCGCGCGCGCCGGGCGCGGTCCCGGCGGACACCCACTCGTGCAGCACCCAGCCACCCTCGGCGAGCGCGAAGAGAGCGACCAGCGCGGCGAACCACCCACGGGCCCGGTTGATCAAGCCGTTCGCGGCAGGATCTGCGGATGCGTCGGGAATCACGCGCGTTCTTCTTCGGTGGACCAAGCCGCTGTGGTCGCCACCAGGATCGCCAACGGTGCCACGTGGACGAACAGCCGATCGGGAATGAACGTGCTGAACAACAGCGGCAATTCCCAGGGCGTGACCAGGAGCACGACGAAGTAGAGCGCCAACGCGCCGAAGAGAGCGAAGGCGGGCACCAGCAACGCACGTCGTGTCGCTTGCGCGGCACCGAGCATCGCGAGCAGGGCGAGCGCGCAGACCGGCCACAAGAGGTTCCAGCGCAGCACGCGCGCCCATGCCGACGCGTACTCGGTTGCCACGACGCCGGCGCGCTCGAGCGAAGCCAGCACGTGCGCGGGTCTCAGCAGGGCGCCGTAATCCTCGTCGATGGCGGGGATGCCGCGCTTCGCGAGCCACCAGGGCACGCAACACAAGCCCGCCACCGCGAGCGCGCTGCCCAGCCGCGCGAAGGGCAAGGCCAGTCGCTCCCGCAGGACGGCACCGCCGACGAGCAGGGCGAGCAGCGGGAGGCCTTCGTTCTTGACGAGCAGGGTCGCGGCCGCGAGCAGACCGAACACCGCGACGGCCGCGGCATTTCCAATCCGCGGCGAGGTCGAATCACGCGCCGCGCACAGCCGATCCAGCGCCAGCAGCGTGCCCAGCGTCAAGGCCGCCAAGGGCAGGTCTCCGGTGCCGTCGAGCAGGTCCGAGAAGAACGGCTGCTTGTAGCCGTCCAGTCCCAAGCTCGCTGCGAGCTCCGGGCCGCACATCAGACCGATCCAATCGAAGGCGCCGCCCGCGCGAGAGCCGGTCCATGCGTAGTACAGGAACGGCAATCCGCTCCACGAGGTCGCAGCGACCAGCGCCGCCGCGCGCGAGCGCGAACGCAGCCCGCGGAACAGCCAGAGCGCGCCGAGCGGCAGAAACAGCGCGGCCAGCAGCTTGCCCGCATCGGCATCGAATGCGCCGCGCACGCAACTGCACAACGCCGTCAGGGCGCCGAGCAAGGGCGGATAGGACGGGTGTGTGACGATGCGACCCACGGAACCCTCGAGATCCGACCAGCCCGCGCCGCCCAGGCCTTCGCTGAGCAACAGGCGCGCCTTGTAGGCGAAGTGCTGCGTCGAGTCGAAGCGGTGCAATGGGATGCCGTAGGCCTGGAGCAGCGCGTACGCGCAGAAAAACGCACAGGCCGCCGCGAGCAAGCGCTCGGGAATCGTCCAGGGTGCGCAGCTGCAGTGTGCTTCGACCGCATCGGTCGCTTGTTCCGTCGTCGCTCGCGCCGCGCGCCGCCGCGCGATCCACCAGCCGACCAGACCTCCGCCGGCCAGCAGGCCCAAGCATGCCCTGCCGCTCGCCACGCTGACGGCGCTGTCGCTCAGCCAGCACCAGCCGAGCATTCCGCACGCTCCCAGCGCGAGCCCGGCCGCGAGACCGTCGCTGACCCCGGCGATCCAATCGCCGCGCGAGTGTCCGCCGAGCGCGCGCAGCAGTCCGCTCCCGGCCAAAAGCAGAGCGAGCGCGACGGCGAGCGCCGCGCCCAGCGAGCGCAGCGGCTGAGCCGGTTCGGGCGGCGGTGCGCTCACGAGCTCGACCGGATTCCAACGCCCGCTCTCGCGCCGCCAGACGCGTACTTCGCTCAGTGCGAACTGCGCGGCCTGTGGGAACGTGATGCGCCAGCCGATGCGGCGCTCCTCGAGCGCGCGCTCGAACTCGTCGTTGCTGATCGGCTCGAGTGCTTGCTCGGGCGCGAAAGCCGCACCGGGGAAGTGTCGCTCCACCCAGCGCGGCCAGTCGACCAATGTCCCGCTCGCCGCCGCGGGTTCGCGCGTGTAGCAGCGCAGCGGCGAGAGCTCGTAGTTGAACGCCAAGTGCCAACGCGCCTGCGGCGAGACTCCGGTGCGATCCAGGCGCGAGGGCTCCAGCAACACGTTTGCAGCGGGCGGCAGCGTCGCGCGCAGGTTCGCGCACAGGCCCTGGAAGCCCGGCTGCAACCGCAGCGCCTTCTGCGTGACGTCGGCGCGCACGGTTCCATCCGCAAGGGCCCCGGCGTTGCGCGATGCGAAGCCGAGCGCGAGCACCGACATGCACAACGAGAGCACGAGCAGCACCCGCAGCAG
>VGZE01000283.1 GCA_016872755.1 Planctomycetota bacterium
CGAGCGGCTCGACCTTCCAGGTGCTCATCGCGGCTGCGGAGCATAGGAGCGCACCCGTACCTGTCAAGGCGCGCTCGCAGCGCCGCCTTCAGATCCGTTGCACGAACCAGGTCAGGCCGAGCAGCACGATGGCGGCCGCACCCACTCGACGCAGCAGCAGCGGAGCGAGGAACGGATCCTCTTCGTCGCGCTTGCGGGGCAGGGCGGCCAAGGCGAGCACGGCGACGGACACGAGTGCGACCTGCGCGAGCTCGACACCGAGGTTGAACGCGAACAGCGCGGTGCCGACGGCCTTTTCGCGCACCAGCGACTCGCGCAGGAATCCGGCGAATCCGAGCCCGTGCACGAGCCCGAAGACGAAGGCCTCGATCCAGCGCGAACGCGCCAGTCGCGGGCGCAGCAGGCAATCCGCGGCGACGTAGGCGATCGAGAGCGCGATCGCGATTTCGACGAGGCTGGAGAACGCGGAGACGTCGACGAGCTCGAGCGCCGCCAGCGCGAGTGTCACCGAATGGGCCAGCGTGAACGCCGTCACCACGTACAGCAGCGAGCGCAAACGACGCGCGGCGAGGACCAGCGCGGCCAGGAAGGCGAGGTGGTCCCAGCCGCTCAGGATGTGCTGAGCGCCCAAGCGCAGGAAGACCGGGAAGGCTCCGCGCCCCTGCGGGTCGGATCGGCCGCGCGGCGTGCGCTGGTCCAGCGCAAAGGATTCCGACGCGCCGTCCCATTCGATCGTGGCGAGATCGATGTGGTCGGGGCTGGTGGCGGCGAACAGGTCGGATTCGATCAGGAGGTCGCGGATCTCATCCTCCGCGCGGTAATTGAGATCGAGCTCGACCGCCCCCTTCAGATAGCCGAGGCCGGGCTCGGATCCCGGTGGCAGGAGTTGGACGCCGAGCAGTTCGGGCCGCAGGCGCGTGCCGCCCGCGAGTTCGCGATCGCTGCCGACGTAGAGTCGGTAGTGCTCGCCCACGTAGGCAGCGACCTCGGCCTTGCGCAGCGCGACCTCGCTCGCGCTCACTTCGCCGTCGGCGTCCGCATCGAGCTGTGGGACGACCTCGAGCAGCGAGAGCACCTGGCAGCGCAGCGTCAGCCTGGCCTCGCTCGCGCTGATCCGAACGCGCGAGCTGCTGAGCGAATCAGGGTGCACGGCGCCGGGAGGCACGCCGAGCAGCGCCACCAGCGCGAGCAGCGACGCGGCGATCATGCGGCGGACGGCGCGCTCGGGCTCGGATCCGCTAACCGTTCCAGGTGCTGTCGCACTTGAACACGGGATGGATCACGAAATCGCTGAAGATCTTGCACTCGGGTTGGGAACCCATGCTCTTGGCGGCGCGCAGGATCCGGCCCAGGACCTCGGGGCGCAACTGCAACACGTGCTCGTCCGGATGGGCCGTCGTTCCCCAGGCGTAGGACACGCCCGGCGTGCTCGACATCTCGATGTGGCAACCGAGCACCCATTCGACCGGATGCTCGGCGGCGAAGTCCACGAGCCGCTGCATGCTGGTGATGAAGACCGGCCAGTCCGACTCGAGGAACACGAACAGGTGTCCCGGGTACACGATGTCGCCTGTCAGCAAGAGGCGCGTCTCGCGGTCGTACAGCGTGAGGCTCGCGGCTTGGTGGCCCGGCGTGCCCAGCACATCGATCACGCGGTTGCCCAGGTCGATCGTCGGCTGATCGATCGGGTAGTTCTGGAAGCCCCAGAACTGGACCACTTCGGAAAGCGGCTTGCCGACGACGATCTCGACGTAGGGCACGGATGCGAATTGAGCGTCCCCCGCGTTGTGGTCGGCGTGCGTGTGCGTATGAGCCACGACCAGCGAGATGCTCGTCTTGCCGTGCAAGAGCAGCCAGCGCTGGATCACCTCGTCCACGATGGCCGCGACCGGCGTCGACGGATTGGAACCCGTGTCCATCAACAGCGCCCGGTCCTCGCCGAAGATCAGGTAGAGGAAGGGCGCCTCGTAGATCTCGCACTTGGACTGGCGCAGGATGTAGAAGTCCTTGTTGTACTCGTGGACCTGCATCTTCGGCTCGGAGCCGCAGTTGGTGCCGTTGATCCAGCGCTCGGGAAACGTTCCGGTCTGCGCGGGCGACGAACTGCGCGCGAGTTCGGCGATCTCCAGCTCACGGCCGGGGTCGAGTGCTTCGGGAGACGCGCGCAGCGAGCGGTAGGAACCGAAGGCAAAGGCGAGCAGGAAGAGGGCCGGCAGTACGTAGGAGGACTTCATTGGAACCGCGTGCGATCGGGGGGGCCAGTGGTCTCCGTTACAGGGTAGCACGAGGCCCACATCCCGGGGCCCGCGTGCCTCAGCCCTGCACGATGGTCTTGAAACCGCCGTGCGCCATGCGCTTCAGGTCGAAGGGCATGCTCTTGGGCATGCCCTGGCGCTCCATTTCCTGCATGACCTTCTTGTTGATCGCGTCGCGCTGCGCCTTGTTCTTGTAGACGAGGAAGGAGAACCACAGGGTCTCGTTCGGTTTGAGCTTCACCATCCCCTTGAAGCCCTTGCCGCAACCGGGCCACACCGAGAGGTCGTCGGCCATGCACTCGAAGTAGTGCAAGGCTCCGTGCTTCATCCAAGTCTTCTTTCCCCACTGCGCGAGCTTCTTGTACGCGGCGGTCTTGCGCTTGGGGGAAGGGATCACGAATCCATCGACGTAGGTCATGGTTGGGGCCGGGGCTGGAGCCGGGAAAAGGATCAGGGCCCCGGCGCGCTTGCGCCGAGGCCCTGGTTGGTAGCGGGGGCAGGATTCGAACCTGCGACCTCCGGGTTATGAGCCCGACGAGCTGCCAGACTGCTCCACCCCGCGATGTTGTCGAAGCAGCCTAGCCGGTGCCCCCGCCGGCTTCAACCCCCCGTGCCAAGCGCTGCAGCGCTTGCAGCGCGACCGCAGGCTCGCCGATGGTCGCAATCGGCGCGCCGGCGAGCTCGCGAAACCACGGATCGCGTCGAAGTTCCACCTGTGCGAGCTCTTCCTCCAAGCTGCCGGTGCCGAGCCGCGGACGTTCCACGGAGTCGGCGGCGATGCGCGCGGCGAGCACGGACAGCGGGGCCTGGAGCCACGCGCAGCGACAATGCCGCGCGAGTTGCGCGCGGCTCTCG
>VGZE01000284.1 GCA_016872755.1 Planctomycetota bacterium
CGCGTCGGGTAGCGACGGCGAACACGGACTTGTCTCTCGTGATGGCTTGGGCCACGGCGGCCTCCTCTCATTCGATTGAAAACAACGACGCCGGCGGGAAACCCACCGGCGTCGTGGGTCACGGCTCACGCTTGCTCATCGCAGCAGACTGAAAGCCGACTGCGGACTCGAGTTCGCCTCTGCGAGGACGGGAGATGCCCGCCGTCGCCTGGCTTCGCTCAGCGGATGAGCATCAGGGCCGACTGCGGCGAGGAGTTCGCTTGCGCGAGCACCGAGGTCGCAGCCTGGGTGAGCACCTGGTTCTTCGAGAGCGCGGCGGCTTCCGAAGCGACGTCCACGTCCTTGATCCGGCTCGCCGCAGCAGCGACGTTGAGGCGGGCCGTCTGGATGTTGGAGGTGGTGATCTCGAAGCGGTTCATCGCGGCGCCGAAGCGGGCGCGAGCCGTCGAAACCTTCGTAAGTGCGCTGTCGATCGTGTCGATCGCGGTGCGGGCGTTGCCCGGGCCGCTGTTGACGCGTGCAACCCCCGTCAACGACTGCAGCTTGATGCCGCCGAAGCTGATGTTGATTCGATCGTCGCCGGTGTTGTTGATGCCGACCTGGAAGGCAACGGAGCCTTGGTCGGCGCTCGTGATGAGCGCCTTTCCGTTGAACTTCGTGGAGGTGAGGATCCGCTTCACCTCCGCCTGCATCTGCGTGAATTCCGTCTGTAGGTAGTCGCGGTCGGCGCTGAGGAGCGAGCCGTTGGCACCTTGGACCGCAAGCTCGCGCATGCGGCCAATGATGTTTCCGACTTCTCCGAGGGCGCCTTCCGCCGTCTGGGCCATCGAGACGGCGTCGTTCGCGTTGCGCTCGGCGACCGTAAAGGAACGCACCTGGTTCCTCATGGATTCGCTGATTGCGAGACCAGCCGCATCGTCCTTGGCGGAGTTGATGCGGTTACCGCTGGAGAGGCGGTTGAAGCTCAAGCCGAGCGAGTTCTGCGCGGTCGAGAGGTTCTTCTGGGCTTGGAGAGACGCGACGTTGGTTTGGATGACGAGTGACATGATGATGCTCCTTCTTGGAGATGAGGCCGCCCTTGCATGGGCGGTTGGAGCGGCGTGATCGCCGCTCCGGTTATCTCGAGAGGGAGGTTCCTCGGCATGGCTCTGGAACCTCCCTGCCGGTCTCGGGGTCCTGAGCCTCCTCGAGGAGAGGGCTCACGGGCGGGCCATGGTGGCCCTAGGTCCCGAGACCATCAGGTAATAAGGGTTCCAGTGTGACCGGATCTAGTTCATGTCTAGGTCCGGCCCTCGTGGTCGGATCATGGGCCCGGTCTTCGGGACCGACACGCGGTACGTGCATCGGACCTCGAGGTCGATGGGCCAAGCGACGCCCGCGCCGGAGCGCGCGGGCCTTCGGGTCACCACGCGGCGGCCCGACGGAACGGTAGAGCGCAAGGACCCGGACGAGCACTTCGCACGAGCGGAGACCCCAGTCGAGTTTGGTCATGGTAGGATCCAGAGGTGAGAGGCTTGCGCAGGCGAGGCCCCGCCCAAGACGGGGCCCCGAGGAGGAGGATCAGCCGATGAGGCGCAGCGCCGCCTGCGGCGACGAGTTGGCCTGACCCAAGACCGACGTGCCGGCCTGGGTGAGCACCTGATTGCGCGAGAGCTGGGCGGACTCGTCTGCCACGTCGACGTCGCGGATGCGGCTGTTCGCGGCCGAGATGTTGAGCCGCACGGTCTGGATGTTCGACGTCGTGGTCTCGAGACGGTTGATCGCCGCACCGAAGCGGGCGCGGGCGGTCGAGAGCCGTGCGAGCGCCGTGTCGATCGTGTCAAGCGCACCCCTCGCGTTGCCCGGGCCGCTGTTGACGCGCGCCTGCCCCGTCAGCGACTGCAGCTTGATCCCGCCGAACGTCATCGTGATGCGATCGTCGTTCGTATTCAGGATGCCAACCTGGAAGTCCTCGGTGCGCGACGACGACGTGATCAGCTGCTTCCCGTTGAACTTGGTCGACGTCATGATGCGCTTCGTCTCGGACTGGAGGTTCGAGAACTCCGTTTGGATGAAGTCGCGGTCCGAGCTCAGGAGCGCGCCGTTCGACGCCTGCATCGCGAGCTCGCGCATGCGGCCGACGACGTTCGTGAGTTCGCCGAGCGCGCCATCCGCGGTCTGCGCCATGCTGATGCCGTCGCTGGCGTTGCGCTCTGCGATGCTGAAGGAGCGGACCTGCGACTTCATCGACTCGCTGATGGCGAGGCCGGCGGCGTCGTCCTTCGCGTTGTTGATGCGGTTGCCGCTCGAGAGGCGGTTGAAGCTCGTGTTGAGGTTGTTTTGTGAACGCGCGAGGTTCTTCTGCGCCTGGAGCGACGCGACGTTGGTTTGGATGACGAGTGCCATGGTGAGATCCTGCTTTCAGGGGCTGCGCGCACGACGACGCGAGGGCGCCCGCGCGGCGTGGGGGACGGTTATTTCGTGAGTGGCTCCCCGACCCCGCGCCTGGGCGCGGAGGGACGATCCCGTCGGGTGAGCGAAGACAGGTTGGACGGAGAGGCTCAGCGTCGCGGGCGTCCACGGGGGCGGCGCTCGCCGAGCGGGCGCGCGCCCTCGTGCGGTACCGCGAGCTTTTCGAGGAGCCGCGCGTCGCGGACGACGGCGGGCTCGGGCACGGAATTGGGCCCCTCCTCGGGCTCCGGTCGACGCACGCGCCGCCGGACCTCGTGCACGTAGAGTTGGAGCGCGAGGAGCGCGAGCAGCCCTCGATTCGAGGGGCCGCGGGTCGCAACCTCATCGCGGCCGAATGGACCCGCCACGACGCCCTCGAGGAGGCGCGCGAGAAGCTCTTCCGAGAGCGCGTCGGCTCGGAGCTGGGCCGCGACGAGCGCGGCAGGCTCGGCCTCGAGGACTGCGTGCTGCTGTGACCCGGAGAGGAGCCACTCGGCTAGCACACGCGCGTCGAATCGACGAGGAGGCGGAGCCGCCCGCGCCGCCGCACCGCGTTCGAGGAGCACCGGCAAATCGGTACTTCGGGCCTGTCGCTCGCGGGCGACCTCGACGAGGACCA
>VGZE01000285.1 GCA_016872755.1 Planctomycetota bacterium
GGTCCACGCGATCGCGTACAGCAGCGGCGGCACGAGCAGCGGCGTCGCGCACAGCGGACGCAGGACGCGCGCGCCCGGCACGTCGGTGCGGATCAGGATCCAGGCCAGCGGCAGCCCGACCAGCAGCGCGAGCAGCGCGCTGGCACCCGCAAGCAGAGCGCTGCGCCCGAGCAGGGCCAGTCCGCGCGCGTCGATGCACTCGAACGCGTGCCGAGGTTCGACGTGCGCGAACAGCAGCGCGAGAGGCGCCCACGAGAACGCGGCCGCGACGGCGAGCGCGAGGACGAGCGCGGTGCGATTCAAGGTGGGCCGGCCCTCACTGGACGAAGATCGCCTGCAGCCTTGCTTGCACGGCCGACAGCGACCGGCCGACCTCGAGGTAGTCGACCGGCATCAGCCGCAGCTTCGACACGTCGAGCACGTGGTCGGGGCGCTCGACGTCGGCGCGCAGTGGAATCTGCGCGGCCCGCGAGCGCGCGAGCTCGGCCTCGACCTCCGTCGAGAGCAGGAAGTCGACGAGCTTGCGAGCGGCCTCCGGATGCCGCGCGCCCTTGACGATCGCGACGCTGTTGGGGATCAGCAGGCAGCCCTCGCCGTCCTGATCCGGCACTACCTGCGCGACCGGAAAACCGTCTTCGCGCGCGACGTTGAAGTCGTCCGTGTCGGTCCAACCGAACGCGAGCTCGCCACCGCGCACGCGACGCATCACCACCGCATTCCCACTGGCGAGATCGAGCTGGCCAGCGGCATTGCGGGCGGCGAGGTCACGCGCGAAATCCAGCAGCGCGTCCTCGCCGCGCAGGCGGGCCAGCGCGGCGAAGTGCGTCAGCGTCGTGCCGGTCAGCGGGCGCGCGAGCGCGACCTTGCCCTGCCAGCGCGGGTCGAGCAAGTCCTTCCAGCCGCGCACGAGCGCGGGATCCGCGAGCTGCGTGTTGACGATCAGCACGCGCGCGCGCGCGGCGAAGCCGGTCCAGCGTTGTCGTGGATCCTTGAAGGCCGCGGGGATCGAGGCCGCGTTCGGCGACGCGTAGGCCTGCAGCAGTCCGTCCTCGGCGAGCGCGGCGCTGTGGCCGGCTTCGTTGTTCCAGAAGACATCGCACAGCGGCCGGCTCGCCTCCTGCCTCAGGCGCGCGACCAGTCCGACGGTCTTGTTCGCCTCGGCGTCGAAGTGGATGTCTATGTTCAGACCCGTTTCCGCCTCGAAACGCCGCAGCAGCGGTTCCGCGTGCTCCTGGTCGTGCGCGCAGTAAACGACCAGATCGGCGCTGGAACCCCTGCAAGCGGCCAGCAAAACAACGAGCAGGCTGGTGAGGGACGCGAGGCGGCGATTGCGCATGCGAACGAGCTTGGCGTGGGGCGCAGGAGCGAGGGACGAAGGCCGTGTCAGGTGTGCCGCGTGCGTCCTGATCGACACGCGGAAATCCCGAGTGGCAACAGCCATGCCGGGACGCGAAATGCATATGCTCTCGCCCGACCGTGCCCGATCCTAACCCGTGTCAAGACTGGATTCGCATGCATCGCGCTTCCGCTGGCCCGTTTTCTCTGCTCGCCGCCTGCCTTGCCGCCTTCGGATGTTCCAGCAGCCCAGAGCAAGCGCGCCCCGCGCGCACCCTTGGATTCGACGACGGCTCGCTCGCCGACTGGTCGAGCGAGGCAACCGGTGGCAGCGGACCGTTGGCGACGTGGGAGGTGCGCGCGGATCCTGCGGCGGCCTCTGCGCCAAACGTGGTCGCCCTGAGCGCTCCGAATCACGCGTCCGACGACCGCTTCAACTTGTTGTGGAACCGCGCGCTCGAATTCAGGGACGGGGAACTGTCCGTCGCCGTACGAGCCGACGGTGGCGAGGTCGACCAGGGCGGCGGCCCGATGTGGCGCGTGCAGGACGCAAACAACTACTACGTCTGCCGTTTCAATCCCCTGGAGGCGAACTATCGCGTCTACGTAGTCGTAGGCGGCGTCCGCAAGCAGCTCGCGACCGCGTTGATCGGCGCGCGTGTGGGCCAGTGGCATCGCATAGACGTGCAGCACGTAGGGTCGCTGATCACGTGCGCGCTCGACGGCCGCAAGTTCCTCGAGGTCAGCGACGAGACGATTGCTAGGTCCGGCGGTGTCGGGCTGTGGACCAAGGCCGACGCGCAGACATCCTTCGACGACCTCGCGATCACCGGGCCGCAGCGCTGACGATCGCGCGCGTTACGACTGCGGAGCTGAGTTTCACCGCATCGTCGATCCCTGCGCTCACGCGTCCACCACCCGCGTTTCGTCGGGGCGGGCACGGGGCTTGCTATGTAGCACCTTCTCCAACGCCTGAGGTTTCATCCATATGGCACCTAGGGACTAGCCCAGCCGATTCCGCTTGCTCTTCACTGCCCAATGACGTTTCCCCGCACGCTGTCCTCGCTGGTCATAGCACTCGCCACTTGCTGCGCGCTCGCCTGCGCGGCTGATCCCAAGCCCGCGCTGCCGCGCCCGATAACGCTCGCGGCGCCGGTCGCCGACGCGCCCGAACCAGCAGATTTCGATGGCCTGCACAACGTCGTCGCGTATTCCGACGGCCTGTACAGCGGTTCGGCGCCCGAGGGGCGCGGTCTGGAGTCGCTGGCAAACATGGGCATCCGCACGGTCGTGTCTGTCGACGGCGCGCAGCCGGACGTGGAGGATGCGCGCGCGCTCGGACTGCGCTACGTGCACCTGCCGATCGGCTACGACGGCATCGACGACCAGCGCCGCCTCGAGCTCACGCGCGCGGTCCGCGACCTGCCGGGTCCGGTCTACGTGCACTGCCACCACGGAAAGCACCGCAGCGCGGGCGCCGCGGCCGCCATCGCCGTGATGCTCGGCCGACTGGACAACGCGCAGGCGCTGGCGCGCATGAAGGTGTCCGGCACGGCTCCAAACTACACCGGTCTGTACGCGTGCGCGAACGAGACGTCGCCGGCGACGACAGCGCAGATCGACAGCGCGTCGGACGCGTTCCCAAGCCGGTGGAAGACGACGGGCCTCGTGCAGGGCATGGTCGAGATCGACTTCGCG
>VGZE01000286.1 GCA_016872755.1 Planctomycetota bacterium
TCGCGCCGGCTTGGACGGAGGCGCGGCGGGCGGGCTGACCGGCGCTGCTCGCGAGGGAGCGGCTGCAGGAGTCGGCGCGGAGGTCGGGGTCGCCGGCGGCGCGGGTGTGCTCGCCTCGGGTTCGGGCTTGAGCGTCTTCTTCTTCTTCTTGACGACCAGCCCGCCCGCCTCGGCCTTCGGAGCTTCGGCGGAGGCCGAGTTGCCGACGATCCCGTAAGCCTCCAGCTTGCCGCGGACTTCGAGTTCGTCGAACTCGCTCAGCGTCGCCATCTGGTTCTTGAACTGCGAGTAGCCCAGCTTGTTGAGCTGGGCCACGAGTTCTTCGCCCTTGAGTCCGTACTCCTTGGCGAGGTCGTGAAGGCGCTTTTTCTTCTGCACGTTGGAGGGGATCGCGTCGAACGAGGGCTGGGCGGAGTGCGGTCGGGGAGGGGACGTGGAGGGATTGGGGGTGGCCTAGGCCGAGGGGCTTTCCTCGGATTCGGCCGCGGCGAGCCCGCTGCCTTCCTCGGGCTCGGGTGGCAGACCGGCTTCCTCGCGCTCGAACTGCGCGCGGGTCTTGATGTCGATGTCCCAACCGCACAAGCGACTGGCAAGGCGCACGTTCTGCCCCTTCTTGCCGATCGCGAGGGATTGCTGGTCGTCGTCGACGACCACGGTCACCGAGTGTCGATCGACCTCGGGGTAGATGTTCTCGAGGTGGATCGCCGCGGGCTTGAGGCCGTTCATGACCAGCGTCTCGAGGCTGTCGCTCCAGCGGATGATGTCGATGCGTTCGCCGCGCAACTCGTCGATCACGGCCTTGATGCGGCTGCCGCGCACGCCGACGCAGGCGCCGATGCAATCGATCTTCGGATCCTGGCTGATCACGGCCATCTTGGTGCGATAGCCGGGCTCGCGCACGACGCGCTTGATCTCGATGATCGAGTCGGCGATCTCAGGCACTTCGAGCTCGAACAGCCGGCGCACGAGGTCGGGGTGCGTGCGACTGATCGTCAGGCGCACGCGCGGTCCGTCCTTGCGAACCTCGAGCACGATCGCGCGGATCCGGTCGCCCGGTCCGAAGGTCTCGCCGCGCACGCGTTCCTCGCGCGGCAGGCTGGCCTCGGTGCGTCCGAGGTTCACGACCAGCGCGTCGCCGTCGTAGCGCTGCACGGTGCCGTTGACGATCTGGCCGACGCGGGCCTCGTAGTCGTCGTACAACACGTCGCGCTCGGCTTCGCGGATCTTCTGGATGAAGCCCTGCTTGAAGGCTTGCGCGGCGATGCGGCCGAGCTCGGCCAGGTCGAACTCGTAGACGCCCTCGTCGTCCTCGATGTTGATCTCGCCGGACTTGCGATCGATCGCGACGACCAGATCCTCGCCTGCTCCGAGGCGCTTCTTGACCGCGGCGCCGATGGCAGACTCCAAGCCCTGGAAGATCAGCTCGGCGGGGATGTCCTTGTCGCGGTGGATCACGTCCACCAAGCGCAGCAGGTCTTCGCGATTCATGGCTGGGGGCCGGCGGCGGGTACTCGGGAGTGGCTACAGGTCGATCGACAGGACCCGTGCCCCAGCGCGCGGCGCGGGGCGCGACGCGAGCGGCGCTGCGCGGCCGGTGCCGCGCGCGGATGCCGCTCGCGCCCCCCCGCGGGAGCCGTCGACCCACGCGGGATCGGAAGGCATGAACCGCCAGAGAAGCGCCCCATGCGCCCCAGGCGGGGGCATGAGTCAGGAAATGGACGACCATTCTGCTATATAGGGAGTCGGCGCGTCAACGCACTCAGGGGCCGCGACGGGCGCCCAAGCGGTAGCCGCCGTTGATGACAGGCCCGATGAGCGATCCCTTGCTGTGCGGCGATTCGCCCGTGTTCAGGGACTTTCGTGCCGCGCTGGATCGGGCTGCCGCGAGCCAGGCCACGCTGCTGTTGCAAGGCGAGAGCGGAACTGGAAAGAGCGCGGCCGCGCGCTACGCGCACGCCCTCTCGCCGCGCGCCGGCGGGCCGCTGGTCAGCGTGGCGCTGGCAGCGCTGCCGGAGAGCCTGTTGGAGGCCGAGCTGTTCGGGCACGAGCAGGGGGCCTTCACCGATGCACGCCGCGCGCGCACCGGACGCTTCCGGGCCGCGCACGGGGGCACTTTGGTGCTGGAGGACGTCGATCTCCTTCCCAAGCCGTTGCAGGTCAAGCTGCTGCGCGTGCTCCAGGAACGCGTGGTGGAGCCGCTGGGCGCCGCGCAAGCGGTGCCGGTCGACGTGCGCGTGATGGCGACGGCGGGTCCCGCCCTGCTCGAGCGCGTGGCGGAGCGGGCCTTCCGCGACGATCTGTATTGGCGCCTGTCCGTGGTCGCGCTCGAGCTGCCGCCGCTGCGCGCGCGGCTGGCGGACCTGCCGGTGCTGTGCGCGGCGCTGCTGCCGGAGTGCGCGGCGCGCGTCGGCCTGCCCGCGCGAACGCTCACGGCCGACGCGCTGGAGCGGCTGGCTCGCCACTCCTGGCCCGGCAATGTGCGCGAGCTCGAGAATGCGCTCGAGCACGCGCTGGTCCTGGCGCCGCGCGATGACGGGGCGGCCGCGCTGACGGCGGCCGACTTCGAATTCGTCGGCGCGCTGCGCGCGCAGGACCTGGCCGACCTGGCGCGGATGGTGCTGGCGCGCGGGGTCACGCTGACCGAACTCGAACGCGCGGTGCTGGCGCGTGCGCTGGAGGAGCAGCGCGGCAATGCGTCGGCCGCCGCGCGACAGGTCGGACTGACGCGACGCGCGTTCGAGTATCGGCTGGCCGAGCCCGCGCGCGAGACGCGAGCCGAGGAACCATGAGCGCGCTTGCGTTGCTTTGGCTGGCCTGCGTGCCGGCCGCGCTGGTGCAGCAGCCCGCCGCGGCGGGCGAGGCCTCGTCCGAGGTCGCGCGCTGGCGCGAGATCGCGCTGGGAACCGCCGCCGCGCACGAGCGCAATGCGGCGCTCGAGCAACTGTTCCAGCGCGGTCGAGCCGACTCGGATGCCGTGCTGCTCGAGGTGCTCGAGCAGGCGCAGGGCGAGCCGGCGCTGCGCGCGGCC
>VGZE01000287.1 GCA_016872755.1 Planctomycetota bacterium
TGTATGTGCTCGACGACGGCTCGGAGACCGACCTCGATCTGGGCCACTACGAGCGCTACACGACCGCGCGCCTCAACCGCTGCTCGAACTACACCACCGGCAAGATCTACAGCGAGGTGATCGCGCGCGAGCGCCGCGGCGACTACCTCGGCAGCACGGTGCAGGTGATTCCCCACATCACCGACGCGATCAAGGACGCGATCCGCAACGGCGTCGCGCCCGGAGCCGATGTCGCGATCACCGAGATCGGCGGCACGGTCGGCGACATCGAGAGCCTGCCGTTCATCGAGGCCATCCGGCAGTTCGCCCTCGAAATCCCGCCCAGCGACGTGATGTTCGTGCACCTCACACTGCTCCCCTACCTGCGCGCCTCGGGCGAGATGAAGACCAAGCCCACGCAGCAATCGGTCGGCAAGCTGCGCGAGATCGGCATCCAGCCCGATGTGCTGATCTGCCGCACCGAGCAGGCCATGACCGACGACATGGCGCGCAAGATCAGCCTGTTCTGCAATGTGCGACGCGATGCGGTCATCGAGGAGCGCGATGTCGAGTTCTCGATCTACGAAGTGCCGACCATGCTCGTGAAGGCGGGCCTCGATCACATCATCGCGCGGCGCCTCGGCCTGCCGCCCGACGGCGAAACCGACCTCGGCGATTGGAATCGCATGATCGAGGACCTGCGGCGCACGAGCGAGAGCTGCGAGATCGCCGTGGTCGGCAAGTACACGCAGCTCCACGACGCCTACAAGTCGATCTACGAGTCGCTCGCCCACGCCGGCATCGCCAACGGCTGCAAGGTCAAGATTCGCAAGGTGCGCGCCGAGGACTACGCGGAGCAGGGCGCCGCGCTGATCGAAGGCTGCAACGCCCTGCTGATTCCCGGTGGTTTCGGCGAGCGCGGAGTCGAGGGCAAGATCAAGGCCATCCAGCACGCGCGCGAGAACCAGCTGCCGTTCTTCGGGATCTGCCTCGGCATGCAGTGCGCCACGATCGAGTTCGCGCGCAATGTGCTCGGGCTCGCGGGCGCCAACACGGAGGAGCTCGACCCGCGCTCACCGCACCCGGTGATCCACCTGATGGCCGATCAGGCCAATGTGCACGAGAAGGGCGGCACCATGCGCCTGGGCGCCTGCGACTGCAATCTCGTGCCGGGCACGCTCGCCCAGCGCCTCTACAAGGCGAGCGCCATCCGCGAGCGCCACCGCCATCGCTTCGAATACAACAACGCCTACCGCGCGCGCTTCGAGGCCGCCGGGCTCGTGACGAGCGGCACCAATCCCCAGCGCGACTTGGTCGAGATCGTCGAGCTCAGGAACCACCCGTTCTTCATCGGCGTGCAGTTCCACCCGGAGTTCAAGTCGAAGCCGCTGAGACCGCACCCGGTGTTCGACGGTTTCGTTGCCGCCGCACTCGCCCACGCACGCGGCACGACCAAGACCGGCAAGGCCAAGCGCTCGCGCGCCTGAGCCGCGAACTCCCTAGCGGTTGCGGAAGACCTCGACCCAGCGGCCGAGGCTCCCGTCGATCTTCTTGCCCGGGTGCAGGCTCTCGTCGGCGCGCAGCACGCCCGCGGAGTCGATGAACAAGAGCGTCGGCTGGAACTCGTCGACGGCGCTGCCGCGCACGGCGGAAAGCTCGGGCGGGCCATACTCGAGCAGCGTGAGCCGCGGACGGAACTCCGGATCGAGGCGCGCGTCCAGTTCTCCGCGCACGCGCGCCACCAGCGGGACACCGAGCGAGCGCGGAATCGCGAGCACGAGCGGCGTCTGGATCGACTGGCGTGTCGCGATGCGCTCGAGCTCGACCGCGCGCTCCAAGATCTTCTTCAGCGCACGCTCCGCGTCGATGCCGCCGTCGTCGCCCGGCTCGGGCAGCGGGACCCACGCGCACAGGGTGCCCTTGGCCGAGAGCGGCATGCCGACGAAGCGACGGTTCAGCGAGTCGCGGAAGGCCACCGCGCGGGGGAGGTCGAGGTGGATCGCGGGCGGGACGCGCTCGAGCGGCGCGAAGGTCGCGCTGCGATCGAGACGCTGCAGGCTGATCTCGCTCGCCTTGTAGGAGCCGAGAGCGCTCGCGAAGCCGAGGTAGCCCTCGATCGGCATCCCGTCGGGCGTGTGGTAGGTCGCCAGGTACTCGTTCTCGACGAACAGGTGCAGCGCGCCCGCGTCGATCGCGAGCTCGACCACGAAGGCCGCGACCGTGCGCCCGAAGCCGAAGTTGCCGCCGCGCGTCGAGCCGTCGAGTCCGCCGTCGCGCTCGTAGAGGCCGGAGATGCCCCAGTTGACGCTGTCGAGCTCCGCGGGCTCCTCCTTGTCGCCGATCGCGAAGGCGTAGTCGCCGCCGGAGAAACGCATGCGCGCGTGACGATCGCGGCGCTCGTAGCCGACGATGACCTCGCCGTTGAACGCGGAGCTCGTCGGCGCGATGCGCATCCGCACGCGCCAGCGCCCCGGCTCGATCCACAGGTTGGAGCGCACGAAGGCCTCGTGCACGCCGCTGGCGCGATCCTGTGAGCCCGTGCCCACGCGCGGGGTCGAGCGTCCCACATGCAGCGCGGCGCGCTCGTCCACGCACCACAGGCCCGGCGAGCGCCGGTCGTCGTAGCCGACGAGCTTGTCCTCGATCCAGCCGGAGGCCTGCAGCGCGCGGCGCGGTTCGTCGAAGGAATGCAGGCGTGCCGCGGCGAGGTCGATCGCCGGCGAGCTCGGCGCGAGCCGCGGCGCGCCGAGCGCGTCCGCGAGACGATCGTGATCGGCCGCGAGCGCGGCCGCCGAAAAATGTCGGCCGTCGGCGACACACGCCGTCGATGCGGCCTTGAGTGCCTCGAGCAGCGCGCGCAGCTTCGGCAGGCGTGCCAGCATCGGAGCGGTGCCAGCCAGCGCTCCGCTGGCGAAGCCGCGCCGCTCGATGTCGTGCGCGAGCACCCACGCGCCGTCGCGCTTGCCCGCCCCCGCGAGCAGATCGCGCAGCGCGGAGTCGACCGAGTTCCAGCGCTCGTCCACGGCGAGCGACCAGCCAAA
>VGZE01000288.1 GCA_016872755.1 Planctomycetota bacterium
TTCCTCGCCGTCAGCGTGTGCCTGCTCGTCCAGGAACGTGTTGATCTCCGACTCCAGCACCAGATCGTCGGCGACGATCGGTTCCGTCGCGGGGGTTTCCGCGTGGGCATGCGGGTTGATCACGCGGTCGCGCTCGAGCGCCTCGCGGATCGCCGCGTCGACCTTGGCCTGGTGTTCGATCGAGTCGTCGTAGCGCCAGGACAGACGCGGCGCGCGGCGCATCGCGAGCACGCTGACGACCTGGCGTTGGATGAAGCCCGACGCCGACTTCAGCATGTGCTCGACCTTCGAGCGCTCGCCCTCCGTTCCGAGCACCGAGTAGAACAGTCGTGCGTGTGACAAATCCTCGGATACTTCGACACGCGTGATCGTCACGAAACCCGCGCGCGGGTCCTTGATCTCGTGCGCCAGGCAGTGCGCGGCGCGCTCCTGGATGCGCGCCGCCAGCCGCGCGAGGGTCTTGGGATTGGCCATGCAAGCGCGCCCTGCGGGCGAGCGCTCAGATCTTCAGCAGACGCTTCGTCTCGACCAGCTTGTAGGTCTCGAGCACGTCGCCGACCTGTGCGTCGTTGAAGTCGCGGATCGTGACGCCGCACTCGAAGCCCTCGCGGACCTCCTTGGCGTCGTCCTTCTCGCGCCGCAGCGAGGCGACCGACGTGGTCTGGATGACGCGGCCGTTGCGGATGAGGCGCAGCTTGTGATCGCGGCCGATCGCGCCGTCGAGCACCATGCAGCCGGCGATGTTGCCGAACTTGCTGGAGGGGAAGACCCGGCGCACCTCGGCATGCCCGGTGATCTCCTCCTTGATCTCGGGGGCGAGCGAGCCTTCCATCATCGCCTTGAGCTCGTCGAGCAGCTCGTAGATGACCTCGTAGTAGCGGATCACGATGCCGTTGCGCTCGGCCTCGGTGCGCGCCTTGCCGTTGGTGGAGACGTGGAAGGCGATCACCAGCGCGTTCGACGTGATCGCGAGGTTGACGTCGCTCTCGCTGACCTGGCCGACTCCCGACAGCAGCAGCTTGAGCTCGACTTCCGGGTGCACCAGCGTGGAGATCTGCTGCTTGAGCACCTCGACCGAGCCCTGCACATCGCCCTTGACGATGACGTTGATGACCTTCTTGTCCTGGTCCTTGACCGCCTGCAGGATGTTCTCCTGGCTGATCGTGCGGCGCTCGGCCAGCGAGAGCTGGCGGTTCTTGCGCGCGCGCTCCTCGGCCACTTCGCGCGCCTGGTCCATCGAGTCGACCACGTGGAAGTCGTGGCCGACGCCCGGCAGTTCGTTGAGACCGGTGACCTCGACCGGCGTCGACGGTCCGGCCTCCTCGAGGTCCTCGCCGCGGTCGCCGTGGATCGACTTGACCTTCCCGTAGCCTTCGCCGGCCAGGATGATGTCGCCGCGCTTGAGGCAGCCGTCCTGGATCAGGAGATGCGCGACGCGCCCCTTGCCCTGCTGCACTTCGGCTTCGAGCACGACTCCGCGCGCCGGACCGGTGCCGTGCGCGCGCAGGTTCAGCACCTCCGACTCGAGGAAGACGCGCTCGAGCAGTTCTTGAACCCCCGTGCCGTGCAAGCCGCTGACCGGCAGCATCGCGGTCGTGCCGCCCCATTCCTCGGGGATCAGGCCGGCGGCCGCGAGCTGATTCTTGACCTGGTCCGGCTTCGCACCGGCCTTGTCGATCTTGTTCATCGCGACCACGATCGGCACCTTGGCCGCGCGCGCGTGTTCGAGGGCCTCGGTCGTCTGCGGCATCACGCCGTCGTCGGCCGCGACGACCAGGATCACGATGTCGACGGCCCGCGCGCCGCGCGCGCGCATCGCGGTGAACGCGGCGTGGCCGGGCGTGTCGACGATCGTCAGCCGGTGGCCGAGCTGAGTCGTGACCCGATAGGCGCCGATGTGCTGCGTGATGCCGCCGGCCTCCCCGGTTGCGATATCGCTCTTGCGGATCGTGTCGATCAGCGTCGTCTTGCCGTGGTCGACGTGGCCGAGGATCGCCACGCAGGGCGGACGCGTCTCCAGGTGTTCGTCCGAGATCCCCGCGCGCTGTTCGTCGAGCCCGCGCACCAGCGCGGTTTCAGCCGCTTCCTCGTGCACGACGGAGAGTTCGATCTGGAACTCGGCCGCCAGCAAGACCGCCGTGTCGTCGTCGAGCAGCGAATTGATGTTGACGCCGAACCCGATGTTCTTGATGGCCGCCTTCAGCACGTCGGGGAGCTTGATCGCCATCGCATCGGCGAGCTTCTTGATCGTGACCGGAGCCGCCACGCTGAGTGCGCCGCCAACCACGGGCGAGGAGGCTGAGGCCTCGCGCGAGGAGGTGGGCCTGCGCTGACCGCCGGCCCCCGGACCCGCGGGCGGCGGGCCGCGCTTGCGCAAGAAGCGGCTCGACTCGCGCTCGCGCAATTGCTGCTGCGTCAGCTGGCCGCGCGCGGCGTCGCCGCGCGTGAGCCCGTGCTTCTTGTTCGTGCCCAGCGTCGGCTGGACGTTGGGTGCCGGCCCCTCGTCGCTGGACTTGAGACGCCGAGCCTCCGGCCGCTTCAGGCCCGGCGGCTGCAACTTCGACAAGTCGACGAACCCGACCACGTTGCCGGGACGGCGCTTGGCGCCCGGGCGCACGATCTCGACCTCGGGCTCGCCCGGGCGTACCGCGCTGGCGGCGGCCTCCTGCGGGAACGCGCCGCCGTCCGGCTCGGGCTCCGCTTCGGGAGCCGGCGCGGGCTGTACCTCGGGCAGGGGTGCTTCGAGCGCGGGTTCGGACGCGGCCTCGGCCTGCGGCTTGGATGGCGCAGGCGACGCAGGCGCGACAGGCTCGACAGGACGGGTCGCGCGCGGCGCGGGCTCGAGTTCGGGCTCGGGAAGCGCGTCGATCTCTTCGGCTCGCGCCGGCTTGGGCGGAGGCGCGGCGGGCGGGCTGACCGGCGCTGCTCGCGAGGGAGCGGCTGCAGGAGTCGGCGCGGAGGTCGGGGTCGCCGGCGGCGCGGGTGTGCTCGCCTCGGGTTCGGGCTTGAGCGTCTTCTT
>VGZE01000289.1 GCA_016872755.1 Planctomycetota bacterium
GCGCGGTGCCGGCGAGGCCCCGCGTGAAGAACGCAGGGACACGAGCATCGTGCGCGCCGCGCAGACGCGACGCGACGGCATGGTGGTCGGCGGCGGCGGCCGCAAGGGACGCGGCGGCCCGGGAGGCCGCGGTGGCGGTGGTGGAGGCGGCGGTTTCGGCGGAATGGGCGGCAAGCCGGGTGGCAAGCCCGGTACCTCGCGCGATCGCTCCGACGACTACGATCCGCAGGCCATCCGCGAGGCGAGCAAGTCAGCCGCGTTCAAGCCGTTCGCATCCTTCTTCAAGAAGAGCGACGGCGGCACGGAGTGATCACTCGGACAGGCGCAGCCCGTACCGCCGGATCTTGCTGCCATCGGGCTCGGGTCCCTCGCGGTCTAGCTTGATCAGCGCGGGCTCACCCTCGGGGCCCCGCGGCGCCCGCGATTCGTCGAGTCGTTCGAGACTGGCCGCGACGCGGAACAGCGCATGCGTGTGCTCGGGCGCCGATTCTTGAGTCGAACCGCACCCCGATCGGGGCGTACCATTCGGATCCATGCCGCAGCGCAATGCCCTGCAAGGTCACCCGGTCTCGCCGGGGCTGGCCGTCGGCCCGGTTCACGTGATCGGGGACCGGCCGGACACGGTCCCGCTGTGGACGATCAGCGCTGAGGAGGTCGAGGCCGAGACGCAGCGACTGCAGGGCGCGATCAAGTTCGTTTCCGACGAGATCGGGATGCAGCAGAAGCTGCTGCGCGCTCAGGTCGGCGAGCAGGATGCCGCGATCTTCGGCATGCAGCGGGTGATCCTGCAGGACCCGCGCGCGCTCGAGCAGATCCAGACCCAGATCCGGGAGCAGAGGATCAACGCCGAGAGCGCGGTCCAGGGCCTGATCCAACGCCTGTCGGACACGCTGTCGCGCCTGGAAGGCGGCGGCGCGCGCGGCGCGGCGGCGGACTTTTCCGAGCCGTGGAAGCGCGTGCTCGATGCGCTGCTGCAGCGCGAGCGGGAGGCCATCCTGTCCGGGGACGACAAGGTCGTGCTGGCGGCCGCGGACCTGACCCCGCGCGTCGCGACCTACCTCGACCGCTCACGCCTGCTCGCAATCGTCACGGAGAGCGGCGGGCGCTTCTCGCACGGCGCGGTGCTCGCCCGCTCGCTCGGCATTCCGTGCGTGATCGGCCTGCCCAACCTGCTCGCGCGTCTCCAGCAGGACATGCACATCGCGGTCGACGGCAACGAAGGACGCGTGCAACTCGCTCCTGGGCCGGAGGAGCTCGAGGAGTTCCACCGCAGGCAGAAGCGGTTCGATTCGCGACGAGCCGCGCTGCAGGCGGAGGCGCCGCTGCCCGGTCGGACCGCCGACGGCCTCGAGCTGAACGTGCTCGCCAACATCGAGGGCGTGCGCGACCTGGAGACCTTCGACCTGGGCTCCTGCGAGGGCGTCGGCCTGTTCCGCACCGAGTTCCTTTACATGGAACGTACGCAATTCCCCAGCGAGGAGGAGCAGTACCGCGTCTACCGCCGGGTGCTCGAACGCATGCGCGGGCGGCCGGTGACGATGCGCCTGCTCGACATCGGCGGCGACAAGCAGCTGCCCTACTTCAAGACGCCTCGCGAGGCCAACCCGGCGCTGGGCTGGCGGGGCATCCGGATCAGCCTCGAGTGGCGCGATCTGTTGCGCGTGCAGCTGCGTGCGCTGCTGCGCGCCAGCCCGGCCGGCGACCTGCGGATCCTCATCCCAATGGTGGGATCGATCCACGAAATCCGCGAGATCCACGCCGTTTTCGACCAATTGCGCCACGAGCTGCAGGGGCAGGGATACGAGGTATCGGCCAGTGTTCCCGTCGGCGCGATGATCGAGGTGCCTTCGGCGTTGATCCTGATCGAGCACGTGCTGGCGGAGGTCGACTTCGTCAGCGTCGGAACCAACGACCTCGTGCAGTACCTGCTCGCCGTCGACCGGGACAATGCGCGCGTCGCGCACCTGTACGACCCGTACCACCCGGCCGTGCTGACCGCGCTGGCGCGCATCGCGGACGCCTCGCGCGCGGCCGGCAAGCGGTGCGCGGTCTGCGGCGACCTCGCCGGCGATCCGATCATGTCGCTCGTGCTGCTCGGCCTGGGCTTCGACTCGGTCAGCGTCGCGCCGCACTTCCAGCTCGAGATCAAGTACGCGGTGCGACAGTTCGAACGGCCTGCGATCGAGGAGCTTGCTCGCAGCGCGCTCGCTTCGCGCAGCTCCGGCGAGCTGCGCAAGCTCCTTTCCGACGCCCGATCGCATTTGTACGATCGGCCCGCCGCCGGTTCCAAGCCGGGCCCCTAGTCCGGACCGGGGGTCGCAGCGGCACCGTAGGAATGGATGAAGGAGTGACGAGTGATTCGCCGAACTCGGCCGCGGGCGCTGCAGGGAGCCCGTGTCGGTTCGTCGCACTCGAGCGATTCGGGGGAGCGGCACGGTCTCGAGCGCTTGGCAAGCGCGCTCGGCGATCGCGCGAGTCCGGCTTCCTCGGTCCTCGGCCGCACGTCGTGCCGTCCGACGACGTCGAAGCAGGAACATGACCGGAGGAACGAGCACCAAGTCGCGGGTACTCACGCCTCGCCGCGGACGCTGGTCGCAAGCCGAGCTGGCTCGTCTGCGTGAGCTGTACGGGCGACGCGAGTTGGCCGTCGTCGCGCGCGAGCTGCGCCGGCCGCTCGACAGCGTGCAGCGCATGGCGTATCAGGTGTTCCCAGGCGAGACGCGCAGCGGGCCATGGACCGCGGCGGAGATCCAGCGCCTGCGCGAGTGCCTGGGATGCTCGGCTCCCGAGGTGATCGCCCAGGTACTCGGCCGGCCGCTCGCCGAGGTGCAGGGGCAGATCGTCGAGCTCGGACGTCAGCAGAAGTCCGGCAAGTGGACGCGCCAGGAAGTGGCGGAGCTCAAGCGCGTCTACGGCACGCGCACCGATGAGGATCTGGCCTGCATCTTCTCTCGGAGCATCGAGTCGATCCGCGCCAAGGCCGACG
>VGZE01000290.1 GCA_016872755.1 Planctomycetota bacterium
GCTCGAAGCGGCCGCCGCGCAGTGGCCCGACCGCGTGCAGCTCTTGCCGCTCGCGCGCGCGGGCGACGGCCCGCCGGCACTGGTCGCTGCGCTGTGGCTGCGCCAAGGCGAGAGCCCGCCGCTGCCGGGCCTGCTGATCGGCGACGCAAGTCTGGGACGCGCCCGCCCGAGCGGGCCTTCGACCGAGCAACGGCTGGCGCGCCTCTTGCTCGCGCTGGCCGCGCGCATCGACTCCGAGGACGAAACCAGGGCGCTGCTCTCGCAGCGCGCGCTGTACCTGGCGCCGCGCTTGGGTCCGCTGGATCCCGTGGCCGCGCGGCGCACGTTCGCGCACGACTTTCCCAGCGGCTGGCTGCCGGCCGGCTTTCATGGCGCGAACTCCGACGCGCTGCCCGGAGCCTATCCGCTCTCGACTCCCGAAGCGGCGGCGCTGGCCGCGCTGTTGGCGCAATCGCGCGACCTGGGCGCGCTGGCCTTGTTCGATGCGCGCGCGGCGCCGGCCGAGCCGAGCCGGCTCGAGCTCGAGCTCAGCGCGCGCCCGGATGCGAAGCTGCCCGCGCAGGCGGGGCACCCGCTGCGCCACGCGCGCGAAGACCTTGGGCTGCCGGCGCTGGCGCTGGATCTCGGAGCCGAGGTCAACGACGAGGCCTTCGCGCAGCGCGTGCTCGATCTGCTGCGCACCATGCCGCGCTTCGATCTGGATCTGCGCGCGGTCGAGCGCTTCGGCCCCGAACTGTGGCTGCTCGACCTCGCGCTCTCCGCGCGCATCGAGGGGGTGTGGGCCGAGCCGGGCTGCCTGCCGGAGAGCGACAGCAGCGCGGGCTGCGGTCTCGAGACCGGCGTGCTCGAGACAGCCGCCGTGCAGCGCGCGCCCGGTGCAGTCTTCGAAGCGTTGACCGTGCGGGCCAACGAGTGTCGACTGCCGGTGCCGCCGGTTGGGCAGCCGGTGGTGGCGCGGCTGCTGGTTCGCGCTCCCGCCGGCACGGAAGTGCGCGCACTCGTGGAAGCGCCGCGCTTCGGCCAGCGCGAACTGCGCATTCCACTCGCGCGCTGACGGCCAAGGTCCGTTGCCGGTCAGTGGTGCAGCGCCGCCGGCAGGACCGAACGCGCCTGCGCGAGCAGGCCGTTCCACACGGCGTCATCGACACCGACAGGCGCTGTGGGCCCGACCTGTTGCAGCAGCGTCAGCGCCGCCGACTGGTTCAAGCGGCGGTCCGTGAGCACGCTCGACAGTTGCAGCAGGGGCGCCAGCGGGTCCCCGTCGGGGCGCGCGCGCGGATCGGTCAGGAAGGTTGCCAGCGTGGATCCCAGACCGCTGTCCTCGGGGAGGTTCGGGCTCTTCGCCACCTCGCACAGGTATCGATAGAACTCCTCGCCAGGGCTCTGCAGCGCGAGGCTGCACGAGGCCGCGCGATCGATCTGCCGGGCACTTCCGCCGAAGTCGCCGCAGCCGCCGCGCTCGAGCACGAAGCGCGCGAACTCGCTCCCTTGTTGCGCCAGCATCACCGCGACCTGCACGGGCGCCTCGCCCAACTCGGCCGAAAACAGCACCTCGGGCGAGAGCGCCTGCTCGAATCCCATCAGCCAGCTCGGGTCGCTCTGTCCCGCCAGCACCAACGCGCCCTTGAACAAGTGCGTTTCGCGATGGCGCGCGCAGCGCGCCTGCAGTCCGTCGAGCCAGGTCCAGGCCTCGGCCGGCTCCAGGCGTCGCACCATCGCCGCGAGCACCTCCATCTGCAGCGCCAGCGGCCGCGCAGTCGAGCACAGCCAGGCCGCGACCTCGTCGAGCTCGGGCAGTTGCGCGAAGGCTGTTTCCAGGCACACGCGGCGCTCTTCCGAACCCGCCAGCGCCAGGCACTGCTCGAGACTCGTGTTCGAGGCGGGCAGGCTCTGGGGCGGGTCCGGGCGAGCGGGTTCGGGCTGCGCGGTCGGTCTGCGTTCCGATTCACCCGCCGCGCTGCGCGCGTACAGCGGTTCTCCCGGCGGCCGAGCGGAGACTCGCGGCAGCACGGGCCCATCGGCGCGACCGGGCAACCACCACAGCAATCCGCCGGCGGCGGCGACACACAGCAGCGCTAGTACGGCCGGGAGGCGCATGGGTGCGCGGCGTGGCAGGTCAGCCGCGGGCTGCTCGCGCTTCGGGGGGCGACTGCTTCGCGTGAGGTGAGGATCGGCCCGCAGGATCGGGCCTGAGGATCGGAAACGAGCGACCGATCAGAAGCAGTCGAGCGTCTTGCATTCTTCGACCCAGTGCTCGGGGCAGGCCAGGGTACCCGATTGCAAGCATTGGTCGAGGAAGCACTCGCCCGAGACGTGCTGATAGTACTTCTTGACGGTCGGGCCCCGACGGCGCTCGCCGCCAGTGGCGCAGTCCCACCACTTGAGCGCCTCGTGCTGGTGCGTGCAGCAGGCGATCTGGGGCATCCCGGGCGAGCAGATCGAGACCGCGCCGACGCAGGTCGCGGGCGAGGAACTCGACTGATCGTGGAACGTGCACCAGGACTTGCCCGTCACGGGGCCGCCGATCTGGGGGGCCGGCTGCCAGGACGAACCCACGGACATGGGCAGCGCCAATCCGACCAGGGTCAGCACGAGCCTGCACGCTGAAGCCAGTCCAGCTGCAGTGCCGACGAGGAAAGGATCGAGAGAGCGCATTAGGAAAGCCTATACCGAATGTAGTCGCGGCGGTTACCGGCGTCAATCCTGGGGCCTGGGACGGCCGCCCGCGCTCGCTCCTGCCGCTGCCGGCGCGCACAATGCAGCCCGCCTTGCGCATCCTGCACGTCCTTCATTCGTTCCCGCCGCACTCGCGGGGCGGCACCGAGCGCTACGTCGAGCAGATCGCTCGCGCGCAGCTCGCGCGCGGCGCTCAGGTGGCGGTGCTGCATGCGCTCGACGCACCCGGCGCGCGCGCGGGCGAGCGCGTGCAGGACGGACTGCGCGTGCGCTGGCTGCCCCAAGCCCCGCTGCGCGG
>VGZE01000291.1 GCA_016872755.1 Planctomycetota bacterium
GCCGGCCCCGCCGGCCCGACCGGTCCGACGGGCGCAACCGGCGCTGCCGGCCCCGCCGGCGCCACTGGCGCCACTGGCGCCACCGGCCCCGCGGGTCCGACCGGTCCGACGGGAGCCACCGGCCCCGCGGGTCCGAACCTGCTCAACTCGAGCACGACGATCAGCGGCTCGATCACGTTCCCCGCGAACATCACGGTCACCAGCGGCACGACGACCGGCACGCTCGCGGCGAGCGGCACCGGCTCGACGGCCAGCGGCGTGGTCAACTCCACCTCGACGTCGACGACCGGCGTCGCCGTGCGCGGAGCCGCGACCAGCGCGACCGGCACGAACTACGGCGTCTACGGCATCAGCTCGTCCAACGCCGGCCGCGGCGTCTACGGCCAGTCGACCGGCGCCGGTTACGGCGTGCAGGGCTACAACAACGGCGGCCTCGGCACCGGCGTGCTGGGCCTCGCCGACAACACGAGCGGCCCGACCTACGGCGTGCAGGGACAGAGCACGACGAGCGGCGGCTACGGCGTCTACGGTCTCGCGGCCAGCGGCACCGGCACGAACTACGGCGTGCGCGGCGACGTGTTCAGCGCGTCGGGCTTCGGCGTGTTCAGCGGCGGCAACTTCGGCGGCACGGGCGCGAAGTACTTCATCCAGCCGCACCCGAGCGATCCGTCGCGCGAGGTGCGCTTCGTGTGCCTCGAGGGCAACGAGGCCGGCACGTACTTCCGCGGCTCGGGCCAGCTTGCCGACGGCGTCGCGGTGATCACGGTGCCCGAAGATTTCCGCGCCGCGAGCTCGGAGCAGGGCCTGACCGTGCAACTGACGCCGATCGGCGCGCCGGCCGCGCTGTGGATCGAATCGAAGAGCCTCGACGGCATCGTCGTGCGCGGTTCGAGCAACGTGTCCTTCGACTACTTCGTGAACGGCGTGCGGCGCGGCTTCGGCAATGTGCAGACGCTCGCGCAGAACGAGCATTGGCGGCCCACGTGGCGCGGCGTGCCGTTCGGCGCGCAGTACCCGGCGGAACTGCGCGAGCTGCTCGTTGCGAACGGCACGCTCAATCCCGACTACACGCCGAACGAGGCCACCGCGGCCCGGCTCGGCTGGGAGTTGCGCGATCCGAGCGAGATGCCGGTGCTGCGTGCGAAGGACGGACTCGAGGTCCGCGTCGAGGGTTACGAGCTCGCGCCCGTGAACCCCGAGCAACGCTAGGCGGGAGCTCCCGATGCGCATCACCTCCCTGTGCCTGGCGCTGGCCGCGCTGCCCGCGGCAGCTCAACTGCCATCGAGCGCGAGTTTCAGCGTGCTCGACTGGCAACTCGCGTCGGCGGGCGGGCCCGAGTGCTCGGTCGGCCATGCCGCGCACTCCGCGTTGCTGTGGACCGGCGCGAACCTGAGCTCGGCCAACCACACCGCGGCGATCGGCTTCCTCGGAGCGCACGATCCGCAACCGACGAACGCGCCCGTGATCTTTGCGATCACGCCGGGATTCGGGCCGAAGGAAGGCGGCAGCGCCGTCGCGCTCGCCGGCATCAACTTCGACAAGTTCGGAGCCGGTCCGACCTTCGCGCTGACCATCGGCGGAGCCAACGCGAGCGGCGTGACGGTCGTGTCGAATACGCAGGCCACGGCCACCGCGCCTCCAGGGGCGATGGGTCCGGCCGATGTGGTCGCGTCCACCAGCTTCGGTTCCGACAGCGTGACCGGCGGCTTCATCTACACGCCCGCCGTCGTCGCACAGGCCACTGCGGTGCCGGGCGGATCGCTCACGGTGAAAAACTACGGGCCGCTCGGCGCGCTGTTCGAGCTGTGGTGGTCGCCGGTGACGACCTTCCTGCCGCTGCCGCCCTACGGAACGATCTTGATCGGGCCGTCGCCGGCGACGAAGCAGGCGGCGGGCTTCTACTCGGCGCCGGACGGCATCAACACGAAGGTGATCGGCGTGCCCAGCGGCCCGGGACTCTCGGGCCTGCAGGTGCACTTCCAATCGCTCTCGATCGTCACTTCACCGGCGCTGTCGATCCAGTTGACCAATCGCAGCACGACCACGCTGCTGTAGCGAGGACGATCGACCATGCAGCCAAAACGAGGACCCAGGATGCACTTCCTGTTCGGGTTGATCCTCGTGGCCGCGCTGCCGTTCGCATGCGGCGAGCGACCGGCGCGGGGCATGGATGGGACGGCTCGCGTGGATCCGGAGCTGTCTCAGCGCGCGCCTTGAGACCCCTGCGGCGTCGCGCGGCCGAGGTGAGACGGATGACTTCGCCTTGCGTTGCGGGGCTCCGACGCCAAGGCTGACCCTCCGCCTGCCGCGAAGTACCGCAGGCGGCCCTCCAGGACCTAGGATGGAGCGGTCGCCCGGCCGACGGGTCGCGGCGTCCCAGCGCTTGATCGACGGACCCCAAGAACCCCGCTCGAGCGACAGCGTCGAGCTCGTGCGCGCCGCCCAGCACGGCGACAAGGCCGCGCTCGGCGCGCTGATGGAGCGCTACTACCCGCGCGTGCTGGGCATCGTGCGCGCGCGCCTCGGTGACGAGCTGCGCCGCAACACCGAGTCGATCGACATCGCGCAGGAGGCCTTCGGTCAGGCGGTGCGCGCCTTCGAGCGCTTCGAGCTCCGCGACGAGGACGGCTTCGTCAAGTGGATGGCGCAGCTGGTCGAGAACCGCTTGCGCGACCTAGCCAAGTACCAGGGCCGCGCCAAGCGCGATGCCGGTCGCGAGGTGCACCTGGAGAGCCTGCTCGCCGGCGTCAGCGCGTCGGGGGCCTTCGACCCGGCCGACTCCGGCGCGACGCCGGCCGAGCAGGTCGCGCGCGCCGAGGAGGAGGCGCGCGCGCTGGCAGCGCTCGCGGCGCTGCCGGAGGAACAGCGCGAAGTACTGAAGCTGCGCGCGGCCGGCGTCGAATGGACCGATGTCGCGGCGCGCCTCGGCCTGGGCAGCGTCGGCGCGGCCCGCGGCCTGCACGCGAAGG
>VGZE01000292.1 GCA_016872755.1 Planctomycetota bacterium
ACGATCCAACACGCGGCGTTCCCCGCCGCGCACACCGCGCTCTCACGCGCGCCGCGCGGCTCAGCTCTCGCTGAAGGACTGGCGCACGTCCGTGCGGTTGAGGACGACGAGGGCCCAGATACCCACGGCGATGCCGAGGCCGCAGCAGCACTGGGTGGGCGCGAGGGCAAGCACCGCGGCGGCGACGCAGAGACTACGGCTGCGGAGTTGTCGCATGCGCAGCGCTCCGAATAGCACGAACACCCACGCGGCGGCGTTCAGGATCGCCAACGCGACACCGATGTCGGAAGCGCTGTTGAACAGGGACTCGACGAACGGCGGCAGCTCCTGGCCGCTCTGGCTCAGTGCCTCGCGCAGTCCCTCGAGGATTTGCCGATTCGCTTCGCCACTGAACGCACTCGTGAGGATGCTGAACAGGCTGTAGAGCAAGCCGAGCACCGCGAGGACCATCAGGGTGGTCGCGGGAGCCTTGACCTTCGAATGCACGGCAGGATCGACCATCGGGGGCATCTCCTTCGGGGGAACCGAGGTGGGGAACTTCACTCCGGCAGGCTAGCAATCCGCGCGGCTCAGCTCTCGCTGAAGGACTGGCGCACGTCTTCGCGGTTGAGGACGACGAGGACCCAGATGCCGAGCGGCAGACCGAGGCAGCAGCAGGCGCTGCACGGGAGGCAGGCGGCGATGGCGGCGCCCATGCAGGCGGCGTGGTGGCGACGGCGGAGCATCTGCAGGCCGGCCCACCCGATGAAGAGCGAGAGGGCGAGTTGCAGCGCGCTCAGCACGATGTTCATCAAGAAGCTGGCGCCGAACAGCAGGCCGCCGCTGAGCGAGTCGCTGTCGAAGGCTGTCGTGTCGATGCCGCGCTCGCTCAAGAACTCCGCCAGACGCCGCTGGAGCGGGTTGCCGAGCAGCTTGTTCACGAGCGCGGCGAACTCGAGGAGCGCGGAGCACGCCCCGTAGGCGACGAGGCAAATGGCGGGAGCGCGCAGTCGCTCCGCGGCGCTCGGCGGCGTGTCGTTCATGGGGGGCGCGGACTTAGAGGTAGCCCAGCCCCTTGAGCGAGTCGAGCGCGCCGGAGTCGCCGGCCTTCTCGGCGGCCACCTTGATCGCGTCGCCCATCTTCTTGATGTCGCCGTCCTGCGGGTGCTTCTTCAGGCCGGCCTCGAGCACGCCGATGGCCTCGACGAACTTGCCCTTGGCCGTCAGCTTGGTCATCACGGCGCGCCAGTCCTTCGAGTCGAGTGTGGCCGCGGCGCTGTCGGCGTAGGCGAGGAACTCGGTCTTGGCGCGGGTGGCGTCGAGCTGGATCAGGGCCTCGACCTGTCCGAGCTTGGCGCGCTTGTAGGCGGAGTCCTCGGCGGGCAGGGCGGCGAGCGCGGCCTCGAAGCTCGACCGCGCGGCGCGCCAGTCGCTCTTGCCGAGCGCGGTCGAGCCCGCCTGCACGTTCTCGGCCGGAGTGGCGGGGCCGTCGCAGGAGCCGAGGAGCGCGAGACCGAAGGCGAGAGTGACGTGGGTGAGCTTCATGACGGCCATGGATCGTACAGCGGGGTTGAGTAGCTCCAGCGACGCCGCAGGTTGCTCGACCTGCCTCGGAAAGGGCTGCGCGCGCTTCCCCGGTCCCATCGCCGCGCGCGTTGGGGGCCGCCTCCCCAACTGAGGGACCGTGCGTAAGTTCATTTCTGACATACTCTTACGACCGAACTCGCCGCTGCCCGCCCGGCCGGCGCTCCGAGCGCACCCCGCCGACACTCCGATCGGAGTACGTTTCTCCGACCTGCGGCGTGGTCCGCCGCGGCGCCGCTCCTCAATCCCGATGCCCCAAACCGCCGAGCGACGCCCCGTGCGCGAGACCAAGGTCACCGTGAAGATCCCCCGGCCGCTGTACCGCAAGGTGCAGCAGGTCGTCGAAGGCTCGGGCTGCAGCTCGCCGACGGAGTTCATCGTCTACGTGCCGCGCGACGTGCTCGGCGAGCGCCGCGAGCAGGGGGCGCAGGACACCTTCAGCGAGGCCGAGCTCGCCGACATCGAGCGCGAGCTCGAGAACCTCGGCTACCTCTGAGAGCGCGCCGCGCGCCCCACCAGCGAACGCAAGGAACCACCACGATGGGACTGTTCGACTTCCTCTCCCCGAAGAAGCCCGCGACGCCGCCTCCGGCCGGCCCGCGCCCGATGCCGCGTCCGCTCGGCGCGCTCGGCCCGCACCCCGAGCCGAAGGCGACCAACAACTTCATCGTCATCACGCTCGACAGCTGCCGCTACGACTCGTTCATGCGCGCCGCGCCGAAGATCATCCCCAAGCTCTCCGGCGGCAAGGTCGAGAAGCGCTACAGCTACGCGAGCTGGACCGCGCCCTCGCACTACAACCTGCTGACCGGCCTGCTGCCGCACACGACTCCGCCGAATGTGTACGCGTCGGAGTACTACAAGGAGGACTTCTTCAACTACAACGCGCGCCTCGGCGCGAAGGATGTCGACTTCGCGAAGATGGTGCCGGCGCTGTGGTTCCCCGGCTTCCTGCGCAACACGCTCGGCTATCGCACGCACGCACGCGTCTCGCTGCCGGTGCTCAATCCGAAGACCGGCATCAACCGCGACTTCGACAGCTTCCAGCTGATGGACAAGCACAACGACATGGCGTCGATGCTGCCCACGCTGACCTTCACGACCGAGCGCCCGAGCTTCTACATGCTCAATGTCGGCGAGACGCACTACCCGTACGCCAAGCCCGACGAGGACAGCTCGATGTGGCCGCGCATCAGCGGCGTGAACGGCGTGTTCAAGAAGATGGGCGAGGCCGTCGACGCGCAGGGCAACCTTGTCAAGGACGACACGGCGTTCTTCGACGACGACAAGATGCGCCAACTGCACGAGCGCCAAGTCGACACCGTGCGCTACCTCGACTCCGTGTTCGAGAAGCTCTACGACATCTGCCCGAAGGACACGCACATCGTCGTCACCG
>VGZE01000293.1 GCA_016872755.1 Planctomycetota bacterium
GCCGACGGCGCCTACCTCGGCAAGTACCGCAAGCAGCACATCCCGCAGGTCGCTGGGTTCTGGGAGAAATTCTTCTTCACTCCGGGCGATGGCGGCTACCCCGTCTTCCGGACCAAGTACGCGACCATCGGCGTGTACATCTGCTACGACCGGCACTTCCCCGAAGGCTGGCGCGCGCTCGGGCTCAACGGCGCGGAGATCGTCTTCAATCCCAGCGCGACCGTGGCCGGGCTCTCCCAGTACATCTGGAAGGTCGAACAACCCGCGGCCGCCGTGGCCAACGGCTACTTCGTCGCCGCGAGCAATCGCGTCGGGACCGAAGGCCCCTGGGGCATCGGCAAGTTCTACGGCACGAGCTACTTCGTGAATCCGCGGGGCGAAATGGAGGCCGTCGCGAGCGAGGACAAGGACGAGCTCTTGATCGCGGATCTCGACCTCTCGAAGATCGACGAGGCCCGCAATACTTGGCAGTTCTTCCGCGACCGTCGCCCCGAAGCCTACGGCGATCTGGTCCGCTAGGCGCGCGCTCCCTCACGCCAGACAACTTGGCTCTTCCTGTGTACCCATGACCCAGCCCATCCTCCTGCGCGGTGGAACCGCGGTGACGGCCGAGTCCGAGGCTCGCGCCGATGTGCTCGTCGTCGGCGAGACCGTGGCCGCGGTCGGACTGGACCTCCCGGTGCCCTCCGGCGCACAGGTCGTCGATTGCTCGGGTGCGTATGTGCTGCCCGGCGGGATCGATCCGCACACGCACATGGAGCTCCCGTTCATGGGGACCGTGGCGTCGGAGGACTTCTTCTCCGGCACGAGCGCCGCCGCCGCCGGCGGCACGACCACCTGCATCGACTTCGTGATTCCGGGCGTGAAAGAGCGCGTCCTCGACGCGTACCACATGTGGCGCGGCTGGGCGCAAAAGGCGGCCGCCGACTACTCGTTCCATGTGGCGATCACCTGGTGGGACGAGAGCGTTCACGCGGACATGGGCCGGTTGTGCCGCGAGTTCGGGGTGAACAGCTTCAAGCACTTCATGGCCTACAAGGGCTCGATCATGTGCGACGACGAGGTGCTGGTGAACAGCTTCTCGCGCGCCAAGGAGCTCGGGGCCCTGTGCACGGTGCACGCCGAGAACGGCGAGCTGGTCGCGCGCCTGCAACAGCAGGTCTACGACGCCGGATTCCGTGGGCCGGAGGGCCATCCGCTGTCGCGGCCGCCCGAGGTCGAGGGTGAAGCCGCCAACCGCGCCATCCGCATCGCCGAGGTGCTCGGCGTGCCGCTCTACCTCGTCCACACCTCGTGCATCGACTCGCTCGAGGCCATCACACGCGCCCGCCTCGAGGGCCAGCGAGTCTTCGGCGAGGTGCTCGCGCAGCACCTTGTGCTCGACGAGAGCGTGTACCGCAATCCCGATTGGAATGTGGCCGCGCACTATGTGATGAGCCCGCCCTTCCGCGCGAAGGAGCACCAGGCGGCGCTCTGGCGCGGAGTGCAGGCGGGCATGCTGCAGACCACGGCCACGGACCACTGCTGCTTCTGCACTCCGCAGAAGCAGATGGGGCTGGAGGACTTCCGCAAGATCCCCAATGGCACCGGCGGCATCGAAGACCGCATGGCGATCCTATGGCATCACGGGGTCGCCACAGGCCGCCTGACGCGCAGCGAGTTCGTCGCCATCACCAGCACCAATGCCGCCAAGATCTTCAACCTCCACCCGAAGAAGGGCACGATCGCGGTCGGCAGTGACGCCGATCTGGTGGTGTGGGATCCGAACAAGTCGCGCACGATCTCCGCCAAGACCCATCACCAGAAGATCGACTTCAACATCTACGAGGGCATGCAGATTGTCGGCAGCCCCTCCCGCACCTATGTGCGCGGCAGCCTCGCCTGGGACGGCTCGAACCTGCACACGCGCCGCGGCTTCGGTCGCTACCTCGATCGCCCCTGCTTCAGCGCGTATTTCATGAACCAGCTGCAGCGCAATGCCCAGAGCCAGCCAGTCCCGGTCGAGCGCGTGCTGCCCAAGCGCAGCTCTTAGGCGCGCCCCGACCAAGCAACCCGGAGAGCCCCATGTCCAAGCCCTTCACCGCGCGCAGCTACGCCTTCACCGAGCAGGGCGACGCCCTGAACTGGATCGGCGGCAAGTTCGTGCCCGCCGCGAGCGGCCAGACGCTGCCGGTCGAGAATCCGCGCCATGCTCGCGCCATGGGACGCGTCGTGCTCTCAGGTCCCGCGGACATCGAGGCCGCCGTGCAGGCCGCCCACGCGGCGCGCAGGGAGTGGGCCGCGATGCCCGTGCGCGAGCGCGCCGACATCTTCTATCGGCTCAAGAGCCTCTTGCTGCGCGACCTCGAAGAGCTGGCGTGGCTCGTGTCCCACGAGAACGGCAAGACCTACGCCGAGGGGCGCGCGAGCGTCGAGAAGGCGATCGAGTGCGTCGAGTTCGGCTGTGCGCTCGGCAATGTGGGAGCCGGCGAGCAGCTCGATGTGAGCCGCGGCGTCAACTGCCGCGTCGATCACGAGCCGCTGGGCGTCGTCGCGGGCGTCTCGCCCTTCAACTTTCCGCTCATGGTGTGCATGTGGATGCTCCCGCAGGCGCTCGTCGGTGGCAATGCGTTCCTGCTCAAGCCGTCCGAGGTCGTGCCCTTCAGCGCGGGCCGGCTCGCGCTGCTCGTGAAGGAAGCCGGCGTGCCCGATGGCGTGTTCAATGTCGTGAACGGCGGCGCGGATGCCGTGAACGCGCTCTGCGATCACCCCAGCATCAAGGCTGTCGGCTTCGTCGGCAGCACGCGCGTCGGCCGCATGGTCTACGCGCGCGGCAGCGCAACCGGCAAGACGATGCTCTGCCTCGGCGGCGCCAAGAACCACCTGATGATCGTGCCCGACGCCGATCGTTCCCTGACCGCCGCCAACGTCGTGGCGAGCTTCACGGGCTGTGCCGGTCAGCGCTGCATGGCCGCGA
>VGZE01000294.1 GCA_016872755.1 Planctomycetota bacterium
GGGCTGCGCCCGTGCGAACGACACAAGCTGCGCCGCACGACGCGCGCGCGCCTGCGCCTGGAGCTGTACCCGCGCGCGCCGGATCGCGGATGAGTTCCCCGTCCACAGCCGCGGGCGAATTCGACGCCCGCGACCGGCGCGTGCTCGCTCGGCTGAGCACGCCGCGCGCGATCCAGGATTTCCTGGACGGGCTCGACTATTCGACCGACGACTTCGCGCGCGCGCCGCGGCGTGTGCTGCGCGACCGGCGCGCGCACTGCCTGGACGGCGCCGTTTTCGCCGCCGCGGCCCTCGAGCGGCTCGGCCATCCGGCGCTGTTGTTCGACCTGGAGGCCGAGCGCGACGACGATCACGTGCTGGCGCTGTTCCGCGTCGACGGCTTGTGGGGCGCGGTCGGCAAGTCGAACACGAGCACGCTGCGCTTTCGCGAGGCGATCCACCGCGACCTGCGCGAGCTCGCGCTGTCCTACTTCGAGTTCTACTACAACCTGAACGGCGAGAAGACGCTGCGGCGCTATTCGGTCCCGCTGCCGCTGGCGCGCTTCGAGAACCGGCACTGGCGCGTCGACGACGCGGCGCTGCCGCGCATCGAGGCCGCGCTGTACGCGTTGCGACACCACGCCATCGCGCCCCGCCCCGCGCTGCGCCGGCTGACGCGCGTGGATCGACGCGTCTACGACGCCGGCTTCCTGGGTGCCGATCCGGACGGGCTGTACGTGCCCCCGCCGCGCTGAACCGAGCGTGAATCGAGAGCGCGCGCGAGCTACCTTGACGATCGAACCCGTGCCGACCCTGCCGCCAGCGCCCCGCGTCTCCCTGTCCGAGCGGCTCGCCGCCGTCGAGCAGCGCGTGAGCGCCGCCTGCTCGCGCGCCGGCCGCGCGCGCAGGGACGTGCAGATCCTGCCGGTCACGAAGTCGGTGGATGCGGCGCGCGCGGCCGAGCTCTTGGAACTGGGGCTGTGCGACCTCGCCGAGAACCGCGCCGACGAGCTCGAACACAAGCGCGCGTGGTTCGCCGAGCGCGGCCTACGGGCGCGCTGGCACTGCATCGGTCACGTGCAGCGCAACAAGGCGCGCCGCATCGCGCGGGTCTGTGCGCAGGTCCACTCGGTCGATTCGGTCGCGCTGCACGACGCGCTGGCGCGCGTGTGCGAGGAGGAGGGCCGCGGACTCGGGCTGTGGCTGCAGGTCAAGTTGTGGCCGGAAGCCGACAAGGGCGGGTTGGCGCCGAGCGAGTTGCGCGCCTTGGTGGAACGCGGCGCGCGCAGCGAGACCGTCAGCTGGCTCGGCCTGATGACGATGGCGCCGCTGATCGCCGACGAGCACGCGTCGCGGCGCGCCGCGCGCGAGGTCTTCGACGGGCTGCGCGAGCTCGCCGCCGCGCTCGATCCGGCGCGCTTCACCGCGGGTCGCGCGCGGCTCTCGATGGGCATGAGTTCCGACTTCGAGCTCGCCATCGAGGCCGGCGCCGACGTCGTGCGCATCGGCAGCGCGCTGTTCTCCGACGCGAGCCGCGCGGGATGAGCACGGGCCCGCTGTACCTGGTGGTGGTCGGCTCGCAAGCACCGCCGCGCGCGTTGCCCGAGAGCGGCTCGCTGGTGATCGGCTCCTCGCCGGACCTGGCCGGGCTCGTGCTCGACGCGCCCGATGTCGATTCGGCGCACTGCGCGATCGGCCGACTGAAGGAGGGCGGCTTCGCGCTCAAGGACCTCGGTTCGAAGGCCGGTGTCCTGGTCAATGACAAGCGCGTGCAGGCCGCGCGGCTCGAGCACGGCGACCGCCTGCGCATCGGCGCGGCCGTGCTGGAGGTCACGCGCGGCGGCACGCCGCAGGTGCCCGGTATGCGCATGCAGCGCCGGCTGGGACGCGGCGCGATGGGCGAGGTCTGGCTGGCCGTGCAGGAGCGACTCGAGCGCCCGGTCGCGTTGAAGTTCCTGTCGCCGGCGCTGGCGCGCGACGCGGCCTTCGTGCGGCGATTCGAGAGCGAGGCACGCGCGGCCGCCGCGCTGAACCACCCGAATGTCGTCGTGGTCTACGACGTCGGGACCGCCCCGGCACAGGCCGGTGGCGACGAGCTGCACTACCTGTCGATGGAGTACATGGAGGGCGGCAGCGTCGAGGACCTCGTCGCGCGCAAGTCGCGGCTGTCGTGGCGCGAGGTGCAGCCGATCCTGCGGGACGCGGCGCGCGCGCTCGACTACGCGCGGGCGCGCCAGCTCGTGCACCGCGACGTCAAGCCGGCCAACCTGATGTTCGGCCCGGGCGGGCTGGTCAAGCTGGCCGACCTGGGTCTGGCGGCCTCGACGCACCCGGAGGCCGTGGCCGCGGACGCGGGCGGCGAGCGGCGCATCTTCGGCACGCCGCACTTCATCGCGCCCGAGCAGGCGCGCGGCGAGCCGGCCGACCACCGCTCGGATCTGTACTCGCTCGGCGCGACGGTGTGGAGACTGTTGGCGGGGCGCACGCCTTTCCAGGGCGCGAACACGCGCGAGATCCTGCGCGCGGCCTTCACGCAGCCGCCGCCGCCGCTCGCGCCGCTCGCTCCCGATTGTCCGGCCGAGGCCGTGCGGCTGATCGAGCGCCTGCTGGCGAAGGAACCGCGCGAGCGCCCGCAGAGCGCAGCCGAGCTGCTGCAGGCGCTCGAAGCGCTCGAGCGCGGGCGGACGCCCGCGGCGTCCGTCCCGACGCAGGCCGCGACGCGCTCGCGCACACCGCTGCTGCTCGGTGCGGCAGCGCTCGTCGCGCTCGCGCTGATCGGATGGCTGTCGCTGCGTGGACGCGGCGGGCCGCGCGATGCCGAACACTCGACACCGGGGAGTGCGCCGCCGGTCGTGGCCGCGCGCGGTCCGGCCCTGGATGCTCCGCCGCTCGACGCGACAGCGGCGCCGCGAGCGCCGACGACCGAGGAAGCGCGCGTGCGCGAGCTCGAGGCGCAACTCGCGCT
>VGZE01000295.1 GCA_016872755.1 Planctomycetota bacterium
TGCCCGCAAATCCAGATCTGGGACACGACCGAGGCGGGCGGCAAGTGGAATCTCGGCGCTGACAAGGGCTCGGGCGGACTGTGGAACAACTCGCCGGGCGCGGCCGGCAAGGATCCGCTCACGAAAGCCGACAAGCCGTTCGGCGAGTGGAATGCGCTGCGCGTGCGGATGATCGGCGAGCGCGTGTCGGTCTGGCTGAACGATGCGCTCGTCGTCGACCACGCGCGCCTGGAAAACTACTTCGACCGCAAGCTCGCACTGCCCCGCGCGGGGCCGATCCAACTGCAGACGCACGGCGGCGAGATCCGCTGGCGCAAGCTGTGGCTGCGCGAGATCCCGGCGGCCGAAGCGAACGCGCTGCTGGCGGCGCAGGGCGCGACGCGGTTCGAGCGCGTCTTCGACGGCGCGAGCTTCGACGGCTGGAACGGCGCGCTCGACGGTTGGGAGATCGAGGGCGGCGCGCTGCGCTGCAAGCGCGGCAGCGGCGGCACCTTGTACACGCGACGCGAGTACGCGGACTTCGCCGCGCGCGTGGAGTTCCTGTTGCCGCCAGGCGGCAACAACGGGCTCGCGATCCGCTATCCCGGGGAGGGGGACGCGGCCTACAGCGGAATGTGCGAGTTGCAAGTGCTCGACAGCGAGGACGCGCGCTACGCGAAGCTCGACGCGCGGCAGTACCACGGCTCGGCCTACGGCATGGTCGCCGCGCAGCGCGGCTATCTGCGCCCGCCCGGCGAATGGAACTTCCAGGAGATCCTGGTGCGCGGCTCGACGATCCAGGTCGAGGTCAACGGAACGCGCATCCTCGACACGGACCTCGCGACGGTGAAGGAGGCCATGTACCCGCTCGAGAAATTCGCGGGACGGCTGCGCGCGAGCGGGCACTTCGGCTTCGCCGGACACGACGATCCGGTCGCGTTCCGCAACGTGCTGCTGCGCTCGCTGTAGCGGCCGCTAGTTGCGCGACTCGAGCGCCTCCCAGCGCTCCATCAGCGTCGCGAGTTCTCTCGCGGCGGCCTCCTGTGCGGCGCGAGCCTGCTTCTGCTCGTCGGCGGGTCGGCGATACAGCGCGGGGTCCGCCAGCTTCTCGTCGAACTCGGCAACGCGCGCCTCGAGCACCGCGATCCGTGCGGGCAGCTCGTCGAGCTCGCGCTGCTCCCACGGCGCGAGCCGCTTGACCTTGGCGGGCGGCAGCGCGGCCGTCGCGCTCACGATGTCCGCGCTCTGCGCGCGCTTCGCCTCGCCCTGCCTGCGCGCTCGTGCCTCGCGCTCGCGCACGAGCCGCTCGATCAGGCTCGACACGTCGCCGGTGTGCACGCCGCTTCCTCCATGCCCGTCCATGTGCACGATTCGCGTCGCGATCCGATCGAGGAACCAACGATCGTGGCTGACCACGATCACGGCCCCCTCGAAGCCCAGCAGCGCCTCCTCGAGCGCGCGCAGCGCCATCAGATCGAGATCGTTGGTGGGTTCGTCGAGCACCAGCACGTTGCCGCCCGCGCACAGCAACTTCGCGAGCAGCACGCGCGCCTTCTCGCCGCCGGAGAGCTTGGAAATCGGCGCGTGCTTCATCGGGCCCGGGAACAGGAAGCCGTCCAGAAAGCTCTCGATGCGCACGCTGCGCTCGCCGATGCGCACGTGCTCGTACTTGCCCGCGACCTCCTCGGCCACGGTCTTGGCCGGATCGAGGTCGGTACGCCCCTGGTCGATGCCTGCGAAGCGAACCGTCTCGCCGATCTCGACGCGCCCCTCCGACGGTGTGAGCTCGCCGCGCAGGATCCGCAGCAACGTCGTCTTGCCGGCGCCGTTGGGGCCGACGACGCCGAGCCGCTCGCGAGGATCGAGGTCGAGATCGAGGCCCTCGAAGAGCCGGCGGCCGGCGATCGAATGCCCGACGCGCGCGAGTCGCACGACGCGATCGCCGAGGCGCGGCCCCGGCGGGATCTCGAAGGCGAGCTCGCGCGAAGTCGCTTCGGGCGCGCCGGCAAGCAGATCGTGGAAGCGCTCGATGCGCGCCTTCGCCTTGGTCGTGCGCGCCGGCGCCCCGCGCCGCATCCACGCGGTCTCGCGGCGCAGCAGGTTGAGGCGCGTCGATTCCGAGCGCTCTTCGCTGGCCAGGCGTTCGCCGCGCGCCACGACGAACGCGCTGTAGTTGCCCTCGTACGAGTGCAGCGCGCCGCGATCGATCTCGACGATGCGCGTGACGATGCGATCGAGGAAGTAGCGATCGTGCGTGACGAGCAGGAGCGGCACGTCGCGCTCGAGCAGCCAGTCCTCGAGCCACTCGATCACGAACGCGTCGAGGTGATTGGTCGGTTCGTCCAGCAGCAGGAGCTCGGGATCCGACAACAACAGGCGCGCGAGCGCGACGCGGCGCGCCTCGCCGCCCGAGAGTCGTGCGCAAGCGGCATCGGGATCGACGAGGCCGACATCCTGCAGCATCGCCTCGATGCGGTGCTCGATGTCGTGTCCGCCGAGGCGCTCGAGACGCTGCTCGAGCCGCTCCTGCTCTCCGAGCAGCGAGCGCTCCCGCGATCCGGCGCCGCGCGCGAGCTCGGCGTGCACTTCGTCGATCCGCGCGAGCACTCCGGCGCGTTCGACGAGCCCGGCGCGCACGGCCTCGCGAGCGGTCGAGCCGACCGGCAGGCGCGGATCCTGGTCGAGGTAGCCGATGCGCAATCCGCGCCGCACCACGCGCTCGCCTTCCTCGGGCTCCTCCGCGCCGGCGAGGATCCGCACGAGCGTGGACTTGCCGCAACCGTTGGGGCCGACCAGGCCCAAGCGCTCGCCGTCGCCGATCGCGAGGTCGATGCCGCGCAGCAGCTCCTTGCCCTCGACCGAGCGGCGGATGTTCTCGACCGACAGCAGTGTCATGGGAAGCCGGACAGTCTACGAGGGCGCGGCCGAGCTGGGACTCAGCGGCGCCGCT
>VGZE01000296.1 GCA_016872755.1 Planctomycetota bacterium
AAACGATCTCCGCCTCACGTAGCTTCTGGATGATCTGTTCTGCAGTGTGCTTCTTGCGTCCCAACTGGGGCCTCCTGAGTCCGGGATCCTAACGTTGTGGGTGGATCCGGATTCGGGGGGCGGATCAGCCGTCGGTGCCCGTGGCGGCCATCGAGGCGGAGCCGTCGAGCACGACCACCAGGTGCTCCGCGCTCTCCTGCCCGCACGAGCGCGGGCCGGCCAGCGCCAGCGCGAGGCAGGCTGCGGCGAGGAGCTCGCTCCACAGCGAGACCGACTGGCGCAGCGGCTCGCGCTTGCGGCCCGCGACCACGACGTGATCGTCGGGCGCCCACAGGAAGAGCGCGCTCACCACGCGCGGCTGGAAGCGCCGCCGGAACAAGTGCAGCGCGAGGATCGCCGGCACGGCGAGCAGGGCCAGCAGACCCCAGGGCAGATGGAAGAAGGAGCCCAAGCGGCGATGCGTTTCGAACGGCGAATTCCCGGACGGCGGATTCTATAGCTCGGCGGCTACGGAGGACCGCGTCGGACATTCGGGTGCCGGAACGGCAACGGCGCACGCCCGGGGCTCAGGCCGGCTTGTTCGCGCACAGCCACAGGCTGCCGGCGCGGTGCAGCTCTTCCGACAGGTGCGGATCGCCGCTCGGGTCCGGCGAGCCGCGCGCCGGTCCGCGCCGATCGACGACGCGTTCCGCGCGCGCTCCGGGGAAGCCTGCGCGGGCGAGTCGCGCGCACCACTCGTCGATCGCGAGATAGTGCATCGGGAGTCCGACGAGCTCCGCCCACTGCGCAGTCCGCGGGCTCTCGCGATAGAAGTCGAGCACGAAATCGACGCGCCCGCCCGGCTTGAGCACGCGCGCGACCTCCGTTAGCGCCCGATCGAGATCGACGGCGTAATACAGCGCTTCCATCGAGAAGGCCCGATCGAAGCTCAGATCGCGGAACTCCAGCTTCTCGAAGGATCCGAGGTCGTAGCGCGCGCGAATCGTGTTCGAGTGGGCGGCCTCGGCGCGCGCGATCATGGCCGGGGACACGTCGATGCCCACGGCCGTGGCACCCGGCGCGGCCTGCGCGAGCAGTCGCGTGCTCCAGCCGCTGCCGCAGCCGAGGTCGAGGATGCGTTGCCCCGGGCGCACTTCCATGCGCTCGATCACCTGCACGACCACGTCCGAATGCCCGCGTTCCATGCCCGCCGCGCGGCCGGCCTCGGCCCAGCTGTCGAAAGTGGCGGCAACGATCTCGTGACGGGTCGGCTGGCTCATCGGAGTGGTTCGGGATCAGGCAGTCGGCGCGCAGCGCGCCAAGAGCGCGTCGAGCTCGTCGAGGCAGCGCTCCCAGGCGTAGCGCGACTCGACGAAAGTCCGCGCCGAGCGGCCCAGTTTCTCCGCCGCCGCGCGATCCTTCAACAGCGCGAGCACGGCGGCCGTCGTGGCCGCGGCTCCGTCAGCGACCACGAACGGTGCCGCGCCCTGTTCCGCGCGCCACTCGACGCCCTGCGTCGCGCAGGTGCTGCCGACGACCGGCAGCCCCATTGCGCAGGCTTCCAGGACCTTGTTCTGGATACCGCGCGCGATGCGCAGCGGCGCCACGGCGACCGACGCGCGCGCCAACCAGTCGCGCGTGTCCTGCACGAAGCCGGTGACGGTCACGCCGGGCAAGTTCCCCAAGGCCCGAACCTCGGCCGTCGGATGCGATCCGACGATCGAGAAGCGCGCCTCCGGGTGCTCGCGGCGGATGGAGGGCAGCACCTCCCGCGCGAAGAACTCGCAGGCATCGACGTTGGGGAAGTAGTCCATCACGCCCGTGAACACGATGTGGCCGGGCTCGGCGAGCTCTGGCGCCGGCCGGAAGTGCTCGAGGTCGACTCCGTTGCGCAGCACGCACGAATCGCGCCCCGGAATGCGCTCGCGGAAGATCGACTGCTCCAGTCCGGTGCAGAACACGTTTGCGCGGCTGACGGCCGCGATGCGACGCTCGAACTCGAGCAGCAGGCGGCTCTCACGCGCGTAGATCCAGCTGGCCGGCCAGCGCTTCTGCTGCGCGTACTGCGCCCACTTGTCACTGTCGAGCTCCGCGAAGTGCATGACCCAGGGCTGTCCGGCATGCGGGAGCAGGAAGGCGCCCATCGAGGAGCTGTACGCGTAGGCGAGCTCGATGCCGCGCGCGAGCTCCTCGTCGACCGCGCGCTGCAACTGCCGCGACCCATACGCGTGCAAGGTGATCGGATCGCCCTTCAACAGCGCCGGCCACGAGCGCACGAGCGCTCGGGAGCGGTCGTAGGGGATCGCGGTCGTCGGGATGCCCTTGGCCGCGAGCTCGCGCGCCGCAGCCAGATCGTCCTCTCCGTGGGCGAAGGCGACGACACGGACCTCGTGGCGGCGGCGCATGCGCTCGACCAGCCGCCAGGTCGTGATCTTGTCCCCGCGGTTGGGTGGATAGGGGACGCGCTGGGCGAGGAAGAGGATGCGCACGACTCGCGCGCAGCGTAGCAATCCGGGCGTATACTCCGCGCGGCGTTCCGAGCGCGGAGAATCTCCTCCGCGCCTCGCCGGAGAGTTCCATGCAGGAGACCGCGTCCCAGGAAGTCCCTTCGTCCGACCGCACGTTGGCGCTGCTGATGCACCTGTCCGGGATCTTCTTCTGGTTCCTGCCGCCCTTGATCATCTACTTCATGAAGAAGGACGAGAGCCCCTGGATGCGCAGGCAGGCGGCCGAGGCGCTCAACTTTCAGCTCACGATGCTGATCGCCTGGATCGTGAGCCTCGTGCTCGTGCTCGTCGTCATCGGGATCTTCCTGTGCTGGCTGCTCGGGTTCCTCAACCTCGTGCTGTGCATCATCGCCGCGGTCAAGGCGAACGATGGGAAGGACTACCGCTATCCGATGTCGATCGGGTTCGTGAGCTGATCAGT
>VGZE01000297.1 GCA_016872755.1 Planctomycetota bacterium
CGGCGCCGACTCGCGGCGGCTGCGCGCGGCGAGGCGGTGGCGGCATTCGCGCTGACCGAACCCGGCGCGGGCTCGAGCCTGACCGAGGTCGCGACGCGCGCGACGCGCAGCGCGGGCGGTTGGCGCCTCGACGGCCACAAGACCTTCATCTCGAATGCGGGGCTCGCGAACTTCTACACCGTGCTCGCGCGCACGAGCGGCGAGCCGGGCACGGCCGAGGGACTCTCGATGTTCGCCGTCGAAGCGCCCTGCCGCGGCCTGTCGATCGAGCCGTTCGAGGTGATCGCGCCGCATCCGATCGGAGAGCTCCGCTTCGACGGCGTCGAGCTCGAGCCGGCGGCGCTGCTGGGGGAGGTGGACCACGGCCTCGCGCTCGCGCTGGGCACCCTGGCGCGCTTCCGCACCACGGTCGCCGCGGCGGCCAATGGTTTTGCGCGGCGCGCGCTCGACGAGTCGATCGCCCACTTGAAGGCGCGCCGGCAGTTCGGGCGGCCGCTCGCCGCCAACCAGGGCCTGCGCTTCGACGTCGCGCAGATGGACGTGCGCCTGCGCGCCTCGCAGCTGTTGGTCGAGGAAGCGGCCGCGGCGGTGGACGCGGGCGCGGACGCGGGGCTCGAGGTCGCGCGCGCCAAGCTGCATGCGACCGAGAGCGCGAGCTGGATCTGCGATCGCGCCGTGCAGCACCTGGGCGGGCTCGGCGTGCGCCGCGGCAGCGTCGTCGAACGCTTGTTCCGCGAGACGCGCGCGCTGCGCATCTACGAAGGCACGAGCGAGATCCAGAAGTCGATCCTCGCCAAGCAACTGCTCGGCTGAGCAGGCAGGCATCTCCCATGGCCCGATTCCAACGCCACGTCTTCATCTGCACGAACGAGCGCGCCAGCGACGACCCGAAGGGCTGCTGCAAGTCCAAGGGCGGCGCGGAGCTCGCCGAGGCCTTCAAGAAGAAGCTCTACGAACGCGGCTACAAGCGCATCGTGCGGCCCAACAAGGCCGGCTGTCTCGACCAGTGCGCGCTCGGTTGCGCCGTGGTCGTCTACCCCGACGGCGTGTGGTACGGACGCGTGACCGTCGCCGACGTCGACGAGATCATCGACAGCCACATCGTCGGCGGCAAGCCTGTCGCGCGCCTCGTCATCCCCGACGAAGCGCTCTCGGGCATCGATCCCGACCAACCCCGTGACCCGTTCTCCTAGGCCCGACCATGCAACGAGTCGAACTCGATGAGGAAGGCCGCACGATCCTGCGCTCGATCATTGAGAAGCAGGCCTGGCGACAGCTCGTCGCGATCAACATCCTCGGCCATTCCCTGCAGTACATCCCGGAGATCGACACCAAGCTGATGCTGGCTGCCGAGCTCGACACGAACCTGCGTCTGTTCCGCGAACTGCAGGCGCTGTACCGCGAGCTGGGCTGGACCGACCTGGAGAACGCGGTGCGCGCGCGCATGGACGCGGTGCCGTATCCAGCCACGCGCCTGGAGTACGCGATCGGACGGCACCTGTGCGAGCTCGCCGAGCGCACCGCGATGCGCGCCTACGTCGACTGTGCCAGCCGCGCCTTCGCGGCGATCGCGCGCTCGTACCTCGAGCAGTCCTGGCCGCGCGAGCAGGTCGAGCTGGCCGGCTTCGCCGAGTACTGCTCCGATCCCGCCAACCGGCCGCACGCGCAGCAGCTCTTCTCGCGCTGGCTCGCGATCGCGCTGCGCTCGTTCGGCCGACCCGCTTCGCGCGGTGACGCGCGCGCGGTCGCGCTGCGCCTGCGCGACCGCTCGAACGAGCAGTTGGTGCGCGAGTACCTGAACGAACTCGAGCCGCTGGTGAGGCGTTGCGGGTTGTACATCCCCCCAGCCGACGCGCTCGGCCTGGTGCTGCCGGCGGCGCCGGCGGCGCGCGCCTGACGCCTCCGCGCACTGCCTACCGCAGCGGCGCGGCCGAGACCTCGCGCGTCCACTCGTGCACGCGCTTGCCGAGATCGGCCGCATCGAGGCCGAAGGCCTTTCCGATCTCGACGCTCTTGTGCTCGTTGGCGTGCCAGGCTCCGACGAGGTCGAGCAGCGCCTGCCGATACCGGCCGTCCTCGGCACTCCACAGGTAGTGCACCGTCGCGGCCGCCTGCAGGTAGTACAGCTGCAGTTGCGAGACGAGCACCTTCGGGCCGAGCACCAGCCGCTGTCCGACCACTTGCGAGCCGCGCGAATCCACGCGCGCGGTACGCGCGCGATCCCACGTGTACAGGTCGCTCCACTCGAGCAGGCCCTCGCTGCCCAGTTGGCCGACCATGTCGAAACTGGGCGTCAGGCCGGTCTGAACACCGAAGGTGCGCGCTCCCTCGTCGAAGCCGAGCTCCTCGACGAAGGTCGCCATGCCGACGGGGATCCACCAGCCGGGCAACTCGTCGTCGATCGGCACGCCGGGTTTCACGCCGGGCATACGCGTGCGCATCCACAGGTGCGCGAGCGCGTGCGCGAAGGCCGCGCGCGTCGAAACGAGCAACTTGGAGTCCTGGGGCAGCACGATGTGCACCGTTTCGCGCTCCCAGTCGTGCCAGGCCAGCGCCGTCTCGGGCTGGCGCTTGAGGTCGGGCGTCTGCTGCGGCACCAGCGCGCGGTAGCTCTCCAGGTCGGGGTGCAGCCAGATCGACAGCGGCGGAGCAGCGGGAGCGGCCGGGGCGCCCCACAGTTCCTCGAGCGCGCCGCACACGAGGTCCGCCCAGCTCAGCACCATGCGCACGGACTCGATGCGCGGTTCGGCGGCGACCAGGCGCAGCCGTTGATCACCGAGCGCGACCAGATCGCGTTTCCAAGCCTCGCGTGCGCGCGCGACGTGCGCGGCGTCCTCGCGCGCGGCGGCGTCCGGCGCGTCCTTGGCGGCGGCACCGAGCGCACGCAGTTCGCTCGA
>VGZE01000298.1 GCA_016872755.1 Planctomycetota bacterium
GGGCCTGCCGGCCGGCGCGGGTCGCGGGCGAGGAGCGGGCTGGATGTGGTGAAGGGCGCCGGCTCAGGCGAAGTCGAACTGTTCGCGTGGGCGCGCGGGTGCGGGGCGTGGAGGCTCGGTCGGGTGGGCAACGCCGCCAAGGCGAGCGAGACCTGGGCCGCCGGCCTCGCGCTCTACCCCGACAACGCTGCGCTGCGGGAGAAGGTCGGCCAGTAGTTCGAGCGCTGCGCCCGATCGCTTCCGTGCCCCGGCCCGCTCGCGCGGAGTTGGGGCACGGTCGTTGGCTGCCCGAAGTCGGCCTGCCCTACTTCGCGCTCGCGCTCGCCTTCCAGCACGCCGCGCGGCCTTCGCGGAGCTCGCGCTGCGGCGCGAAGCCGAGCGCGCGCAGCTTGCGCGTGTCGGGGACGCGGCGGCGCAAGAGTCGGCGGCTCAGGCGAGGCCCGAGCTGTTCGTGCGAGCGAGCTGGCGCAGCGTGCGAGGGCTCGGTCGGGTGGCCGAGGGCCGCTGAGGATCTTGCGCACGACGATGGGGTCTGTGAGCCGCGCGCTGCGGCAGGGCGGACCGCCGCAGTGCGGGCAGGTGAGGATGTCGACAACGAAGTCCTGGTCGCAAGAGCTCGGCCCAGGTCGAGCGCGACGAGCGCGAGCGGGCGGAGGAGCTGGGTGCGGTCGGTGAGGCGGGAGCGGAAGCTGCGTGCGAGTAGGTGGCGGCGGCGGCGTGGAGCTCGACCTCGCACTGCTCAGGGATGCTCGAGCTCGAGCTCGACCGCGTGCTCGGTGACGCGGCCGGCTAGGACCTCGATCCGCTGCGCGGGCGGCTTCGCGTAGCCCGGGACCTTGGGCGGGTCGATCGCGTAGGTGCCGGGCTCGCTGACGACGAAGAGCCGCGTCAGGTTGCCGAAGCTTGTCAGTCTCGTCTCGCCTGCCCCGACGACAGCGGTCGGCTCTCCTTCCCACTCCTCCGGGATCGGCAGGCGCGTGTCGCCGCAGCGCAGCGAGATCTCGATGCCGCAGGCGCGCTGCAGGCGCAGCGTGAGCTCCTGCACGCCGCGCGAGAGATCGACCTCGTCGTCGTAGGGCAGGAAGTCCATGCTCCACAACGTCAGCTGGATCGGAGCCGCGGGCGCGCGGATCAAGTAGCCGCCGCGCGCCTCGTCGCGCACGGCGCGCTCCAGACGGCCCCCGGTCGCGCCCTCCGGGTAGCGCGGGTGCCAGGCGAGCTCGTCGGTCACGACCGCCTCGCCGGTCGCGTCGTCGACGACGCGTACCAGCAGCTCCGCGGGCGCCGGAACCACCAGCTCGAAGTCCGCTCGACCTCCCGTGGGCAGCTCGACGGGGACGCTGAATTGCGGCTGCACCAGGCCGAGCTCGTAGCGGCCGACCTGCATGCGCTCGCACGACCAGCGGAAGGCGTCGAAGCCCTCGCGCGCCGACTCGACGCGCGTCGCACCGAAGGACTGCTGCTCGGCGAACCCTTCCAGCGGCGTGTCGAGCAGATTCATCACCACCGTCGCCGCGCCCATGTTCCAGGCCCGGTGGACATGCACGATCCCACCGGCGGTCGCCGTCTCGAAGGCCGGCGGGGCACCGAGCGCGAGCTCGACCCGCTGGCGTTCGCCGGCTCGCAAGGTGACGGACATCTCGCCCAGCACCCGCGGCGAGCGATACCACTCGCCGATTTCGGCGGCGATGCGCACATCCCCGGGCGTCAACCCGCCGAGCTCGAGCACGCCGTCCGCCTTGAGCGGCGCGTCCAGCACCGGCGCGGCGACGCCCGCCGCCCGCAGGCGCAGCCGCGCGCGGGAGTTCGGGGTCACGCCGCGCACGCCGAGCGTCAGGTCGGCGCCGCGCACGAGCGCGACCGTGCGCTCGCCACCGCGCTCGAAGTCGATCTCGACCCGCGCCCAGGCGAAGCCGGCGCAGCCGACCAGAACCGGCGGTACGAACTCGAGTAAGGGCCACCGTATCAGCGCCGTCGAGTGCGGATCGAGAACGATCGGGGAGACGAGATCGCGCGCAACGACGCGGCTCTCGAAATCGGGGCCCGGGTGCGCTGCATCGTCGTCCGGGAAGTCCTGCACGCGCACGAGCTCGATTCCGGCCAGGTCCGCGCCGCTCCCGGCGTCGACGACGCGCAGGATCGACGCAGGCGCGTAGTGCGCGCGGACCGTGAGTTCGCCGTCGGCGGGCGTGTCTACGCGCTCGGCGGGGTGGTCGACGAGCGCGACCCGGCCTCCGGCGACGAGGTGCATGACCGACAGTCCCTCGAGCGAGCCCGGATCCGACGCGGTCGTGCTCCACTGCCCCGAGAAGAAGCTCACGCTCAGCGTGCTCCCGTGGTCGCCTCTCCACAGGCCGAGCGAGAACTCGCCGTCGAGGTCGGTGAGCTCGCGGCCGTGCGTGTCGGTCACGATCACGCGACCCTGCAACGCCATCTCGGCGTTCGGCGGCGCCGGAGCCTCCGCGCTCGGGAGCGCCGGAGCGACCTCTGCGCGTGTTGGCTCCGCTGTGGTGCGCTCGATCGCGCCGGAAACCGGCGGCGCGGGCGCGGGAGCGTCAGTCGGCGCGGGCGCCGGAGCCACGGCGGTCGGCAGGGCCGCATCCGCTCGCGTCTCGCGGCCTGCGAGCTTCCACAGCACGAACGCGCCGCCGACCAGCACGGTCAGGAACACCAGTGTGACTCGCGTGGCTCTCATGGACGCCGATCCTAACGTGGCCGCGTCGTGTGGAGAGATGCGATGAGAGGAACCGGCTAGCACGCGAGGGGGGATAGGAACTCCAAGCGGATGACGTTCGCCGGAGGCGGCCGTCGTCGACCGCGAGAGGGATGTTCGCCGCGGCTGGGCGATCCGTCAAGTGGTCCACCAGAGCCCAGATCGGGCCTTGGTGGCG
>VGZE01000299.1 GCA_016872755.1 Planctomycetota bacterium
GCGCCTGGCCGCACTGGAGGCCGAGGCCGAGCGACTCGATGCGGCGGCGCTCGCGCATGCGCTGGCCGCGCTCGCGCGCGACGGCGTGTCCGAACTGAGCCCGGGCCTGCGCGTTCAGCGCGGCAGCGCTGCGCGCGCGGCGCTGACGGACGAGGAGTTCGTCGCGGCGCTCGACGCACGGGCGAGCGAGCGCGAGCGGCTGTCGGGCTTGCTGCTGCACCTGCAAGGCGCGCGCTGGGCCGGCGCTTCCGCCAGCCCGTTCGCGCGCCAGACCTGGCTGACCGAGACCCGCGAGTGCCTGGATGCGCTGCGCGCGCGCGGCCTGCCCGGTGCCGAGCCCGCCGAACGGGCGGAGGCCGTGGCATGATCGCGCTGGAATCGAAGCTGGGATCGACCTTGGCGCTCGCGTTCCTGCAGGCGGGCGACGTGCAGTCCTCGGCCGAGGCCCAGCTCCCGCTGTTCGGCCGCTATTCGCTCGGCGATCCGTGGATGCTCGTGCTGGCCCCGCTGGTCCTGGTGGCCTGGCTGATCGCGCAGCGCCGCGCGGCGCGGCCGGCGCTCGCCGGCAGCGTGCCGGCGCTTGCGGCCGGTCAGCTCAGCTACGGCAGTTCGTGGCGGCAGGCGCTGCGGCCGCTGGCGGCGCTGTGCGAGCTCGTCGCGCTGCTCGGCGCCGTCTTCGCGCTGGCGCGTCCGGTGGCGGGCAGCGAGGAAACGGAACTGCGCAGCGAGGGGGTCGACATCGTGCTGTGCATCGACCGCTCGAGCTCGATGGCCTTCGAGGACCTCGCTCCGGGCAAGAGCCGGCTGCAGGTGGTCAAGGAGGTCGCGGGCCGTTTCGCAGAGCGGCGCATGCTGGGGGACTCCGGCACGCGCGACAACGTCGCGTTGGTCACGTTCGCGCACTATCCCGACCTGGTCTGTCCCGACACGCTCGACGCCAACGCGCTGCTCGGATTCCTCGACAGTGTGCAGATGGCGCGGCCGAACAGCGACGAGGACGGCACCGCCATCGGATCCGGGCTCGCGCGCAGCGTGGCCGCGCTGCGCGAGAGCCGCTCGAAGTCGAAGCTGGTCGTGCTGCTGTCCGACGGCGAGACCACGCGCCGCGAGATCGAGCCGGCCGAGGCGGCCAGGCTGGCGCGCAGCGAGGGCGTGCGCGTGTACACGATCATGGCCGGGAAGTACACGTATCGGGACGATCCGCTGCGCGGCATCGTGCCGACCGAGTTCAGCCTCGACACGAGCGAGATGGAGCTCCTGGCGCGCGAGACCGGCGGCCGCTTCTTCCGCGCCGACGACGAGGCCGCGCTGGAGGAGGTCTACGCGGAGATCGACCGGCTCGAGCGAACGGAACGCGAGGAAATCCGCTGGGTCGAGACCTACGACCTGTATCCGTGGTTCCTCGCGCCGGCCCTGGCGCTGTTCGCGCTGGCCTGGGCCAGCTTGTGGACACTGGGAAGGAGCGCGCCGTGATGCTGCTCGCCGACGCCGCGTGGAGCTTCGAGCTCTTGCGCGAGATCTGGCTGCCCGCGGTGCTGGTCGCGCCGCTGCTCGCGCTGTGCGGCGCGTGGGCCTTGACGGCGCGCCGCCGCGCGCTGCGGCAGTTGTTCGACGAGCGCTTCGCGCGGCGGGCTGAGAGTCAGGTCTCGCGCCTGCGCGGCGGCCTGCGTGTCGGAGCCTGCGCCGGCGCCGCGCTGTGCTTCGCGTTCGCGCTGCTCGGCCCGACGCGCGGCTGGAGCCTGCGCGAGGCACGCCAGAAGGGGATCGATCTGGTCGTGTGCATCGACACGAGCCGGTCGATGCTCGCGCGCGACCTGCGTCCGGACCGGCTGACGCGCGCCAAGCGCGAGGTGCAGGGCCTGCTCGAGCAGCTCCAAGGCAACCGGCTCGCGCTGGTCGCCTTCGCCGGCGACACGCGCGACATCGCCCCGCTGACGCGCGATCGCAGCGCGCTGACGCGCCTGCTCGAACCGCTCACGCCCGAGGACAATCGCCAGGGCGGCACGAATCTCGCGGCCGCGATCGAGCGCGCGCTGGCGCTGTTCGACGGTCGCAGCGGCGCGCACGAAGCGATCGTGCTCGTCACCGACGGCGAGGACCTCTCCGGGCAGGGTCTGGAGGCCGCGCTGCAGGCGAAGGAACGCGGCATTCGGACCTGGGTCGTCGGGATCGGCACCGCGGCCGGCGGCAAGATTCCTCTCTCGGCCCGCGATGGTCGCGAGGGTTTCCTGGCCGACTCCGACGGCAAGGAAGTCGTCACGCAGCTCGCCGGCGCCACGCTCGAGCGACTGGCGACCAGCACCGGCGGCGACTACCTGTCGACCGAGCAGAGCCCGACCCCGCTCGAGGACTTGTATCGGCTGCGCATCCAGCGCCTGGAGGCGCGCTCGCTCGAGCAGGGCCTGGTGCGCATTCCGCACGACCGCTACCAGTGGTTCCTGCTGCCGGGACTCGCACTGGCGCTGTGCGCGGCCCTGTTGCACGAGCGTCGCACGGCGCGCCCGGCGCACGCGGCGGTCCTACTCGTCGCGCTCGTCTGGAGCGCCGGCTCGGGCCCCGTCGCGGCCCAGGAGTCCCGGCCCGCCGGATACGCGGGATCCAGCGCGCGCGGACTGCGCGAGCTGGTCGAGCACGTGCGCGCCGGCCGCCGCGAGGAAGCGCTGGCGCTGTCCGCGCAATTGCTCGAGCGGCGCGGCAGCGCGGCGCTCGACGAGAACACCGAGGCGGAGATCCTGTACGCGACCGGCCATGCGCTGGCCGCCGCGGAGCTGCCGCAACCGGCGCTGAGCGCGTTCTCGAGCGCGCGCGTGCTGGCCGGGCCCGGGGAGCTGCGGCTGTGGTCCTCGTACAACG
>VGZE01000300.1 GCA_016872755.1 Planctomycetota bacterium
GGTTCCGCGCCGGCGCGCGCGTGGCGGCCGAGACGCCTTCCTACGAGCCGCTGCGCGCGCTGCCGCGCGATTTCGGCGCCGAGCTGCGGCTGCTCGAGCGACGGCCGGAGCTGGGCTGGCACTTCGACCCCGCCGAGGCCGATCGGCTGCTCGACGGCGCGCGCCCGGGCCACGTGTTCATCACGAACTCGCACAATCCGACCGGCGCGGTGCTCTCGGCCGAGGAACTCGCCGCGTTGGCACGCAGCGCCGAGCGCGCCGGCGGCGTGCTGGTGAGCTGCGAGGTGTACATGGAGTTCGCGCCGCCGGCGCGGCGCGTGCACGCGTTCCAGGCCGCGCCCAACGCGGTCTCGATCGGCAGCCTGACCAAGGCCTACGGACTGGGAGCGCTGCGCATCGGCTGGGTGCTGCTGGGCGAAGGTCTGGCGCACGAGCGCGAGCGCCTGCTCGACGGCGCGTACCTGGGCTGGGTCGATCCGCCGACGCCGATCTGCCGGATCGCGCGCCACGCGCTCGACCACCTGCCCGAGCTGGTGCAGCCGATCCTGCGCGTCGAGCGCGAGTGCGCGCCGCTGCTCGCCGACTGGCTCGCGCGCACGAACGGAATCACGTGCGTGCCGCCCGCGCTGGGCATCACCGCATTCCCGCGCATCGCCGGCATCGACGACACGCGCGCGCTGTCGCGCCACCTGCAGCAGGCGCACCAGGTCGACACGGTTCCGGGCGAGTTCTTCGCGGCTCCAGGCCACCTGCGCATCGGCTGCGGCGTGCCGCCCGAAACGCTGCGCGAGGGCCTGCGCCGGCTCGGTGAGGGCATCGAGGCGTTCCGCCGGCGCTAGCAACCGGCTATCCTCGGAAGTCGAACCGATGCTGCGCCAATACCTGCACGCCAAGATCCACAACGCGACCGTCACCGAGGCCAATGTCGACTACGTCGGCTCGGTCACGATCGACGAAGAGCTGCTCGAGCGCGCCGACATCCACGAGAACGAGAAGGTGCTCGTGGTCGACAACACCAACGGCGTGCGCCTGGAGACCTACGCGATCAAGGGCGAGCGCGGCAGCGGCGTGATCGGGATGAACGGCGCGGCGGCCAAGCTCGTGCGTCCCGGCGACCGCGTGATCCTGATGACCTTCGGCATCTCGGCCGAACCGCTCGTGCCGCGCTGCCTGCTGGTCGACGAGAAGAACCGTTTCGTGCGCTATCTCGAGGAGAAGGCGCACATGATCGTGTAGCCGGGGCGCCTCAACGGCTGCCGAGCGCGAGCTCGATCGCCTCGCGCTCCAGGTCGCGCAGCGCGACCCCGCTCGCGCGCGCCAGCGCCGCCAGATCGTCGTGCTCCGGTGACAGGTCGAGCGCCGTGGGCGCGCGGCCGGGCAATTGCCGGCACTTGACCCGCACGCGCGCGCCGCGCAACTCGACCTCGATCGTTTCGCGCGCCAGCTCGCTGCGCTCGACGCGCGTCCAGCGCACGCCGAGGGTCGGCGTGTGCGCCCAGAACGGCGCCTCCAGCGCCGCGCGCTGCTCGGCGCGGCACAGCGCCGCGACCAGCACGCCGGGCCGGTCCTTCTTCATCGACACGGCCTGCGTCCAGGCCTCCAGCGCGCCGGCCGCGCGCAGCCGCTCGAGCAGGAAGCCGATCTCCTCGCCGCTGGCATCGTCGAGATTGCACTCGAGCAGCCAGGCCTCGCGCGTCGAAGGCGCACTCGCCGCACAGGCGCCGAGCTGCACGCGCAGCGCGTTGGCCGGCCCGTCGGACGGGTCGCGCGTGCCGGCGCCGTAGCCGATGCGCTCGCTCGCGAAGCCGGCGGGCGGCTCGAAGGAATCGACCAGCCCCGCCAGCAGTGCCGCGCCGGTCGGCGTGGTGCGCTCGCCGCTCGCGCCGGCGGTCCACGGGATCCCCTTCAACAGTTCGGCCGTGCCCGGCGCCGGCACCGGCACCTCGCCGTGCGCGCAGCGCAGCATGCCGGAGCCGACCAGCGGCGCGGAGGCGTGCACGCGCTCGACGCCCAGCGACTCGAGCGCGAACACCGCGCCGCACACGTCGACCAGCGTGTCGAGCGCGCCGAGCTCGTGGAAGTGCACGCGCTCGACGTCCAAGCCGTGCACGCGCGCCTCGGCGCGCGCGATGCGCTCGAGGATCGCCGCGACGCGCGCGCGGCCGCGCTCCGACAGCGGCGCTCGCGCCGCGACCTCGAGCAGATCGGCGAGGCCGCGCTCGACCGCGACGCCCTCCGCTTCGAGCAGGTGGAACACCAGCTCGACCGGCAGCAGGCCCGGGTCCGGCTGCGCCGCTCCCAGCGCCGTCTGCGGCGCGCCACTCGCCGCGGCCGATTCGGGCGTGGCCACCGACAGGTGCGTCGCGCGCAGCGCACCGCGTTGCACCTGGCGCGGCTCCAGGCTGACCGCGCCGCCCAGGAAGGCGGCGCAGAAGGAGCGCAGCTTCGCGATGTCGAAGCGCGGATCGCCCAGATCGAGGCACGCCGCGACGAACATGTCGCCGGCCATGCCTCCGAAGGGTTCGATGTACAGAATCGCCACGGGTTGCGCGCCGCCGCACCAGCTGCGACGCGTCCGCCAGAGCATGCGACAGCGCGCGCAGGCGGGCAAGCCGCGCGCTCGCTCAGGCGCGCGCCAGGCACAGCACGCCGACGCTCTTCGGCCGCGCCGCGCGCAGCACGCGCGCGCACTCCTCGGCCGTCGCGCCGGAGGTCAGCACGTCGTCGATAAGCCAGACGCGCCGGCCCTTCAAGCGCGCGGCCGCATGCGCGCGCAGCGCGAACGCGCCGCGGACGTTCGAAGCGCGCGAGAGCGGACCGGGCGTCCCCTGCG
>VGZE01000301.1 GCA_016872755.1 Planctomycetota bacterium
GATCGCCAAGGCGTGCTGGCCGCGCCCGAGCCGGCGAGCGCGACGGCGGCCGCGCGGCGCACGAGCGGGCTGCGCGTGCGCGTGCTGAACCGGGACACGCTCGAGCCGGTGGCGAATCTGCCGGTGCGCGCCTACGACACCTGGCCGCTGCCGAGCCTGGATGTCCAACGCGCGCCCTTCGTGGATCCCGATCCGGTGGCGCGCTTCGAGCGCCTGGGCGAGGTCGAGACCAGCGATGCGAAGGGCGAGCTGTTCCTGCCGCGGCCGCGCGGGGCCCTGCACGTGCTGGTCAGCGCGAACGGCCTGCACGGCGAGGCACAGTGGCGCACCAACAGCGAGGAGCCGGCGCTCTTGTACGTGCGGCCGGCGCGCAGGCTCGAGGTGAGCGTGCTCGATGCGCGCGGCGAGCCGGTGGTCGGCGCGCCGATCGCGCTGCGCGCGCGGCTGGCCTCCGAACGCCGCCTGGTGTACGAGGCGCGCACGTGCGTGCAGGCCGATGGACGGACCTACGCGCTCGTGCCGGCGCTCGATCCGTTGTTCGAGCGCCATGACGGACAAGAGTTCAGCGTGGGGATCGGTTACCCGTCCGAGCTGCCGGTCGAGCAGGCCTTGGATACCGAGCGGCCGCCCGCGAAGATCGAGTTGCGCCTGCCCGAGACTGGCGCGATCCGCGTGCGCTTGCTCGACGAGCAGGGGCAGCCGCTGCACGTACGCGGCCTCGCGCAGGTGAGCATCGATACCGGGCGCCTGCAGGGACCCGCGCGCGCGCGCGCAGACAACCTGCGCTATGGGCGGGCCTTCGAGGACGGCGAGTTCGTGTTGCAGCCGCTGCCGCTGTTCGAGCGCTTCCACGTGCGCGTGCAGTGCGACGGCTACTCGCGCCAGTCGCTGCCCGCGCTGGACGGTCCGCGCGGCGCCGGCCAGGAAGTGCTGCTGGAGTACCGCTTCCAGAAGCGCCTGCCGGTGCTCAGCGGCCGCGTCGTCGATGCGGCGGGCGTGCCGCAGGGCGAGCGCGAATTCCAAGGCATGGTGTTCTGGCCGCAGGTCCAGCGCAGCAGCGGCTGGAAGCTCGAATCGGCGGTCGTGACCGACTCCGACGGCCGCTTCCACCACGTCGCCAGCAACGGCGTGGGCGACGGCGTGCGCGAGCTGCTGCTGGTCGAGATCGGCCCGCGCCGCAAGCCGGCCGCCGCTCTTGCGATCGAGGCCGCCGCCGCGGCGGATGCCGGCTCGACGAGCGAGGCGAGCGCGGACTCGGGCGACGCAGCGGTGGCATCGCCGGACCTGGGGGCCCCACGCCGCGCGGGCCGCATCGCGATTCCGGACCTGCCCAGCGGCGTCGAGATCGCGCTCGGCGACATCGAACTCGTCGAGGAGTCGGCGCGCGCGCGCGGATCGGTGGTCGACGAGCACGGCGCGCCGATCCCCGGCGCACAGGTCTGGCTCGAGCAGGCCAACGCGCGGCGCGTCGATGCGGATGGTGAATTGCAGCCGCAGAATTACCAGGTGGTCGGCGACGGCAGCGTGTTCAGCGACGAATCCGGCGCCTTCGCGCTGTACCGAATCGACGGTCAGGGCGGCGCGCTGTCGCTGCGCGCGGCCAAGGAAGGCTACTTGTCGGAAGGGCGCGTGCCGTTGGACCCAGCCGGCACGCGCCTGGTGCTGTCGAGCGGCGGTGCGCTGGCCGGTCGCGTGCTGCTGTCGCGAGACGTCTCGCGCGAGCGCCTCGAGGCACAGCTGCGCGCAACCTTCACGCGCCCGGACCAGGACGAGCCGCGCGAGGTCGGTCTGTCGATCGAGCCCGACGGCCGCTTCCGCGCGCGCGGCCTGGAGAGCGGCGCGTGGGATTTCACGCTGCGCCTGGAGGGGGAGGAACGGCCGCTGTACGAAGCGCGCGGCCTGCTGGTCGAGGCCGGGGCCACCTGCGCGGACGAGCGCATCCAGGCCATCGACCTGCGCGAGTTCGTGCGCGGGTACACGCTGACCGTGCTCGGACCCGATGGCGAGCCCGTCGGCGACGGGCGCGTCGTCGTGCTCGCGTTGCAGCGGGGCGAACATGCGCGCACCAGCTCGATCGACCTGCGCGGCGGGCGTGCGCGCGTCGCGACCTCCGGCCCCGCGCTGGACCTCGAGGTCAGCGCGAGCGGATTCCGGCCGCTGCGCGTCCTCGGCCTGCGCGAGGATCGCACCGTGCGGTTGGAGGCCGGTCTGCTGGTGCGGCTGCGCTTCGCGCGCGCCGAGCCGATCGATCCGAAGCGGCGCTATCAGTACTCGCTCGACCCGAATTTCGAGGGCGTGGCCGAGGACGCGATCCCCGCCTGGGCGCAGGACGGGACGGGAGGATCGCTGGACGAGCGCGGCGAGGCGGTCGCCGTGCTTCCCGCGGCTGGTTCGTACCACGTGTACATCTGGTCCTACGTGGTGAGGGCCGAGTCCAGGCAGTGGGAGGGGTATGACTGGAGCTCGCTCGGGCCGTCGGGACCGGAAACCCCGTGGGTGATCACGGTCACCGAGGCGGCCGGCGAGCAGGTCTTCGATCTGCGCCCCGGCGATGCGCCGCGCGCTCCCGAGCAGGAGTCGGGGGCCGACGCAGGTCCGCAGAAGGACTGACCGTGGCGGAGGGCGCGAACGAGCGGTACCTGCGCGGCTGGATCGCCGGTGGCGTGCTCCTCGCGCTCTCGGCCGTCGTGCTCGGCGTGCAGGCCCTCACGCGCGTCGAGCGCTCGGGCGGCGCGCTGGAACACGCGTGCGCGGCCGCGGCCGCCGCCGGTGCCGCGACAGCAGAGTCGCGGCCGGATCTCGCGCTTGCGACGCCGGAGCTCACGGCT
>VGZE01000302.1 GCA_016872755.1 Planctomycetota bacterium
ACGGGCTCGGCCACGAGCAGGCGCGCGGCGAGCTCGACGTGCGCATCGCCGGCACCGAGCGCGTTCGCGATGCGCGCATCGACTTCCGGATCGGCGGGCTGCAGCGCGGCGAGCAGGCGCGCGTGGTCGGACGGACGCAGTCGCGCCGCCAACCGCTGCTCGGCATCGGCGCGCTCGGCCAGCGTGCCCGTGCGCAGCGCGGCGAGTGCCGCGGCGACGTCGTCACCAGAGTCCGCTCTGGCCGTCGAGACGGCTACGAAGAGCAGAGCGGTGAGTTCTGCAAGACAACACGGAAACCAGAACAGCATCGCGACCCTACTCTGAACTCGGTTGCACGCGGATGGGGGCTGGCGACACTGCGCCTGGATTGCCGGGCGGGGGATCCTATCCTGGAAGACGAGGGATCCCTCGAATGCCGCCCGCCCATGCACACAACTGGAGAGCGCTCGAACCCCTTCCGGAGCCGGAGGCGCTCGCCTCGATGGAGCTGCGCGCGTTCGAACGTCTTTGGGCGGAACAGCGCGCGCGCCTGACAGCGAGCGGAACCTACGACTCCTTTTGGGAGCGCGTCGCTCGACGGTGGAGTATCGAGACGGGCATCATCGAGCGAATCTACGACGTCAGCCTCGGTGCGACGCGCCTGCTCATCGAGCAGGGCTTCAGCGCCAGCCTGCTCCAACACGCCGATTCGAATCTTGCACCTGATCACCTGATCGCGATTCTAGATGATCACAAAGCGGGTCTGGAACACGTCATGGACCTGATCGGCGGCCGACGCGAGTTGAGTCCGGGGTGGATCAAGGAATTGCACGCGGTGCTGTGCCACAACCAGGGGACGGTGAGCGCTGTCGAGCAGGGACCACTGAAACGAGCCCTCGAGATCAAGTTCGAACATGGCTCTTACAAGCGACTACCGAACAGTCCGACACTCGAGGATGGCTCGGTGCACGAGTACGCCCCGCCCGAGCACGTGGCATCCGAAGTGGAGTCGATGCTCGCGCATCACGCGGCACTGCCCGCGGACCTACCCGAAGTTCGGAGCGCGTGGCTCCACTGGGCCTTCACGCACACGCATCCGTTCCAGGACGGAAACGGGCGAGTGGCGCGTGCGTTGGCGAGCATCGACTTCATCCGTGCCGGCCTGTTCCCGCTGGTCGTCGAGCGAGACGATAGGAACTCGGCCTACTTTCCTGCGCTGCGCGCTGCGGATCGGGGCAATCTGCAGCCACTCGTCGCATTCTTCGCGAAGTGTCAGTCCCGCAGCGTCGTTCAAGCGATTTCGACGGCCGAAGCGGCCATTACGTCGTCGAAGGGTCGCATGGCAGCGATTCAGGCGGCGCGCGAAAAAGTCGAGGCGCGTCTCGCTGCGAGCGGGGCCGAGCGACGGCGAATCATGCTCGCGCGGATGCACGAATTGATTCTGTACGTGGAGGCCGTATTCCACTCGACTGCGATAGAGATCCGGAACACCGTTCCAGGCGTCTCGAGCTCGGTCATGTCATCGACTCCCGCGACAGAGCACTACTGGACCCAGCAGCTCGTTCAGATTGCCAAGGCGAGAAGCTATTGGGCCGACCTGCGCGAGCCTCGAGTTTGGGCGCGTCTCTCGCTGCGAAACGGTGCGACGGTCGATGTAGTCGTCGCGATTCACTTCGTTGGCAATCCATCGCCGGGCAGCAGCATGTGTAGCGCGTTCCTCGTCCACCGCGACGAGAAAGACACGCCAGTGCACCAGGCTCGATTCACGATCCTCCCGGTCGAGCCGCTGTTGCTCGTCGCCGAGGAAGAGCCGCGCGAGCAGCGAACGCGCTTCGGTGCGTGGCTCACGGACGCCGAGGAGATCGCGTTGCACGAATGGCGGCGCAGTCTGTGACCGAAGCTCGTTGTCTCGCGCGACGGGGAGGAGCGTGACCCAATGCTGGAACTCACAGGGCTCGCGAAACGCTACGGCGAATTCCAGGCGGTGCGCGACATCACGCTGACGGTGCGGCCGGGCGAGCTGTACGCGCTGCTCGGGCCCAACGGCGCCGGCAAGACGACGACCATCCGCATGCTGATGGGCGTGCTGCGCCCGAGCTCGGGCAGCGCGCGCGTGCTCGGGCTGGATTGCTTCGCGCAGCGCGCCGAAGTGATGCGCCACGTCGGCTACCTGCCCGACGAGCCGCAGTTCTACGACTACCTGCGCGGCGGCGAACTGCTGCGCTTCGTCGGCGAGATGCACGGCTTCAGCGCGCGCGAGGCGGCCGACCGCGCGGCCCCCTGGATCGAGCGGCTGGGCCTGTCCGACGCGATCGAGGAGTTCGCCGTCAACTACTCGAAGGGCATGAAGAAGAAGCTCGCGCTGTGCTGCGCGCTGCTGCACGAGCCCGAGCTGCTCGTGCTCGACGAGCCGACCAACGGGCTCGACCCCTATGCGACGCGCACGCTGCACGACATCGCGCGCGAACAGGCCGCCGCCGGCCGCAGCGTGTTCTTCACCACGCACCTGCTCGACCAGGCCGAGCGCCTGTGCCATCGCATCGGCATCCTGCACGCAGGGCGTGTCGCGGCCCAGGGCACGCTCGAGGAGTTGCGCGCGCACAGCGGCCTCGCGAGCGGCACGCTCGAGGAGGTGTTCTTCAACGTGACCGGCAGCCGCGCCGAGGTCACCGGCAGCGAGGCCGTCGCCGTGACGCCGGCATGAGCCGATCGCGGCCGATCGGGACGCTGCGCGCCGTCGCGCTGTTCGGGCGGGTCGGAGTGCTGCGCTGGCGCAACCGACTGTCGGCCGGGCTGCGGCCCAAGAAGCGC
>VGZE01000303.1 GCA_016872755.1 Planctomycetota bacterium
TATGCGCGCGATGGGCAGCCATGCTCGACCTGCGCGACCGAGATCGAGCGCATCGTCGTCGGCCAGCGCGGCACGCACTACTGCCCGCGCTGCCAGCCGCGGCGGCCGGCCGCGCAGGCGCGCTCGCCCAGGCTCCCGCTCAGACGCCGGCGCGCTTCTTCCAAGCGCTCGTGATCGCCGTGCAGTCCGGCCAGTGCTGCGTGCACATCGCCAGGTACAGCGTCACGTCGTCCGGTGCGAAGCTCGTGTCGAGCTCGGCGATCGCGGCGCTGATCTTCCCGTCGTCCGGTCGCACCGCGTCGAGGTCCTCGATCATCCCGTCGCGGTGATCGACGCCCGTCTTGTCGAGAAAGCCGGTGACGAGCCCCTTCTGGTTGCGCAGCAGGTACGCGCCGAAGACCTCGTAGGTCATCTCGGCGTTGCGCGTCGAGAGCAGGATCGAGCGCGCGCGCCGGGCACGCTGGTCCATCGGGAGCTTCTTGATCGCCTGCGGACGGAACTTCAGCGCCTTGGCGACGTCACCGTCGAGCGGGCCGAAGCCGTTGTGCTCGAGGCCGGCGTAGATCTGCGCGAAGCGCGCGTCGGAGAGCTGCTTGAGCTGGTCGAGGACGGACATGAGTGCGCAAATTCTCCGGCGTGCCCGACGCCCGGGCAAGCCCGAGCCGGAAAGCCCGGCTCGGCCCAAGGCTGGTAGGGCTAGTCTTCCGGCCCCTCGAGCTCTCGGCGCGCGATCTCCTCGGCGCTGGCGCGTCGCACCGACAGGACCTTCACCTCGAAGGTGACCGGTTGGCCGGCGAGCGGGTGGTTCGCGTCGAGGTAGATCGCGTCGGGGCGCACGTCGACCACGCGCATCTCGACACCCTCGTCCGGGTCGAGCCCTTGTTCGCGCGCCTCTTCCGGCTCGAGCGAGATCTCGACCCAGTCGCCCGGCACGATCTCGGCGTCGGGCGGGAACTCGTCACGCGGCACGACCACGATCTGTTCGGGATCGTAGTCGCCGAAGGCCTCGCCGGCCGGCAGGTCGACGCGCAGCTGCGCGCCGATCGCGGCGCCGCCCAGCGCCTGCTCGAGCGTCGGCTGGATCTCTTCGTGGCCGTGCAGGTACTCGATGCGGCCTTCCTCGTCGCCGCCCTCGACCAGCTCGCCGTCGGCGTCGAACATGCGGTACTCGAGGCCGACGAGACAATCGTTGTCGATTTTCATGGAAGCTGTCGCTGCGTGCCGTGCCGGACTCGCGCGGATCAGGATGCCGCCGTCGGTGCCGCGGCCGGGGCGGCCGCTGCCGAGCCCGCACCGCGCGGCGGCGACGTTGGAATCGAAACGGTCAGGGAGGCCGGGGCCGCCGGCGCCTGGCTCGCGCGCGCGGCGCCATTGGTGCCGGCCTCGGCCTCGCGGTCGCGCACGAGGTACGTGTAGCTCGCCAACCCGGCCTCGTAGCGGCGCAGCAAGCGCGCGGACTCCTCGAAGGTGATCTTGTCCTCGCTGATCGCCTTCTCGATGTTGCGGCGCAGGTCGGCGAGCAGGTCGGGCTCGTAGTACTCGACGTACGACAGCACCTCCTCGACGCGGTCGCCGCGCACGACGTGCGTCAGCTTGGGCCGACCGTCCTCGGCGATGTCGACGTGCACGACGTTCGTGTCGCCGAACAGGTTGTGCAGGTCGCCCAGGATCTCCTGGTAGGCGCCGACGAGGAAGAAGCCGACGTAGTACGGCTGGTTCGGCTGTAGCGGGTGCAGCTCGAGCGTGCGCTTGACGTCCTTCAGGTCGATGAAGCGGTCGATCTTGCCGTCCGAGTCGCAGGTGATGTCCGCCAGCACCGCGCGCCGCGTCGGCTGCTCGTTGTGCCGGTGGATCGGCACGATCGGGAACAGTTGCTGGATGGCCCAGGAGTCGGGCAGCGACTGGAACACCGAGAAATTCAGGAAGTACGTGTCGGCGAGGTCGCGTTCGAGGCCCTCGAGCTCGTCCGGCACGTAGGGGAGCGAGCGCGTGATGCGCAGGATCTTCTCGCAGGTGCGCCAGAAGTACTCCTCGACCCGCGCGCGGTCGGCCAGCGAGAGCTGGCCGACGTTGAACAGCGTCATGCCTTCCTCGCGCAACTGCACCGCGTCGTTGTAGGACTCCTGGAAGTTCTTCGCGTTGGCGCTCTCGAAGGTTTCGTGGAAGTTGCGCAGCACGGCCGGTGAGTCCTCGTCCGGCTTCCCGACCGGACCGGTCGCGTTCGAGTAGTCGGTCACGCCGAGCACCTCGGCGACGAGCACCGAGTGGTGCGCGGTCAACGCGCGACCCGACTCCGACAGGATCGTCGGCATCGGGATGCCGGCCTCGATGCAGGCCTCGGCGATGTGGAACACGACGTCGTTCGCGTATTCCTGCAGCGAGTAGTTCATCGACGACTCGAAGTTCGTGCTCGAGCCGTCGTAGTCGACGCCCAGGCCGCCGCCGACGTCGAAGTACTCGACCGGCGCGCCCATCTCGCGCAGCCCGATCAGTGTGCGCGTGCCCTCGCGCAGTGCGTTCTTCAGCGCACGGATGTGCGTGATCTGGCTGCCCAGGTGGAAGTGCAGCAACTGCAGGCAGTCGAGCTTGCCCTTCTCCCGCAGCAGTTCGACGATCTGCACGAGATTGCGCGTCGTCAGGCCGAACTTCGAGCGGTCGCCGCCTGATTCCTTCCAACGGCCCGACCCGGCGCCCGAGAGCTTGGTGCGCACGCCGATCGTCGGCTTGATGTTCAGCTCTTCCGCGGCGGAAAGCACGGTGTGGATCTCGCTGAACTTCTCG
>VGZE01000304.1 GCA_016872755.1 Planctomycetota bacterium
CAGCCCGGCCGGCAGGCGCGACCAACGCTCGAGCGTGCTCGGCGCGACCCAGCCGGCGAAGCTCGCACTGCCTGCATCGGGCTGCACGCGCGGCGCGCGCAGCAGCGCGAGATCGGTCGCGGCGAGACCGGGAGGCACGAGCAGCGGCAGTTCGAGCACGCTGAGGGAACCCGCCGGGACGTCGAGTGCGAGCTCGGTGGGCGCGCCCGCCGGCTCCAGTTGCACGGTGAGCGCTCGGCACGGACCCGCGACTTCGACGCGCGCGAGCGCGATGCGCTGCGCGTGAGCGGGCGCGGGCACAAGGCACGCCATGGCGAGCGCGGCGCAAGCGCTCAGCGCTCGCACGAGAGAGCGCGCGCTCATCGCGCCTCTCCCGCGGGCGTTCATCGCGCTGCCGCCGCGCGCGTTCATCGCGCCTCTCCCGCGGGCGCCGCGCGCCCCGCCGCGGATGCGGCCGCGCACGCGAGCCACGCCAGCGCCAGCAGGGCCGTCGGCACGAGCAGCGTCGCGGGTCCCGCTGCGGCGGTCGCGGGCGCGCAGGCGCGCAGCGCCAGACCAAGCGGCGTCGCATCGGCGAGCCAGGCCAATGTCTCGCTCACGACACCGCTCGTCGCCGCACCTTCGCTCGCTGCGCCGAAAGCAAGGCCGTAGTGCACGAGCAGCGGCCCGGCAATCAACGCGGCCCAGGCCCAGGACTGCAGGCGCGCGCCCCGCGCGCTCCCGCTGCCGAGCACCGCGCCGGCTTCGAAGACAGCGGGCGCGAGCGCCAGCGCCAGCGCCCAACCGAGCACGGCCTGCCAGGCCCGACCGCCGTCGATCAGCATGCGCGCCGCCGGACCGTACGCGATCAGCGCGAGCAGCGACCACGCGCAGAGCGCGTTCAGAGCCGCGCGCCTCGGCGAGCGCGCCTCGTCCGCTGCCGGCGTGCCCGCGGGCTCGGCTCGGGCAGCGCCCTCGCGCGGCCAGGCCGCCGCCAGCGCGAAGCACAGCGCCGGCAAGCCCAACGCATCCCACTCCTCCAGCGACAGCGGATCTCCGTCCAGCGCACGCGCGGCCGTCAACAGCACCGCCGCGATCGCCGCGCAGGCCGCACGCACGGCGCTAACCTCCGCGCCGCGAACCGCCGGCTGCGTTGGAAGCGCCGCGCGAGCGCTGCGCGGAATCGCCGCGCAATCTCCAGGCCGGCACATCCCAGCGCACGTCGAGCAGCTCCCAGTCGTAGCGCTCGTCCGCGCTGCGCAACGCGTCCAGGCCGCGCGCGATCGACCACCACTTGCGATCGATGGGCAGCTCGCCCGGCTCGTTCGAGAGCGGCGAGCGTCCGAACGCGATCAGGCGCTGGTTCTCGAGCAGCAGGCGAATGCCGGTCTGCTCGGGGCCGGCCTCGCCGGCCCCGCGCGCGTCGATCGCGACCGGGCCGAGCACGTCCAACTGCACGGGCTCGAGCCGCTCGGGAAGTTGGCATGCGATCTCGAGCGCGTCGCGCAGCAACGGGCTCGTGGCGACGCGCCCGGGGCGCGCTCCGTCGACCGCGCCGTGCGCGCCGAGCAGCACCGGCAAGTAGTGCCCGCCGACGTGCGGCGGATTCGGCCAGCGCCCCGACAGGATCATGCCGTCCTTGGCGACCAGCCAGTACCCGACCTCACCTTGTTCGCGTGTCGCGATGCAGGCGATCGGCTGGCGCAGCACGACCGGCACGCGCAGGCCGTCCGGCCACAGCACCTCGACGGCGCCGACCGATTCGACGAACGGCAGCACGGCGATGCGCGCGCGCACCGCTTCGTGCGCGGCGGAGTCCTCGACGTCGAAGGACTCGAAGCTGCCGAGCACCTGGGCCAGCTCGGCATCCCAGCGCGGGTCCGACCACGCCGCGCCGCCGTCGAGGCGCACGCGGCCCGGATCGACCTGGTGAAAATCCGCGCCGTGGGCGGGCCCGGCAACGGCCCTGGCATCGACCCCGGCAAGCTGCTGCGCCGGCGCGGAGCTGCCCGGGCCGGGCAGCGCCACGGAATCAGGCGCGTCGAGTGCGGGCTGCGCAGCGAACGGGGCCAGCAGTCCGTGCTCGAGCTCGTGCGCGGCCCAGGCCACCAGCGTCGTCGCGCCGAGCGCCAACGCCAGTGCGAATCCGGGACGCATGCGGCGCGACGCGAGCGAGCCCCGCGCGATCGTAGCGGACGCTGCCGGCATCACCTGGGCTCAGTTCATCCGCGCCGGGACCGTGGCCGGCTCGACGCGCGCGAGCGACGCGCCGCCGCGATGCGGCGACATCTCCTCGATGAACAGATCGAGGCTGGTCTGCATTTCCGTGAGCTCCTCGCGCGACAAGGTCACGCGCTGGTTCGACTGCGCGTGCAGTTCGTGGCCGATCAAGCGCGAGATCAGCTTGAGGTGAGCCAGGTTGCGCTCGAGCGTCGTGTGCAGGCTCGACGGAGAGTTCAGGGTGTCCATGGGCTTGGCGATGGGAACGGAGTGGTACCGGGGCGCGCACTGGCGCGCTACGCGCTTGGTATAGAGGTTCGCGCGAGCGCGAACAAGGCGCTAGCGGCGCCCGCGCGGACCTCGTCGCGCGCGCCGCGGGACGTCCCCTTCCCCCGGCCCGCGCCAGGAGCCAGGATGACGCGCGTGCAACGCAGGCGTTCGTCCCTCCCGCCCTCCGATCAACCCTTCGGCGTGCTGCCCGGTGAGTCCGCCAAGTCGCCGGCTCCCGCCGCACCGGCGCCCGCGCCGGTCGCGGTCCCCGGTTCGCCGCCCGAGCGCCTGACGCGCGGCGGCGATCTG
>VGZE01000305.1 GCA_016872755.1 Planctomycetota bacterium
ATCAAGTCGTAGTACGTCTTGAAGAGCTGGTTCAGCGCCTCGACATCGCCATGCTGAGCACGCTCGATCAGCCCGCGCGTGTGACTCGTGTCGGCATCCGCTGGCAAGTCGAACAGGCGCTCGTCTGGGTCCTTAGAATCCGGGGCCTTCGGTGTGGCGGGTTGCTCGCTCATGAAACGCGACGCTCAGGATAGCGCCGTTTGCCTCTCGGAGGGACGCGCCGACGGGTCACCGCGCCAACAACGCGCCGAACGCGGCCTCGTCGAGCACCTGGATGCCGAGTTCCTGCGCCTTCTTCAGCTTCGAACCGGCCTCGGCGCCCGCCACGACGTAATCGGTCTTCGCGCTGACCGAGGAGGCCACGCGCCCGCCGCGCTCCTCGATCGCGTGCTTCGCTTCGGCACGCCCCATCGACACGAGCGTCCCGGTCAGCACGAAGGTCTTGCCCGAGAGCGCGCCGCCGGCGGCGCGCGTGGCCTCGTTCACGCTCACGCCGCCTGCGAGCAGCCGCGAAACCAGCGCTTGATTGCCGGCATCGGCGAACCACGCCGGCAGCCCGCGCGCGAGCTCGGGCCCGATGCCGTCGATGTGCAGCAGCGCCTCTTCGCTTGCCGCACGCACCTGTTCGAAGGTCCCCAGGTGCTGCGCAAGCAGCTTGGCGGTCGCAACACCGACGTCGGGGATGCACAGAGCGACCAGGAAGCGCTCGAGCGGAATCGAGCGGCGCGCCGCGAGCTGTTCGACGAGCTTCGCGACGCTCTTCTCGCCCCAGCGCTCGATCTCGACCAGCTTCTCGGGATCGAGGTGGAACACGTCGGCGGGACTCTGCAGGTAGCCGTGCTCGACGAGCTGCAGGATGCGTTTCTCGCCCAGCTGATCGATGTCGAAGGCGGACTGCGCAACGAGTTGTTCGGTGCGCCCGACGAGTTGCGGCGGACACGCGATGCCGTTCGGGCAGAGCCAGTACTTGCCCGAGGCCACGCTCGCCTTCCCGCAGGCCGGGCAGGCGCGCGGAGCCTCGAAGTGCGCGCGCCATTGCGCGGTCACGCCCGCGCGCAGCGCGCCATCCGGGCCGAGCAGCTCGGGCGGCACGCGCGCGGCCCAGTCGGAAGGCGCGCGGCCGCTTGCGCTCTTGGCGACGCCGGTGATCTGCGGGATCACGTCGCCGGCGCGTCGCAGGAAGACCGCGTCTCCGATCGACAGCGCGAGCGCCGCGACGTGCTCGGCATTGTGCAGGGTCGCGTGCGTGACGGTGACGCCGCCGACCTCGACCGGATCGACGTGCGCGCGCGGCGTCAGGCGGCCGTTGCGCCCGACCTGGACTTCGATCGCGCGCAGCGTGCTGGTGGCCTCCAATGCGGCGAACTTGTGCGCATACTGCCAGCGCACGGCGCGCGCGGTCGTCCCGAGGCGTTCGCGCAGCGCAAGGTCGTCGAGCTTCGCGACGACGCCGTCCATCTCGAACGGGATCTCGAAGCGACGCGCCTCCAGCCGAGCGTGGTAGGCAAGGCAGGCCTCGACATCCGCGCAGACCTCGCGCAGGCCGAGTTCGGCGAAGCCCCAGTCGGCCAGCGCTTCGGCCAGGTGCTGGTAGCGCGAAAAAGAAACGCCCTCGACGCGCACCACGGCCCACGGATGGAAGGTCAACGGGTAGCGCGCGACCTCGGCCGGATCGGTGCGGCGCACGGCACCGGCAGTCGCGTTGCGCGGATTGGCGAGCTCGGGCTCGCCGCGCGCGATGCGTTCCGCGTTGAAGCGTTCGAACGCGCCGCGCTCCATGATCACCTCCCCGCGCACCTCGAGCAGCGACGGAGCCGCGCGGCGCGCGTCGGAGAGTCGCAAGGGAATCGCGCGCACGGTGCGCAGGTTCGCGGTGACGTCCTCGCCGACCTCGCCGTCGCCGCGCGTCAGCGCGCGCGCGAGTAGCCCGTCCACGTAGGTCAGGGCCGCGGAGACGCCGTCGAGTTTCGGTTCGCACACCCAGGCCAGCGGCTCTTCGGCGCCCAGCGCGAGGAAGCGACGCACGCGCGTCTCGAAGTCGCGCACCTCCTCGGCCGAGAACAGGCTGTCGATCGACAGCATCGGAACCTCGTGACGCGCGCGCGCGAGCCCCTGCCCCTCCGGCAGCGCCGCACCGACGCGGCGCGTGGGGCTGTCCGGCAAGACGTCTCGCGGATGGGCCTGCTCGAGCTCGGCCAGCTCACGAAACAGCCGGTCGTACTCGGCGTCGCTGATCTCCGGCCGGCCCTCGACGTGATAGAGACGATCGTGACGAGCGAGCTCGCCGACGAGCCAGTGCATGCGTTCGACAGGCGTGCGCGGTGGTCGTGATCGGGCCGAACGAGGATCGGAGTCCATGCAGGGCGAAGGCCGCGGCGCGCGGCGGCGAGAGAGTATAGGAGCGCGCGGGCGCCGCGACTCGGCGTCGGCGAACACGGGAGCATCGGGTGAGGCTACTGCGGCCACTTCGGCCGCTTCGGGTTCAGCGGCCTCAGCGGCTGCCGCGCCGCACGTCGCGCTCGGACACGGCACCCGGAAGCAGGCGCCGCAGGTTCGAGCGGGTCAAGGAGCGCGGCCGAGCCTCTCGCGCGAGCCAGCCGCAGCCGCACTGCACGACGAGATCGGGTGCATGCTCGGCCAGCACCTGCCGGCACGCGCCGCACGGCATCAGCACGCGCGGCGTGCTGGCCCAGATCGCGATCGCGCGGAACTCGCGCTCTCCGAGCGCAATCGCCGCGGTCAGCGCC
>VGZE01000306.1 GCA_016872755.1 Planctomycetota bacterium
GACGGCGCAAGGTCCGCCTCGGCGGGCGCCGGATGTGCGTCGTCGACGCGCCCCGCGAGCAGGCGTGCCTCGCGCAGGAAACGGCGCGTGCGCTCGCCGTTCTCGCCGAGCACCTGCGCGAGCGTGCGCGGCGGCAGAGCCTCGAGCTCGGCCAGCGTGCGGCAGCCGCTCGAGCGCAGCCGTTGCAGGGTTGCGGGTCCGTCGGCGTGCAGATTGCAAAGCAGGGCCAGGGTGTCCATCGCGTTCCTTCGCTAGGGCTTGTCGACTCGCGGAACGACCGCGCCACGGCGCCGGCGCCGGCGCGGGGTGAGCACGGCGCGCGCGGCACCGGGAGCGCGCTCGAGCAGCTCCGCGGCCAGGTGATCGAAGTCCTCGGCCGCCGGGCAGCTCGCGTCGAGTTCGCGCACCGGCAGGCCCCAGGCGGCCGCCTCGCGCAGCCGCACGTGGCTGCGGATCGCGGTGTCGAACAGGTCCGCGCCGAAGCGCGCGTGCATCGCGACGAGCACTTCGCGGGCGAAGCGCGTGCGCCGATCGAAGAGCGTCGCGAGCACGCGCAGGCGCGGCGCGTTCGCGGCGCTGCGCCCGAGCGACTCGAGCGCGGCGCGGAAGATCTCGCGCGCGCGCAGCGCACCCTGCAGCGCGAAGGCGCCGGTCTCGACCACCAGCAGCACCGTGTCGCAGGCGCGCAGCGCGTTGAGCGTCAACACGCCGTCGGCGCGCGGCGGGCAGTCGAGCACGCACCAGTCGTAGCGCTCCGCCAACGGCGCCAGCGCGCGCGCGAGCGCGGCGGACGCGTCGATGCCCTGCTCGGCGCGCGCCTCGAACTCCGCCAGGCACGGCCCGCCGGCCAGCAGCGTGAAGGATCCGGGCGCTTCCAGGAGCAACGCGGCGGCGGGCTCGTGCCCGAGCAGCACGGTGTCGAGTCGCGCGCTCGTGGCGGCCGGATCATGACCGAGTCCGAGGGTCGCATGCCCTTGCGGATCGAGGTCGACCAGCAGCACGCGCTCGCCGTGCGCGGCGAGGGCCGCGGCGAGATTGATCGCCGCCGTCGTCTTGCCGCAACCGCCCTTCTGGTTCGCCAGCGCGAGGATGTGCATCGTGGACTCGCCTGGAGCCGCAACCTAGCGGTCCCGCGCGCGCGAAGGAAGCGCCAGGGCGGGAATCGGGCCGGTCGAACTCAGCGCAACGCCCGGCGTGCCTGCTCGAAGATCGAGCGGCTCCCGCCACCGTCCGCCGGGGCGTGGAAGGCGCTCCAGACCGCGACCTCCGCAATCGCGCGGGCCGCCGCCGAGGTCGGGGCCGACAGCACGACCGGCACGCGCCGCTCTACGCTGTCGACGACGGCGCGATCCTCGGGCACGATCGCGAGCAGATCCGGCTTGCGCTCGAGGAAGCGCTGGGACACGAAGCTGAAGCGCTCCCAGGCCTCGCGACCCGCCGGGATCGATGCGGCCTTGTTCACGACCAGGCCCGCTCGCACGCCCGGCGCGAGACCGACCGCTCGCTTGTACGCGGCATAGCCGTCCGACAGCGCGGTCACTTCGGTCCCGGTCACGATCAGGAGCGCGCTGCCGCCCGCGATCAGCGCCTGCGCGGCGAGCCCCAGACCGGCGCCGTGGTCGATCAACACGATGTCGAAGCTCGACTCGAGCTGCGCGAGAGAGCGAAACAGGCGATCCAGATCGCGCCAGGTGGGGTCGGCGTCGCGCGCGCGTCCGACACCGCCGGAAAGGAGCCGCAGCCCCTCGGGGCCGGGCACCAGCGCCTGCAGCACGGTCGCTTCGCCGCTCGAGACGTGCCCGAGGTCGTAGCTGGGCTGTAATCCGAGCAGCAGGTGGTCGTTCGCCCAGCCGGTGTCGCAGTCGATCAGCACGACGCGCTGGCCCGCACGCGCCAACTGGCAGGCCAGGTTCGTCGACAGCACGCTCTTGCCGGTGCCGCCCTTGCCCGAGGCGATCGACACGATGCGCGCGAGAGGACTCAGCGTTGCCATCGCACCATTCGCGCGTTCAGCGCGCGCCGCGCCGGATTGCCCCACCCAACGACGCGCGCCATCAGCCAGCTTTCCCCACATGCTCAGGCCCCGCCCTCGGCGCGGCGTAGCGCCGGCACGTGCCAAGTGAGACAAGCCTTGGGCGGGCAGCAACGCGGGCGCCGGGGTCGCGCCTGGTTCGTCGAGGTCATGGTGCGGCTCGGGGTGTGGAAACTTCAGTGCAGGTCGATGCGCTCTCCGACGCGGTGCAGCTTGACCACGTTCGTGCTGCGCGAGACGCCGGGGGGGACACCGGCGACGAACACGAGTTCTTCGCCCTGCGTGACCCAGCGGCGCTCCAGCAGGCGCTCGCAGGCCAGCGCCAGCATCTCCTCGAGGCTGGTCAGGCGCGGAAAGGCGAGCGGGCGCACGTGCGCCAAGAGCGTCATCGTGTTGAGCGTGCGCTCGTTCGGCGACAGCGCGATGATCTCGGCGCTGGGGCGGTAGCGCGAGATCAGGCGCACCGAGTTGCCGGTCTCGGTGAAGCACACGATCTTCGAGAGCTTCAGCGCGCCTGCCGCGTCGGTCGCGGCGAGCGCGATCGCGTTCGAGAAGGTCGGCTCGGACGAGCGGAACACGACGCGCGGCAGGTCGTAGTAGCGCTGACTGTGCTCGATCGCGAGGGCGATCCGATTCATCGTCGCGACCGCTTCGACCGGGTACTTGCCGACCGCGGTCTCGGCCGAGAGCATCAACGCGTCGGTGCC
>VGZE01000307.1 GCA_016872755.1 Planctomycetota bacterium
CGCACGGCGCTCGAACGCGCCAGCGCGTGCACGCGCGCGCCGGACGCGAGCAGTCGCGGCACGAGCGCGCCGCCGACCAGACCGGTCGCGCCGGTCACGAAAACGGCGCGCTTCACGCGCGCGTCCCGCGCGGCAGCCACAGCCGCGCCAGCGTGCCGTTGGGCTCGCCGGCGGGGCGATCGATCAGCTCGATGCCGCCGCCGAGTTCCTCCAGCGTGCGGCGCGCGATGGCGAGGCCCAGGCCGGTGCCCTCGCTCTTCGACGTGAAGTAGGGCTCGAACAGGTGCGCGCGAGCCTCGGGCGACAGGCCGGTGCCGGTGTCGCGGATCTCGAGCAGCGCGCGCGAGCCCTCCTCGCGCGCCGTCAGCTCCAGGCGTCCGCCGCCGCGCATCGCGAAGAGCGCATTCGAGAGCAGGTTGGACAGCACGCGCTCGAGCTTGTGTCGATCGCCGATCAGCAGCGCGTCGCCGCTGAGCTCGGTTTCGACGCGCTGCTCGCCGGCCACCGCGCGATGCAGTTCGAGCGCGCCTTCGAACAACTCGCGCGCCGAGAGCGTCACCAGCTGCGGCTTGCGCCCGCCGGTGAATTCGTAGAAGTCCTGCGCGATCTCGCGCAGGTGCTCGACCTGCCGGCGCATCATCGCGAGCGTGCGCTCGAGCAGGGCCGGGTACTCGTCCGGGCGTTCACGCTTGGAGCGGTCGAGCAGGTCCAACGAGAGCCGGATCGGCGTGAGCGGGTTCTTGATGTCGTGCGCGACCTGGCGCGCCATCTCGCGCCAGGCGGCGTCCTTCTCCGCGCGGATCAGCTGCTCGCGGCTGGACTTGAGCTCGCTGGTCATGCGATTGAACGCCACGGCCAGCTCCCCCACCTCGTCGCGCGAGCGGACCGGCGCGCGCGCGTCGAGATCGCCCGCCGCGACGCGTTCGGTGTGCTGCTTGAGCTCCAGGATCGGTCGCACGGTGCGCCGCGCGATCACGAGCGTCCACAGCACGACCAGTAGGAGCACGAGCAGCGTGCTCTTGACCAGCAAGCTGCGCAGACGATGCGACTGCGCATAGATGTCCGCGTCGTCGATGCCGACCCCGACGACCCACGGGAAACCGTAGGCGCCGCCGCAGTGCTGGAAAGCGGCGCTGCGCGGCTTGTCCTGGAAGGTGTAGGGCACGTGCAGCGCCCAGTCCGACGCGTAGACGTCCCGCACGAGCTGCGGCAGCCGGATCTCGTCGCCCGCGATCTTCTTGCCATACAGTTCCGGCCGCTTGTGCGCGACGATGCGCGCATCGTTGTTGGCCGTGTCGAGCGCCCAGATCCAGCCGTAGGCGGACGGGTATTCGCCTTCGCCGACCAGGCCGCGGAAGTACTGCGCGATCGTCTCGAAGCGCACGGCCTCCTGCACGTGGCGCCAGTTGACGAGCGCGTACAGCACGCCGACCACATGCTCGGAGTCGACATCGCTGCGCACCGGGGACGCGAAGCCGATCTCGTAGCCGGCGGCCAGGTCGGAACCCGGCTCGGGCGGCCCCAGCCAGTCCGGCCGGTGCTGGTCGGTCACGGCATCGTGCCCGCCGAGCGCGGTTTGGAACCACGCCTCGCCCGACCAGTCGCGCGAGAAGAGCGTTTCGAGCAGCGGCAATGGCAGCACGCGCCCGTTCGCGTCGCGCGAATTGCAGGTCGCCAGGCGCCCGTCGCGGTCGATCAGCAGCAGATGGTCGTAGATCCGCTTGAACTCGACGTAGCGGTCGAACTGGGCGGTCGCGTGCGGCTTGGCGCTGCTGCCCAGCGAAATGCGCTCGCCCGAGGCGATCGCGTGCAGCGTCTCGGCATTCCAATCGGGCAGGTAGACGAGCTCGCTGGCGCCGTCCGCGACTGCCGTGCCGGCCGCGCCGGAGAGATCCGCCACGCCGAGGAAGCCGCCCACCGAGGACACGCCGCCGCTCTCGTGGTCGGGCGCCATCACGCGCTCGTCGGCCTGCAGCGCCCACACGCACCAGCGATCCGCCGACCACAGTCCGAGGTCCTGGCGGCAACCGCCGAGCAGCCGATCGAGCTCCCCGCCGAGTTCCTTGACCAGGCCGAGCAGCGACTGCTCGACGACCTTGCGCGACAGCTTCTCGGCCATCTGCGTGTCGGTGAACCACGCGAATCCGAGGAACGGCACGACCACCGCGGCCAGCACCGCGGCGATCAACTTCGTCGAGAGCCGCTGGAACATCGCGATCCGCATTGTAGTGCGCGCCGGCGGCCATCCCCTATCCTCGGGGGATCGGCATGGAACGGCCCGAATCGATGCAACCGCGCGCGGTGCTGCTGGTGCGACTCTCGCACCTGGGCGACGTGGTGCATGCGCTGCCCGTCTTCCACGCGCTGCGCGCGCGTTACCCAGAGGCGCGCCTGGGCTGGGCGATCCAGCCGGAATTCGCCGACCTCCTGCGCGGCCTGCCGGGCCTGGACCAGATCCTGCGGTTCGACCGGCGCGGCGGGCCGCGAGCCTGGCTCGCGCTCGCGCGCGAGCTGCGCGCCTTCGGCGCCGAGCTGTGCGTCGATGCGCAGGGCAACCTGAAGAGTGCCGCGGTGACGCGGCTGTCGCGCGCGGCGCGGCGCGTCGGTCTGGCGCGTCAGGACTGGCGCGAACCGCTCGGGCACCGCGTGTTGCACGCTTCCGCGCCGCCGAGCGGCGCGGCGCACGCGCTGGACCGGATGTTGGGCCTCGCGCAGTGGCTCGCCGGCC
>VGZE01000308.1 GCA_016872755.1 Planctomycetota bacterium
GCGTCCCAACTGGGGCCTCCTGAGTCCGGGATCCTAACGTTGTGGGTGGATCCGGATTCGGGGGGCGGATCACCAGCTCGTCCCCAGATCGAGCAAGTTCACGAAGAAGTCGTTGGTGAGCGTCTCGGGCCGATTCGTGAACACGCCCAGCTTCGAGTCGACCCTGGTCTGTCTGACTGCGCGCCAGCTCGGAAAGCCCCACCGCCGGGGCTCACCACGGTCGATCGACCCCCACCGGTCGCGAATGCGCAGTCAACCGGGCCAGGATCGACGGATGGAAACGCGCTCTGGGGCCGACGGCTCAGGGCGACCGCTTCTTGAACGCGGGCAGCTCAGGGCAACCGCTTCACCAACACCGACGGCTCGGGGCAACCGCTTCACCAACACCGACGGCTCAGGGCAACCGCATCACCAGCGCCGGCACGCACACCGGCACATACGGAATGATGCAACCCTTCGAAACGGGCCAATCGCGGTACAGCCCGATCCGCTCGCCGATCGCGATCGAACACTGCCGCTGCGCGGCCTGATGCACGCCGATCGCCATCAGCGTGTTGTTCATCGTCCACTGCACCTCAGGCGACGCCTTCGCCAGCTCCCTGTCGATCCGATCCAGCAGCACGACCGTGTCGAGCCCTTCGGCACCCTTGTTCACGCAATTCGCGGTCAGGTGCCAGCCGGCGCGCGCAGTCCAGCGCTCCTTCGACTTCCTCCACTTCCCACGCAGCGCGTCCCGCTCCGGATGCTGCGCGAGGACATGCGGGTTAATATGGTCGGCGACCTGCGCGCAACTCGTCGCACGGGTGATTTCGTCAAGCGCCGCCACCGAGCAACCTCATGCCCAAAATGAAGTCGTACGCGACGTTCGATGACTATCTCGCCGACCAGGCGAGCGACAAGCAGCGCATCATCCGCGAGCTGCGCTCGTTCGTGGCGGCGACCGCGCCCTCGCTCGTCGAAGCGGTCAAGTGGGGCAACGGCTGCTGGCTGAAGGGCAAGGTGCCGGTCGCGTACGTGTATGCCGGCGGACCGGGGGTGCAGTTCGGGTTCCTGCTCGGGTCGAGACTGAGTGACCCGCGCGGATTGCTGCAGGGCAAGGCGGCCTACGTGCGCCACATCCCGATTTCGAGCGCGCGGGACATCGCCCCTGCCGTCCTCGCGCCCTACCTGAGCCAGGCAGTGCGCGAGACGCCGGAGCGGCTGTCCGACCTCAGCAAGGGCTCGAGCGCGAGCTCGCGCGCGAAGCAGCCGGCCCGGCGCAAGAGCTCCGCGCCGGGCGCAAAACGAACTCGCCCGCGCATCCGCGCCAGGCCGCCGCGCGAATCCCCCGTGTGACTGCGCTGGACCTGCTGATCTTCCACGTCGCCCTGACCTGGGCCTTGATCGGCCTGACCTGGACGATCCAATTGGTGCAGTACCCGAGTTTCGCCCTGGTCGGCCCGGCGGAATTCGCGCGCTTCCATGACCACCACAGCACGCGCATCACGTGGCTGGTGGCCCCGCTGATGGGAGGCGAGCTGCTGACGGGCCTCGCGCTTTTCTGGGCCGGCCCCGAGAGCCTCGGCCCGGGCCTGCTGGGGTCCGGTCTCGCGCTGATCGCGCTCAACTGGGTCTGGACCGCTTGCGTCGCAATGCCGCTGCACGCGCGTCTGCGCGGCGCGGATCGACGCCTCGAACAGTCGCTGGTCCGCGCGCACTGGGTGCGCACGGCGGCCTGGTCGGCACGCGGCCTGTGGTCTGTGGTCGCGCTGCGCGCGGCCCTGGGAGCACCCTGATGTCCTCCACCGAGCACTTTCACCGCTCGCTCGAACTCGAGGCCGACGCGGATGCGGTCTTCCGCTGGCACTCGCGCGGCGGTGCCTTCGAGCGGCTCGTCCCGCCATGGGAGAGCGTGCGGCTCGCAGGACCCGCGGCGCGTGTCGAGAAGGGCGAGCGCCAGACGGTCACGTTCCCGCTCGGTCCGCTGCGCGGGAGTTGGGATTCGGAGATCACGTCGGTCACGCCCGGCAGCGAGTTCCAAGACGTGCAGCTCGCGGGCCCGTTCGCGAAGTGGGAGCACACGCACTCGATGCGCGCGGCGCCCGCCGGGCGCGGCTCGGTGCTCGAGGACAGCGTGCGCTACGCACTGCCGCTCGGGCCGGTGGGAAACCTCGTGGCCGGCCGCTTCGTGCGCCGCAAGCTCGAGCGCATGTTCGCGTACCGCCACCGCGTCACCGCGCGCGACTTGGCGCGGCACGCCGCGGTAGCGGTCGCCCCCGCGGACGTGCTCGTGACCGGCGCCTCGGGCATGGTCGGCAAGTCGCTCGCGGCGTTCCTGACGACCGGCGGGCACCGCGTGCGCCGCCTCGTGCGCCACGCACCGCGCAACGGCGACGAGTTCCGCTGGGATCCCGAACGCGGCGAGCTCGACCCAGCCGCCCTCGACGGCGTGCACGCGGTCGTCCACCTCGCCGGAGAGAACATCGCGGGCCGGCGCTGGTCGGACGAACAGAAGGCGCGCATTCTCGGCAGTCGGATCGCCGGAACGCGGCTGCTCGTCGATGCGCTGCGCGCGGCGAAGCGCGCTCCCAGGACTTTCGTCTGTGCATCCGCGGTCGGGATCTACGGAGACCGGGGCGACGAGCTGCTGACCGAGCAGAGCGCGCCGGGCACGGGCTTCCTGGCCGAGGTCTGCGCGCAGTGGGAAGGCGAGGCGCGCCGCGCCGAACGCGTGC
>VGZE01000309.1 GCA_016872755.1 Planctomycetota bacterium
GCGGTGGCTACGGCGGCGGCGGCGGCCGCGGCGGCTACGACAGCTGATTCGCGACGATCGCGTGAACGCTTTGCGTGCGCGCGCATCGATCCACGCAGCGCGGTGCGTCCCTTCGCGGGGCGCACCGCGCTGTCATTCGGTGGGCTGAGGTCCAGCAAACTGCCGTCCAGCAAGCTGCCGTCCGCAGGGTTGCTGTTGGCAGAGTTGCCGTTGGCAGGGCAGGCGTTCGCGGTGCCGCCGACCGCAGAGTTCCCGTCCGCAGAACTCAGGTCCGCAGGGCTGCCGTCCAGCTGACTGACGATCGATGGGCTGACATTCCGTGAGCTGCCGATCGCAGGGCTGCCGTACAGTCTGCTGACGTCTGGAGGGCCCTCCTTCGGCGGGCTGCTCAGCAGCGTCGCCCTCCGCACTGGACTCGCCGGCCGCGGGAGACGAAGCTCCGGCGGCCTTCCCTTCCTAGTTGTCACCACGAGTCGATTTCCATGGGCCGTCAATGGCTGCAGAAGAAGCGCGAGATCAACGCGAACAAGCGCGCCAAGCAGAGCACCAAGCTCGTGCGCGAGATCACGGTGGCCGCCAAGTCCGGACTGCCCGATCCGGCGCTCAACGCGCGCCTGGCCGTGGCCGTCGAGGCGGCGCGCAAGCAGTCGGTCTCCAATGACGTCATCCAGCGCGCGATCCAGAAAGGCAGCGGCCAGTCCAAGGACGCGACCAGCTTCGAGCTGGTGACCTTCGAGGGCATGACTCCGCAGGGCGTGCCGGTGATCGTCGAATGCCTGACGGACAACCGCAATCGCACGGCGCCGGACATCCGCGCGCTGTTCCGCGAGGGGCAATTCGGCGCCAAGGTGATGTTCTTCTTCGAGCACGTCGGCATCGTCGAGGCGACGCATGCGGAGCCCGGGCTGGACCGCGAGGCGGTTGCGATCGAAGTGGGGGCCCAGGACGTCGAGCCGCTCGAGCATGTCACGGAAGAGGCCTCGGGAGCCCGGTTCTACACGGAACGCGCCGATTTGGACGCTGTCGCGCAGGCCCTGCGCTCGATCGGCTGGTCGGTGACTTTGGCCGAGATGGGGTACAAGCCGAAAGAGACGGTCAGCCTGGCCCCGGACAAGCGCGCGGCTTGCGAGGCCTTCCTCGAAGAGATCGACGACCACGATGACTGCCACCGGATCTACACGACCCTCGGTTGAACATGTCGATCGTCGCTCGTTGCTCTTCGCACCCGATGCAGAGGCCGCCTTGCAGCGGATGCCCGTCGAACGGGCTGCGGTGAATTCCACCTCCGATGCGCGCGCTGCCGGCCTCGCGGTCGCGCCGGACCCCATGGCCGGAATCCATGCCGCGCTCGAACACCATCGCGGCGCTCACGCGCTTCGCGCATCCTGGCAACTCGTGAACACCCTGGTTCCCTACCTCGCGGTGTGGATCGCGATGCCCTTCGCGCTGGCGTGGTCGGTGTGGGCCTTCCTGCCGCTGGCGCTGCTCGCCGCGGGCCTGTTGGTGCGGCTGTTCATCCTGTTCCACGACTGCACGCACAACTCGTTCTTCGCCTCGCGGCGCGCGAACATGTGGTGGGGACGCGTGCTCGGCACGATCTCCTTCACCTGCTTCGAGGTCTGGCGCGCCGAGCATACGCAGCACCATGCGACCTCGGGTGACTTGGATCGCCGCGGCACCGGCGACATCTGGACGCTGACCGTCGACGAGTACAAGCAGGCCGCGCCGTTCAAGCGCCTGTGCTACCGGCTCTCGCGGCAACCGCTGCTCCTGTTCGGAGTCGCGCCGGTGCTGATGCTGGTGTTCTGGCAGCACTGGCCGAAGAAGGATGCGCGACCCAACGAGCGCCGCGCGCTGGCGTGGCAGAACGCGCTCTTGATCGCATTCGTGATCGCGCTGTCCTGGTGGCTCGGTCCGTGGCAGTACCTGGTGATGCAGGGCACGGTGCTCGCACTCGCGGGCGCCGCCGGCGTGTGGCTGTTCTACGTGCAACACCAGTTCCCGGGCGTGTACTGGGGGCGTGGCGCGAACTGGGACTACGACGCGGCGGCCCTCAAGGGCAGTTCGTACTACAAGCTGCCCGCCCTGCTGCGCTGGTTCTCCGCCAACATCGGGTTCCACCACGTCCATCACCTCGACGCGCGCATCCCGAACTACAACCTCGCGCGCTGCCAGCGCGAGATCGAACCGCTGGTACAGGTCCCTGAGCTGAGCCTGTGGGGGAGTCGGCGCGCTCTGAACCTCGCGCTGTGGGACGAGCGGGCGGGCGAGCTCGTGACCTTCGCGCAGGCCGCCGCGCGAGCCTGAGCGCGGGCCTGAGCGCGAGCCTGAGCTCAGACTTGAGCGCAGTCCTGCGCGCTCACCCTTCCCCGGACAGCTCGTCGAGGCGGGCCTTCGGAAACCGGCGCTTCACTTCGGCCTCGATCGCCGCCACGTCCTTGGGCAGGTACTGCCGACGCGCGACGCGCCGGCGCACCGCATCGAGCACCTCGAGCCAATCTTCCAACAACGGCGTGTCGAGCTTCTGCCACTCCCAGTTCCGGCCGTGCTCCCGGCCGGGACGGTGATAGAAATCCCAACGCGTTCCGACGCGGTGCGCGTACAGCTCCAGGTCCCCGCCGTCGGAGTCCCGGCGTCCCCACGAGATGTTGTCCTTGGCCATCGGCGCGCATCGTAGCGCCGCCGGCGAGCCTTCGCGCTGTGCTCTCCGCCC
>VGZE01000310.1 GCA_016872755.1 Planctomycetota bacterium
TGGATCCGCTCGGGCCGCCGCGCGCGTCAGGCCTGCCGCCGGCTCGACGAGTGGGCCGACGAGCAGTTGAAACTGCTGCCCGCTCGGCGCGGCACGCCGCAGCGGATGCGCGCGCGCGGCGCCGTCCACGATCTCGACGAGCTGGCGCGTGAGCTGCACGCGCAGGGACATCTGTCCGGACTGCTGGAGCCGACCGCGACCCCGCCGCTGACCTTCGGGCGCGCCGCCGGCTCGCGCGCACGGCGCTCGATCCGCCTCGGTTCGTGCTCGCCGCGCGCGGACCTGATCCGCATCCACCCGGTGCTCGACCAGCCCGCGGTGCCGCGGGCGTTCGTGCGCGCGATCGTGTTCCACGAACTGTTGCACGTCGCCTTCCCGACCGAGCGCGACGCGCGCGGCCGGCGCGTGCACCACGGGCCGCGCTTTCGCCGGGCCGAGCGGGCCTTCGCGGACCACGCCGTCGCGCGCGAGTGGGAACGCGCGAACCTCTCGGCGCTGATTCGCAGCGCGCGCACGGGCAAGCCGCTGGCGGCGCAAGGAGCCGCGCGGACCGGGCCACCGCGCCGCGCGGAGTCGAGCGGCGCGGGGCTGCGCCGCTTCGTGCAGCGGCTGCTCTTCGGAACCTGACGGTCAGCGCGAGTAGGCCTGATTCGGCTCGCCGGCCGCGGTCAGCAGCGTGCCGAGCACGTTGCCGCCGAGGTTCTCGAGCAGGTTGTAGGCCTGCTCGACCAGGTGCCGCTGCGTCGAGTGCATGCGCACGACGAGCACGATCCCGTCGGCGAGCGCGCCGAGCATCGCCGAGTCATTGATCGACAGCGCCGGCGGCGTGTCGATCAGCACGTAGTCGAAGCGCTGGCGCAGTTGGGACAACACCGTCTTCAGCCGGTCGGAGCCGAGCAACTCGCTCGGCTTCTCGGGCAGGCGCCCGGGCCCCATCACGCACAGTCCCTGCACGCTCGTGGCGCGCACGGCCTGATCGAGCCCGAGTTCCCCGCGCAAGAGCTCCGACAGGCCCTGGCGGTGTGGCAGGCCGAGGTAGTCCTCGATCGCCGGGCGATGCAGGTCCGCGTCGAGCACGAGCACGCGCATGCGCGGGAGCTCGGCCAGCGCCAGTGCGAGATTGAGCGTGCCGACGCTCTTACCCTCGCCCTCGACCGAGCTGGTGATGACCATCGTGCGCGGCGCGCCGTCGGGATTGAGCGCCTGGATCGAGTTGCGCAACTGCCGGATCTGCTCGGCGATCGCCGAGCGCGGCTGGCGCAGGAGCCGAAGCTCCTCGCTGGTCAGTTCGATGGCGCGATCCTCGGCCGGGTTCGGCGGGACCAACGCTTCCTCCACGCGCTTCTTCCTGAACGGGAACATCGGGGGCCTAGGCTACGGCAGCGGGACGGTCGGAACCAAGTGCACGTGCAAGTAACAGCACGACGCGCACCCCCAGGGGCTCAGCGGCGCCGATCCGCGGCGTCCAGGTCGACCCAATCCAGCGGAGGCAGGCGCGGCCAGCCGTGTTCGACCAGCGCGGCCGCCAGCGGATGCTTGCGCGCCGCGCGCACCCGCTCGTCGACGGCATCGACGAACTCGCCGGCGCGCTCGTCCTGGCGGGACGCGTAGAGCTCGCGCAACGCCAGCCCCAGCGCGCGCTCGAGCCGGGCGCCCGCGGCCGCGCCGGGGTCGTCAACGGACTGGCCTGCTGGTGCGTTCAGCGCAGCCGACAGCTGGTCGAGCAGCGCGGCTCGCGCCGCCTCGCCTGCCACCCCGGAGGTCGCCCGCGCCAACAGCTCGAGGTCGCCCGCGCGAATCGCGGCGGCGACAACCGTCGGCTCGAGCGCTTCCGGCAACACGCCCGCATGCAGCTCGAGCGCCTGGATCCGCTCCTCGGCCGCGGCAAGGGTGCCCCGCTCGCGCGCCGCGGCGCGTGCCGCCTGTGCGACTCGACTCGCGAGGTCGGTGCCGCGTTCGAGCCCGGACGCGCGCAGCCAGGCGCCCGCTTCCAGTGGATCGATGCCGGCGACGAGGTCCGCGGCGCCGACGATCTCGCCCTTGCCCGCCAGCCAGGCGAAGAGCACGAAGCGCCCGTGCGACGAAAGCGTGTCGACACGCGCCCGTTGCGCACCTCCCGCGCCGCCGGCGATCAGCAGCCTGGCGAGCTCGCGCGCGGACGCGGGATCGGTCGCGTTGGACAGCAACAGCTCCGGATCGGCGAGATCCACGCTCGCGCCGCCGAGCGCGACGACCGCGCGCAACGCCTGGAGCAACAAGCGTGCGTGCAACTCGGGGTCGGCCGAGAGCGACGCGGGCACCGCGCCGGCCCCCAGCAGGCGCGCGCAGTCCGCGGCCGCTTCGGGATGCACCGCACCCAGGCGCTCGAAGGCCACCAGGCGCGCGTACAAGCCGTCGGGACCGACACCCGCGAGACCGCGGCGCAACCGCTCGATGCGATTTCCGCCGTCCTTGTCCTGGTGCGGTCCCGCCCCGAGCGCGTTGGCGATGCGCTCGACGCTGTGCCTGCGCGGCTGCTTGCCGTCCCTCTCGAAGACCTCGTCCACCTCCGGCGCGCCGGGCGCGCCGCCGGTCTCGCGCGGGCCTTGGTCGATCCAGGCGAGCAGCGCGTTCACCGTGGCTGCCTCGCGCAGTGCGTGAGCGACCGCACCGCGCCCGGCCGCG
>VGZE01000311.1 GCA_016872755.1 Planctomycetota bacterium
GCAGCGCGCCGAGCGCGGGCGGGCGCGCGCGGAATTCCTCGAGCGACATGGCCTGCGCGCCGAGCTCGGCGGCCAGGCGTTGTGCGCGCTCCAGCGTGCGATTGATCACGCACAGCCGCAGCCCGGCGGCCGTCAGTTCGCGGCCGGCGCGCTCGGTCATCGGCGACACCCCCAGCAGGCCCAGCGGTCCCCGCGCGCCGCCGACCGCGCGCATGCGCTCGATCGCGAGTTCGGCGAGTGATACGTGGCCGGTCGAAACGCGCGTCAGCGAGTGGACCTTCTTGGCCACGCGCAGCGCCTCCTCGAACACGCGCGACAGGCGCGGGCCGGCCAGCCCGAGCTCGCGCGCCTGCTCGTAGCAAGCGCGCACCTGCGCCGCGATCTCCGTCTCGCCGACGCGCGGCGAGTCGAGGCCGGCCGCGACGACGAACAGGTGCTCGACCGCACCCTCGCCTCCCCAGGCGCGCAGCGCGCGCTCGGCTTCGCCCGGCGACGGTGCACGGGCGGTCAGCGCCTGCCACAGCTTGGGGCGATACTCGGCCAGCGGCGTCTCGGGCGCGGCCACGAACGCGAACTCGACCCGATTGCAGGTCGCCAGGTACGCGAACTCGCGCACGCCCAGTTGCGCGGCAATGCGCGGCAGGCGCTCGTTCAGCTCGTCCGGCGCCAGCATCCAGCGCCCGAGCTGTTCGGGCGCAACGTGACGCCAGGAGAGTCCCAGGATGCCGATCCGATCCATGGTCGACGCAACGTAGGTCGTATCGACCGCGGCATTGTCATGGCCGTGTCATGGCGCCGATTTCTCCAACACGCGGGCCAGTGCGCGCGCCAGCTCCGGCTGCCCGGCGGGGCAGCGGATGCGCTCGAAATGCGTTCCGCCGGCCTCCAGGAACGTCTCCCGCGCGCGGATCCCGACCTCTTCGAGCGTTTCGAGGCCCTCGGTCAAGAAGCCCGGCGTCACCACGCAGACGGAGCGGACTCCCGCGCGAGGAAGCTCCGTCAGCCGGGCGGCGAGCTGCGGTCCAAGCCAGGGTTCGGGCCCGAAGCGCGATTGGAAACACAGCTCGGCCTGCTCGCGCGGCCAGCTCGCGGCTGCCAGCAGCGCCTCGAAGGTGCGCCGGCAGTCCGCGCTGTAGCGGGCACCCTCGGCGCGATCGACGCGCCGCGGAATCGAGTGGAAGGAGACCAGCAGGCGAGCTTCGCGCGGCGCCTGCGCGAGTCCCGCCGCGACGGACGCCACATATCCGGCATCGGCAGGTTCCAGCGCCGCGAGCCTGCCGTGCCCCGCGCGCGCGACGACGGCCTCGATCGATCCGCTGCTCGACTGCGTGCGCTGCGGGAATAGCGGCAGCACGTGCACCTCGCGGCCGGCCGCGCGCAGGCTCGCGAGTTCGTGCGCGAGTGCCAGGCGCCCGTAGCGAAACGCCGCGCGCACTTCCCAGGTCGCGCCGAGCTCGCGCTGCACCGCCTCGGCGAGCGCGCAGGTTTGCGCAGCCAGCGGCGATCCTTGCGCCGTCCAGATCGACGCGTAGGCCTCGGCCACGCGCGCGGGACGGCTGCGCAGCACCAGCCCGCGCAGCACCGGTTGCCACAGCCAGGCCGGCCAATCGACGACCAGCGGGTCCGACAGGAACTCGGCCAGGAACTCCCGCACGGCGGATGCGGTCGGCTCGCGCGGCGTGCCGAGGTTGACGAGCAGCGCGGTGCGGCGAGGTTGCACGCGCGCTAGTTAGCACGCAGCCCCGCGCGGTTCCAGTCAACGAGCCATGCGAGCGGCCCGCGGGACCTGATGGGTCTCGCGGGCCGCTAGGTTCCCGGTCTCGGTGTTCGAGCCGGAAGCGTCTGGACCAGCAGCGTCCAGATCAGGCGCTGGTCACTACGGGATCGTGACCATCAGGCCCTGCGAGGAGGCGAAGGTGTTGCCGCTCGCCGCCGCGCGCGAGAAGGCCTGCAGGTAGACCGTCGTGCCCGAGGCAGTCGACGGCACCGCGAAGGCTGCGACCGCGTGGCCCGCGGCATCGGCGAAGACGCGCTTCAACTGCACCGGCGGGAAGTCGATGTTCGAAATCAAGCCGCCGCCAAAGTCGATCGGAGTGCCCGGCGCTCCGCCGGAGAAGGCCAGGAACATCGCGACGTTCTGCGTGCCGCCGCCCGCACCCACGTACAGGTCCGTGCTGGGGAACGGTACCGACAGCGCCTGGATGGTCACCGGGCCGTTGGCACCCGCAACGCTGGTACCGAAGAGCGTGCCGACCGGGCCGCCCGTCGACGTGTAGTTCTTCGAGGCCGAGACGCCGGTGTTGCCGTGCTCGTCCTTCGAGGTCCAGTTGTAGCTGATCGAGCCGAACAGGTTGCCCGGCACGCTCGCGCGGAACACGTTGCCCTGGCTCGTGCGCGCCTTGATGGCCGGCAGCGCGAAGCCGCTGACCGTCACGTTCACGTTGTTGGCGTTGTACCAGGTCGTGTAGTAGTTGCCCGAGTCCTTGATCGTCGCGCGCGCGATGCGGGCGGTCGTGGACGCGGCACCATTGGCGATCTGCTCGGTCTTCGCGATCAGAGCCGCCTTGTTGTCGCCGGGGTTGAGGATGTTCTTGTAGAGCTTCTCGTTGTTGCCGCCGTCCTCCGCGGAGATGGCGTCGTAGTCGCCGTCGTTGTCGACGTCG
>VGZE01000312.1 GCA_016872755.1 Planctomycetota bacterium
CGCGGCCGCTCCGCGCCCCAGGCGAGCCCCGCGGTCGCCAGCGCCGATCCCGCGCCCGCCGTCAACACCGCCGAGGAAGCCGGCGCCTGAGGCGCAGGCCGGCTCGGCGCCAACCGTCGGGCCCGGCACCCACTCCGCACCCATTCCGCTCCCATGACCACCATGATCTCCGCCAAGCTCGTCGCCGAACTGCGCGATCGCACCGGCGCCTCGATGATGGAATGCAAGCGCGCGCTCGAAGCCGCCGGCGGTGACGTCGAGACCGCGCTCGACAACCTGCGCAAGGCCGGACTGAAGTCGGCCGACAAGCGCGCATCGCGCGACACCGGCCAGGGGCTGGTCGGCTTCGCCGCGAGTGCCGACGGCAAGCGCGGCGCGATGGTCGCGCTGTGCTGCGAAACCGACTTCGTCGCGCGCAACGACGAGTATTCGGGCCTGCTCGCGAAGATCTGCGCGGTCGCCTTGGACAAGAGCACGACCACGGTCGAGGCGCTCAATGCCGCGGCCCTGCCGGGCACGAGCGGCTCGATCGAGCCGAGCACGGTGGAACAGGCGATCAAGGCGCTGATCGGCAAGATCGGCGAGAACATGCGCATCACGCAGGTCGCCTGCGTGTCCACGAAGACCGGCAAGGTCGCCAGCTACGTGCACCACGACAAGAAGAAGGGCGCGCTCGTCGCCGTCGATCTCGGCGGCAAGGCGAACGACGACTTCCTCAAGCAACTGTGCATGCACATCGTCGCGACCAAGCCGGTGCCCGAGGTGCTGACGCGCGCCGAGGTCCCCGCCGACGCGATCGAGCGCGAGAAGGCCGTGCTGCGCGAGTCCGACGACATCAAGAAGAAGCCGGCGGAGATGCACGACAAGATCATCCAGGGCCGCCTGGAGAAGTACTTCGCCGAACGCGTGCTGCCCGAGCAGCCGTGGATGCTCGACGACAAGTTGACCGTCCAGAAGGCGCTCGTCGCCGCCACCGGGCCGGCCGCGAAGATCGAGGCCTTTGCCCGCTTCCAGATCGGGAACTAGGCTGATCGACCCGGGCCAACCCCGGGCCCCTCGCATGGCTTACCAGCGCGTGCTCCTGAAGCTCTCGGGCGAGGCCCTCGGGCAGCCCGACACCGGTCACGGCCTGCACCTCGATGCTCTCGCGAACGTCGCGCGCCAGGTCGCGCGCCTCGTCGAGATCGGCGTCGAGGTCGCGGTGGTGGTCGGCGGCGGCAACATCCTGCGCGGCGCGCAGTTCAGCGCCGTCGGCGGCAATCGGGCCTCCGCCGACTACATGGGCATGCTCGGCACGCTGATCAACGGCCTGGCGCTGCAGGACGCGGTCGAGAAGCTCGGCCTCGACACGCGCGTGTGCACGGCGCTGGAGGTGCGGCAGGTGGCCGAGCTGTTCGTGCGCAGGCGCGCGCTGCGCCACCTCGAGGAGGGCCGCGTCGTGATCCTGGCGGGCGGCACCGGCAACCCGTTCTTCACCACCGACACGGCCGCCGCGCTGCGCGCGACCGAGCTCGAGTGCGAGGTGCTGCTCAAGGCGACCAAGGTCGACGGCGTCTACAGCGCGGACCCGAAGAAGAATCCGCAGGCCACGCGCTACGAAGAACTCACCTACGCACAGGTCCTGCACCAGGGCCTCAAGGTGATGGACGGAACCGCGATCACGCTGTGCCAGGAGAACGCGCTGCCCGTGATCGTGTTCGACGTGTTCCGCGAGGGCAACATCGAGCGCGCCGTGCGCGGCGAACGCATCGGCACGCTGATCCGTGGCTAGGAGCTTCCCATGAGCACTCAAGAAGTCGTCAACGACTCGAAGGCGCGCCTCGACAAGGCGCTCTCGCACCTGACCGAGCACCTGCGCAGCATCCGCACCGGTCGCGCCAGCCCGGCGCTGGTCGACAACGTGCGCGTCGAGTACTACGGCACCCAGACGCCGCTCAACCAGGTCGCCTCGATCAGCGTGCCCGAGCCGCGCCAACTGCTGATCAAGCCCTTCGACGCGACCGTGCTCAAGGAAATCGTGCGCGCGATCTCCAAGAGCGACCTGGGCTGCTCGCCGCAGGAGGACGGCAAGGTCGTGCGCCTGTCGCTGCCGCCGCTGTCGGGCGACCAGCGCAACAAGTTCGCCGCCAAGGTCAAGGAGATGTGCGAGGAGGCACGCGTCTCGATGCGCAACGTGCGCCGCGACGCGAACAAGGTCTCCGACACGCTGCTCAAGGACCACAAGCTGACCGAGGACGAGAACAAGCGCCTGCACACCAAGATCCAGGACCTCCTGAAGGAGTACGAGGCCAAGGTCGACGACGTGCAGAAGAAGAAGACCGCCGAGATCATGGAGCACTGAGCTGCCTGCGGGCGCGGCGTCGCCGCCCCGCGCAGGTCGTGGAGGCGGCGAGACCAGGTCGCTCGGGGCGCGGGCGTGCGCGCCGGCCGGTCCTGCTCGCCGCGCCCCCTTGCTCCGCGGACGGCGATCCCTACAATCCTCGCTCCCCGAAACGGCGCCCGACCCCGCGAGGCGTGCAAGACCAGCAGGGCCGGATGACCGGCGGGGCGCGATGACAATCGAGTGGCCGCATAGCTCAGTTGGTAGAGCAGCTGACTCTTAATCAGCGGGTCCCAGGTTCGAGCCCTGGTGCGGCTACCATTTCTC
>VGZE01000313.1 GCA_016872755.1 Planctomycetota bacterium
GCACGCTCCGCGGATCGGCAACACCGACGGCGACCGGAACATGATGTCGAACATCCACGCGCGCGGAACGCCGCCCGAGCTGGCCGGCGAGCGGCTCGCACTGCTCGCCCGAGCGATGATCGATCAGAAGAAGAGCGGCGTCGAGCTCGACCTGTCGCAGCTCGCGCACGAGCTCGGCGACGCGGCGCGGCGCACGCACCGCGCGCCGCAGGTCCGCGTGCGCCTCGTGGAGGTCGAGCCGTGATCCTGCAACCGCTGCCGCCGCGCATCCTGTCCGTGCGGCGCATCCCGAACGCCGATCCGGCGCTGCTCGCGGCCTACGGCGCCGATCCGAAGCGCCACCGCTCGCTCGGCCTCGTCACGGTCGATCAGGACGATCCGACCTACGTCGCGCTCGACGAGGCGACCAAGCACGCCAACGTCGACGTCGTGTTCGCGAAGAGCTTCTATGCCGGCGCGCGCCACGCGTCGGGCCCGCTGGCCGGGGAGATCCTCGGCGTGCTCGCGGCCGCGGATCCCGAGGAGATCGACGAGGGGATCCGCGCGCTCGTGCGTTGCCTCGAATCGGACGCGTGCTTCTACGCGGCCGACGAGTCGAAGCAGACCGCCGTCTTCCCGCACGTGATCGCTTCGCTCGGGCACTACCTGAGCGCGCAGGCCGGCTTGTCGCCCGGCGAGGCGATGGCCTACCTCGTCGCGCCGCCGATGGAGGCGACGGTCGGCTTCGACATGGCGTTGAAGACCGCGAACGTGCGCTCCATCAAGTTCTTCCCGCCGCCGACGGAGACGAACTTCGCCGCCGCCTGGCTGACGGGGCCACTCGAGTCCTGCGAGGCCGCCGCGCTGTCGTTCTGCGAGGCCGTCGTGCGCGTCGCAGCGAATCCCAAGGGCGAGGTCTGGGGCGGATAGCATCCGGGACATGGCTGAATCCCCGCTCTCCGTACCGATCGCCACGCGACTGGCCACCGCACTGCTCGCGCTCTCCGGCGGCGTGCTGGCCCAGGTCCACTATCACCCCGACGGGAGTCCGTGGAACCAACGCGCGGATTCCGGCCCCGATGCCGTCGTTCCGGGCTGGTACTACAACCTCGGCCTCTCCGGCCTGCGCGTCGAGCTCGTCGAGCAGGAGCCGACGCAGCTCGTCGTGCGCTACGTCTTCGAGGGCTCGCCCGCCGCGGGCAAGGTCGAGATCGGTGACGCGTTGATCGGGGCCGGCGGCCGGCGCTTCGAGACACCGCACCGCAACGGTTACGGCATGGACAAGTTCGGCGCGCACGGTCCGGTGCTCGACTTCGCGAATGCGCTCGAGGAATGCCAGCGCGCGGAGGCCGACGGTCAGCTCGCGCTGAGCGTGCTGCGCGCCGGCAGGCAAGTGGACCTGAAGCTCGCGATCGGCCGGCGCTACGGCGCGTTCGCGCCGGGGTTCCCAGCCGATTGCCCCAAGAGCGAGCGCATTCTCGGCGAGCTGCTCGCGCGCCTGGTCGAAGCGCAGCAGGCGGACGGTTCGTTCGGCGATCCGATCGTCGACACCTTCGCGCCGCTGGCGCTGCTCGCGAGCGGGCGCCCGGAACATCGCGAGAGCGTCGAGCGCAACGCGCGCTTCCACGCGCGCACGACGAAGCCCGTCGACGAGGATTCGCTGATCAACTGGCGCTACATGACCGCCGCGATCGTGCTGAGCGAGTACCACCTCGCGACGGGCGCGGCGTGGGTCGTGCCCGAACTGGTCGAGGTGCGCGACTTCCTCTATTCGAGCCAGTACATGTCGCTCGCGCAGTTGAACCCACAGGCCAAGCAGTCGCACCCCGATTCCTATCCCGAGAACGAGCGCCAACAGCACGGCGGCTGGGGGCACAACCCGGGATTCGAGGGTTACGGGCCCATCGCGATGCTCACCGGGCAGGGCGCGCTCGCGTTCGCGCTGATGCAGCGCTGCGGCGTCGAGATCGACCGCGCGCGACACGACGCGGCCTACGCGTTCCTCGCGCGCGGCAGCGGAGCGAACGGGTACGTCTGGTACGGGGACGAGGCCGCCAGCCAGGAAGACTGGGCTGACATGGGCCGCACCGGCGCGGCGGCGATCGCGAATGCACTGTCCCCGTGGCCCGGCGACGAGTACCGCTCCCGCGCGCGCCGGCACGCGCTCTTGATCGGCGCGCACCCCGAGAGCTTCCCGGACACGCACGGCTCGCCGATCCTGGGCATGGGTTACGCGGCGCTGGCGGCCCACATCGACGGACCGAGCTTCCGTCGCTTGTTGGATCAGAACCGCTGGTGGTTCGCGCTCGCGCAGTGTTCCGACGGCACGTACTACTACCAACCCAATCGCGACAACGCGGGCTATGGATCCGACGCGCGGCTGCTGGCGAGCGCGGTCACTGCGCTCATCTTCTCGATTCCGCGCGGCAACCTCGCGCTCACCGGCCGAACGGCGCCGAAGCCCGCGCGCTGAAGGCGCTCGGAGCGGGGAGCGGGCGGAGCGCAGCGCGAAGGCTCGCCGGCGGCGCTACGATGCGCGCCGATGGCCAAGGACAACATCTCGTGGGGACGCCGGGACTCCGACGGCGGGGACCTGGAGCTGTACGCGCACCGAGTCGGAACGCGTTG
>VGZE01000314.1 GCA_016872755.1 Planctomycetota bacterium
CTGAGGAGATCCCGCCGTCACGAGCGCGCGGACGTCCGCGGCGTTGCGCGACCAGCCGCCGCGCGCGCGTTCCACGGCATCCGCTCGAGCAGCAGCGCGAGCCCGCAAGTTCCGCTCAGGCCGGCGAACACGAGTCCGGCGCCGAAGAAGGCCGCCAATCCGTAGAACCCCGGGTGCACGAGGAAGCCGAGCGTGCAGCCTGTCAACACGCCCGCGCCGATCGCGATCTGCACCTGCCGCATCAACGGCAGCGGCGCGCGATCGTTGCGCTCGACCGGCAGGCCGGCGGCTTTCCACGACTCGATGCCGCCGCTGAGCTGGTGCACCTCGCCCCAGCCTTCGCGGAGCAGCGCCTGCACCGCCTCCTTCGAGCGGCGACCCGAGCGGCAGTACAGCACCGGCGGCGGGCCCTCGCGGCGCAGCTTGCGCGCATCGAAGCGCGACAGCGGCATCGATTCCGCGCCGGCGATGCGCTCGGCGCGCTGCTCGTCCTCTTCACGCACGTCGACCAGGCAAGCCTCTCCACGCGCGAGCAGTGCCTGCAGCTCGAGCGCGGACAAGTCGAACACGATGGGGCCGGTGCGGGTGGTCATGGTGCCGGTTTGGAGTCCTTGGGGGCCGTTCGGGATTCAAACGGCCCGCTAGGGGGCCGGCGACCACTCGTACTCGATATGGCGAGCCGTGGCGAGGGCGCAGTCCAGGCCCGCAACGCGCGCGACGACGTGTAGGCTGGCGTCGATGCCGGCCGAGACCCCGGCGGAGGTCACGATGCGGCCGCTGTCGACGTAGCGCAGGCCCTCGACGACATCGCAGCGCGGCGCGTGCGCCCGCAGCCATTCGAGCACGTTGTGATGGGTGGTCGCGCGCAGCCCGTCGAGCAGTCCGAGGGCCGCCAGGAAGCGCGCTCCACCGCAGATGGACAGCACGATGCGGGCGCCGGCGCACTGCTCGCGCACGAACGCGAGCACGTCCGGCTGATCGAGTTGGGCCAGCGTGCCGGCGCCGCCCGGCAGCACGATCACATCCGCGCGCGGCGCGTCGGCGAATGAGCGGTCGGCGTGGAAGGCAAGCCCGTTCGCGCTGTGCACCAGGCCGCCGGCGCGGCTGGCGGTGTGAACGGCGAAGCGCGGCTCGGGCAGGCGCCCGTTCGCGCTCGTGAAGACCTCGTACGGCCCGGCGTGGTCGAGCAGCTCGACGCCGTCGAAGGCCAGGATCAGGACGGTGATCGGCATGGCGGCGCAGGCGGTGAGTCCCGCCTGCGCCGCGATGATGTCAGGGAACCAGCGCGCAGGGAACGGCCTGGCTGGCGATGACGGCCGTGCAGCCGCCGGGGAGGTCGAAGACCAAGGTCGCGTGGCGGACGGTCGAACCGGCCAGCGCGGGCACCGCCGCCGGCGGCAAGTTGAAGGCGCTGCCGGGTTTCGTGTGGGTAGCGGGGGCGTGAGCCGGCCGGAAGCGGGATCCGCATCCGGGGCAGCGCCGTTCTCCGCGCGTGCTCGCGCTACGTTTCGTTTCCGCTCAGGCGGCGCGCTTGACTTGCGTGGCGCGCTCGCGCTGCGCGATCAGATCGAGTGCGGCGACCCGGAACCCCTCGGCGAAGGTCGGGAAGTTGAAGATCTGATCCACGAATGCGTCGACCTGCAGGCCGGCCACCATCGCGATCTGCGCGACGTGCACGAGTTCCGACGCGTTCTCACCTGCGATGTGGCACCCCGCGATCTTGCGGCCGTCCGGTCCGGCCACGAGCTTGATGAAGCCGTCGGAACTGCCGTTGATCTGCCCCCGCGCCAGCTCCGCGTAGCTCGCCCGGCCGACCAGCGCTCCACCCAACCGCTCGCGCACCTGGGCCTCCGAGAGCCCCACGGTCGCCAGTTCCGGGATCGTGTAGACCCCCGACGGCAGCGATTCCGGTGCCAGCGCCTCGCTCGCGCCGAACGCGTGCTGGGCGGCGCGGCGTCCCTGCTCCATCGCCGACGTGGCCAGGGCAGGCGGTCCGATCACGTCGCCCGCCGCGTAGATCGTCGGAACGCTGGTCCGGCCGTGCGCGTCGACGTCGAGGTGGCCGCGCGCGTTCGGGGCGATCCCGACCGCCTGCAGGTTCAGGCCGGCGAGATTGGCGATGCGCCCCTGCGCGCACAGCATCTTCTCGGTCCGCACGCGCGATCCATCGTCGAGCTGCGTCACGACCCAACCGAGCGGGTCCACGGTCACTTCCGCGACGCTGCGCCCGGACAAGAACTTGCCGCCGGCTTCCTCGAACGAGCGCACGTAGGCCGCCGACAGGTCCGCGTCGAGGAAGGCCATCGGCGCCCGCGCCTTGTCGATGATCGTGACGCGCACGCCCAGCGCCTGGAAGATCGATGCGAATTCGCAGGCGATGATCCCCGCACCGAGCACGAGCAGCGACTTGGGCAGGTAGATCAGCGAGAGGATCGAATCGCTGTCGAGCACGTGTTCGTGGTCGATCGGGATTCCCGCGGGCAGGCGCGGTCGCGATCCCGACGCGATCAAAACGAAGTCGGCGCGCACCGCCATCCGGTTCGCACGCGGTCGTTCGATCTCGAGCTCCTGCGGTCCG
>VGZE01000315.1 GCA_016872755.1 Planctomycetota bacterium
GGCGGTGCCTGGCTCTTGTGCGCCCCGGGTCCCGGGTCGTGGGCGCCGCACGAGCTGTGGCGCATCGATGCGGCGGCGCGTCGCATCGCGCGCCATCGGCTGAGCACGCCGCTCGCGCTCGCGGCCGGCGCGGAAGGCTCGCTCTGCGTGCTGGAGCGGCCCGCCGCGGGACGCGAGCGGATCGCGTGCCTGTCGACCGATGCGCCGCCCCTGGTCCTGGCCGAAATTCCCGCGGCGGTCTGCCTCGCGCAGTCGCGCGATCGGATCCTGGTCGGGCGCGCCGACGGGCACCTGGTGTTGTTGACGAGCGCGGGCTTCCTCGAGCTCGAGCGCGCGTACGAGTTCATCTGCTCGCAGCTCGCGGCCGCGCACGACGGCTGGACCGCGCTGGGCGAGCAGCGGCTCGCGGGGCTCGACACACGGCTCGCGCATCGCTGGTCGGTCGAGCACGGTCTGGCGCGACCGCGCCTGGGCACCGGTGATCACGCGTGGATCTGGATGTACTCGGAACGCGGCGAGCGCGTGCTGCGCTACGACCGGCTGGGCCGGCTCGAGCTCGATCTGCGGGCTCCCGTGCGCAGCGTGCGCGCGGTCTGGGGGCGCGCGGACGGCAGCGCGCTCGTCGCGACCGACGGAGCGCTGCTGTGCGTGACGGCCGACGGCGAGTGGAGGCTGGGCCAGGGCGGCTTCGACGCGCTCGTCGATGTGTGTGTCGCGCGCTGAAGCGGCAGGAACGCCGCGAGCTCAGCCCAGTCCGCGCTCGACCAACCAGGCCGCCGCGACCAGCGACTTCGCGTCCCGCGTCAGGTGCAGCAACTCGCGCGGCCGCGCGCGCGCGAGCTCGAACTCCTCGTCCGCGTCGGCCGCGCGCCGCGGTCCGTCCACCGGCCGCAGTCCGCGCGCGACATACAGCGCGATCCGCTCGGAGCAGAAGCCGGGCGCGGGGAAGATCTCGCCCAGCGGCTGCCAGTCCGCCGCGACGTGGCCGGTCTCCTCCTCGAGCTCGCGCTGCGCCGCGGCCAGCGGGTCCTCGCCGCCGGCGAGCTCGAGGCGGCCGGCGGGAAGTTCCAGCAGCCAATCGCCGATCGCATGGCGGTACTGTCGCACCAGCAACAGCTCGCCGTTGTCGAAGAGCGGCGCGATGCACACGGCGCCGGGGTGAACGAACACCTCGACCTCCTGCCGGCGCCCCGACGGCAGGCGCAGCGCGTCCTTCAGCAGGTGGAAGAAGCGGCCTTCGTACACGCGCGTGCTGCGCTCCAGGCGAATCGATGGATGGGTGGGCATCGGGCGGGCGGCGCTCCTGGCTCCATCTTGGAAAACCACGGCGGCATTCCCAACATGGCTCGATGCCGGAAGCAGGGATGACGCGGAAGCGCGAGCTCGCGTGGGTGCTGCTCGGCGCGCTCGCCATCGCACTGGCCTGGACCTGGCCGCTGGCGAGCCGGCTCACCGAGGTGCTGCCCTATGACGCGCGCTTCACGCCCTCGTCGCGCGGTTCCGACACGCACCAGTACGTGTGGAATCTGTGGTGGGTCGGCGAGGCCTTGTCCGGCGCGCGCAATCCGTTCGAGTGTCCGCTGATCTTCCACCCGCACGGGCACTCGCTGGCCTTGCATACGCACGCATTCGCCGACGGCGTGCTGGCCTGGCCGCTGCGCGCGCTGTTCGGATTGCCGGCTGCCTTCAACCTGACCCTGATCGCGCAGCTCGCGGCCGCGCTGGCGGCCGCCTATGGGTTGGGTCGCATGCTGCGCCTGCCGCCCGCCGCGGCCGCGCTGCTCGCGTTCGGCTGGGCCTGCAGCCCGTACTTCGCGCAGAAGTCCCTCGAGCATCTGTCCTACGCCGCTCATCCGTGGGCGCCGTTGATGTGGCTCGCGCTGCTGGGTTGGCGCCGCGCGCCGGACGACGTGCGTGCGCGGCTGTGGGCGCTGTGCGCCGGCGTCGCGGCCGGCCTGGGGGTCCTGACCGATCCGATCGGCGGGGCCTGGCAGGCCCTGCTCGGGTTGCTCGTCGGCGGCTTCGCACTGGGCTCGGCGCCCGCGCTCGCGCAGCGCGCGCGCTGGAGCGGCGTGTGGCTCGTTCCGACCGCGTTCCTGCTCGTGTGCGCGCCCTACCTGCGCGCGCTGGTCGCCGAACTCGCATCCCTCGCGCGCGCCAGCGGGCCGGACCTGCTCGGGCGCGGGCAGCTCTACCACGCTCGGCTGGCGGATTTCTTCGCGCCGGCGGGACTGCATCCGCTCGTCGACGGCCTGGGAGCGGGAGCCCCGCTGGCGAACCACGCTTGGGACGGCGCGCGCCCCGAGACGAGCGCGCTGTGCGTCGGGTACGCGCTGCTCGGGCTGGCCGTGCTCGCGTGTGCGCTGCGTTCCGATGCGCGGCGCCTGGTCTGGGTCGCGCTGCCGCTGTGGCTCTTGTGCTGGGATCCCGGCCCGGATCCCGAGGGTTGGCTCTCGTCGCTGTACCGCGCGCTGCCGCTGGGGGAGGCGCTGCGCGTTCCCGCGCGAGCCTTCAGCGCCTTCCACCTGGCGCTGTGCGTCGCCGCCGGAATGGGGGCCGCGAGCCTGCTGGCCCGCCG
>VGZE01000316.1 GCA_016872755.1 Planctomycetota bacterium
TGGCGTCGAGCACGCTGAACTCGTGGCCGTGGCGCTGGAAGGACTCGCCGCGGCGGGGCACGCGGCCGAACTCCGACAGCACGAAGCCCGCCAGCGTTTCGTAGCCCTCGTCGGTCGAGAGCTCCAGGCCCAGGCGCTCGTTGACCTCGGGGATGCGGGCCGATCCCTCCACCTCGGCGCCGTTGGGGCCGATCACGATCGGACCGGACTCCGCTTCCGCGCTGGGCACGGCCGGAACGACCTCGTCGAGGATGTCGCCCAGCGTCACGAGCCCGGCCGTGCCGCCGTACTCGTCGAGCGCGATGACCATGCGCGTTCCGGCGGCGCGCATCTCGGGCAGCAGCGCCGACACGCGCTTGGTCTCGGGCACGAACAGCGTCGGCTGCGCGAAGCGCCCGATCGGCGTGTCGAGGTCGACGCCGCCGGCCAGCGCGCGCACCAGGTCGCGTGCGCCGGCGATGCCGATGATGCGATCGAGGCTGTTCTGGTAGACCGGCAGCCGGCCGCGGCCGCTGGCCGCGAACTGCGCGAGCGCCTCGCGCAGCGGCGTCTGCTCGTCCAGCGCGACGATCTCCGTGCGCGGCGTCATCACGGCGGCCACATCGACGTCGTGCAGGTCGAATACGTTCGTCAGCAGGCTGCGCTCGCTCGCCCCGAAGGTGCCCTCGAGCTCGCTCTCCTCGAGCACCTCCTTGAGCTCCTGGACCATTTCGCGCATCTGCGGCGAGGTCTCGGCGCGCCCGGCCACGCGCAGCACCATCCGGCGCACCTGCAAGAGCGGCCAGACGGCGATCGAGAGCACGAGCGAGAGCGGGGCGAACCAGGGCAGCGCGCGCAGCAGGAAGCCGTCGGTGCGCGGCCCGACCAGGGCGCCGGGCAGGATGCGGCCGAAGAACAGGAGCGCCGGCAGGCCCAGCAGGAGCGGCGAGGCCAGTGCCTCGGGGCTCCAGCCGCCGTTGTGCAGCGCGCCCCAGATACAGCAGGCGAAGAAGCACAGCTCGAGGAACAGGCGCAGCAGGGCCGCCGACAGCGCATGGGCCTCGGTGCGTTCGAGCAGGCGCGCCAGTCCGGCGCGGCGCTCCGGGTCGCCTTCGCGCGACAGCACCCGCGAGGCCAGCGCGCCGCGCAGCGCCTCTTCGAGCAGGCCGCAGGCGGTGACACCCGCCAGACAGGCCGCACCGCAGGCGACCTGCAGCCAGGGCAGGTAGGCCCACGCGGGCTGGACCGCGTCGGCCAGGGGCGGATCTTGGAGCACGGGCAGGCCTTGAGTTTACCCGTGGGGGGGCTGGGCAAAGCGAGCGTACTCCGAGCTCTGCCTGCGTGCGAAAACGCGCTCCTCTGCGTGGATCGCGCCTCGGGATCGGGCGGCGACGCGCGTAAACCATTGTCAAATCAAGAAATCGAGTGTGCGAAAAAGCACGTTCGGCATGGCATGCGGCGTGATGGGGGAACCCGATGCCCTCGTCCAAGCGCCGGACCCAGCCGCTGGCCCTGCAGGTACTCGAACCGCTGCCCAGGCGTCCCAGGCTGCCGAGCCTGCTGCTCGAAGTGTTGGCCGCCCAGGGCCTGGACGCCGCCCCGGGACCGGAGGAGGGCGAGTTCTCGTGGGAGAACCGCACGGCGACCCGCCTGATGGCTGCCTATCGCGACACGCGCGATCCGCAGGTCTTCGAGGCGCTGCACCGGCTCAGCCTGCCGTCGCTGGAGCGCTGGATCACCAGCCTGCTGGGCCGCTCGGCGGGTTCGCTCGATGCGCGCGAACTCGCGCAGGACGCGCTGGTCAATGTGTACCTGTACCCGACCGGCTTCCGCGACGAGCACCCCGGGAGCTTCCGCGTCTGGGTGCGCACGATCGCCGGCAATCTCGTGCGGCGCGGGATGGCGCGCGCGCAGCGCGGCTCGACCAGCGCGCTGCCCGAGCACGGATCCGAGCTGGCCGATCCGCGCGAGGGCCCCGAGGGCGCCGCGCAGCGCGCCGAGCAGCACGCCGATCTGCGGCGCGCGTGGACGCTGCTCGTGCTGATGTACCTGCGCGCGTACGAGGAACTCGCCGCGCGCGATCGCGAGGCGCTGCGCCTGGTGGAGGTCGAGCGGCTGGGCTACCTCGAGGCCGGCCGGAGCCTGGGGGTCGGGCGCTCGAACATGAAGATGATCGTGTTCCGCGCGCGGCGGCGCATCGCGCGGCGGCTGCACCTGCAGTGCTTCGAACCGCTGCGCGCCGCGGCCGTGGCGAGCATCGACCCGCAGACGGCGCTGCGCCACGTCGGGTAGGCTCTGCCGGACCTTGTCCGAGCCGCTCCGCGCCTATCGCTGTGCCGTCCTCGCGACGCCGTCGGGCTGCGTGCCGGCCGGCGCTGCGCGCCTCGCCGACGTGCGTGTGCACGCACCGGGCTGGATCGTCGTGCGCGACGGGATGATCGCCGACGCCGGTGCGGCGCACGAGGTCGCGGCGCGCCACCCGGGGCTGCGCTGCGAGGATCTCGGCGCGGGCGTGGTCGTGCCCGGGTTCGTCGACGCGCACACGCACCCGGTTTTCGCCGGCACGCGCGAGGGCGAGTTCGAGCAGC
>VGZE01000317.1 GCA_016872755.1 Planctomycetota bacterium
CGACGACCGGCCGCTGGTCGCGGCCTCGATGTTCGGCGTGACCACGCCCTGCGTCGAGCGCGCGCGGGCGGTGCTCGAAGCGGCCGGCTGCGAAGTGCTGGTATTCCACGCCACGGGCAGCGGCGGCCGCGCGCTCGAGGCGCTCGCGGAGGCGGGTCTGCTGGCGGGCGTGCTCGACGTGACGACCACCGAGCTGGCCGACGAGCTGGTCGGCGGAGTGCTCTCGGCGGGACCGGAGCGCGTGACGGCGGCCGGCCGGCGCGGCATCCCGCAGGTCGTGTCGGTCGGTGCCCTCGACATGGTCAATTTCCACGGCCGTTCGACCGTGCCGGAGCGCTTCGCCGCGCGCCGCTTCTACCAGCACAACGAGAACGTGACGCTGATGCGCACGACCCCCGCGGAGTGCCTTGAATTGGGGCGCATCCTCGGGCGCAAGCTCACGGCGGCGCGCGGACCGGTCGAGTGCCACTTCCCGAGCCGGGGGATCAGTGCGATCGACCGCCAGGGCCAGCCATTCGACGATCCCGCGGCGCGCGCCGAGCTGCTGGCCGGCTTGCGCGAGACGCTGGGATCGGTCGCGCTGCACGTGCACGACGCGCACATCAACGACGCCGCGTTCGGCGAATCCCTGGCGCGCGCCCTGCTGGCCCTGATCGAGCGTCCGACCCAGCCGGTTTCGCGATCCCGGCTCGCATGACTACGCTATGCGCTGCGCGCATGACGCGCTTCTGTTCCTGCCCCCAGTCCCAGTTCCGCGTATCTATATGATCCAGGTCCGTCTCCTCTCGATCCTGACCCTCGCCGCCTGCGCCGCGCTCGCGTCTTGCAGCAAGGAAAGCCAGGACGCGCTCGCGTCGACCGCCAAGTCGGCACAACAAGCCGCCGGCAACCTCGACCTCACCAAGTTGGCTCCCGAAGCCATGGCCGAGAAGGCCAAGGGCATCATCGGCGACCTCGGCACGCAGGCGATGTCCATCAAGGACGCGGCCGGCGCCAAGGACCTCGTCGGCAAGTTCTCACCGATGGTCGACCAGCTCGTCGGTGCGAAGAGCATGTTGCAAGGCCAGAAGTTCGACATGAGCGGCATCTCGAAGCTCGTCACGGACCTGACCGCCAAGTTCTCCGGCAACAAGGACATCATGGGCGCGCTGCAGCCGCTGCTCGACAAGCTGAAGGGCCTGGCCGGCTAGGCGACGCGAGTCGATCGACGCGAGCCGCTCGCGCACGAGGCCGTGGGCCCGTGCGCGAGCGGCTCGCCGTTTCGGGGGTTCCAGCGGGCGCGCGCAGCGGCGGCGAGCGCCGCCCCGCGGCACCGAATCCCGCCGTCTGTCTAGAATCCGCGTCCCCATGAAGCCCGTGCAGCGCCTGTCGATCCTGTTCACGCTCCTCCTCGCCCTCGTCCTCGGCGCCGCCTGCGGCAAGTCCGCGCCGGACGCGAGTTCCGCTGCGAGCTCCGGCGGCGGCGCGAAGCCGAAGCTCGTCGTGTGGTGGTTCCAGTGGGATCCCGCCACCGGCCTGCAGGAGCTCGGTCGCGAGTTCGAGAAGGAGACCGGCATCGAGGTCGTCGTCGAGCAGATCCCGCTCGCGTCGTACCAGGAGAAGGTCTTCCTCGAGTTCGGCGCGTCGCGCTCGCGCTTCGACATCGTGATCGGCGACAGCCAGTGGATCGGACGCGGCGCGACCAAGGGGCTGTACGTCGAGCTCACCGACTGGCTGCCGACCGTCGTCGATCTCGCGACGATCCACCCGCGCGCGGCCAAGTACCTGTGCGAATACCCGGAGGGGTCGAACCGCTGGTACGCGGCGCCGTGCGAGACGGATGCGGTCGGGCTCGCCTACCGCAGGGACTGGTTCGAGGACCCGGCCGAGCAGCAGGCGTTCGAGGCCAAGCACGGCCGCAAGCTCGCGGTCCCGACGACGTGGGAGGAATTCGCGGAGGTCGCGGCGTTCTTCCAGCGGCCGGAACAGAAGCGCTACGGCTGCGCGCTCTCGTCCGACCGGGCCTACGACGGGCTGACGATGGGCGTGCAGAACCTGCTGTGGGCATTCGGCGGCCGCTGGCATGCCGAGGGCTCGAACAAGGTCGTCGGCGAGCTCGACACGAGCGGCTCGGTCGCCGCGATCGAGTTCTACAAGAAGCTGGTCAAGCTCGGGCCCAACGGCGCCGAGCGCCTCGACTACGGCCAGGTGCTCGAGCAGTTCACGAACGGCTCGACCGCGATGATCTGCAACTACTTCGCGTTCTTCCCCGGGCTCGCCGCGAAGTTCGGGGACAAGGTGGGCTTCGCGGTGGTGCCCGGGCACAACGGCAAGCGCGTCGCCTCGCTCGGCGGGCAGGGCCTGTCGATCTCGACGCGCATCCCGAAGGAGCAGCAGGAACTCGCCAAGAAGTTCATCGCGTGGTTCCTGCAGCGCAAGGTTCAGGAGCAGTGGATCACGAAGCCGGCGGGCTTCACGGCCAATGCGGACATCCTGAGGAGCGAGGCCTTCCGCAAGGCATCGCCATACAACGCGGCGTTCGCGGACTCGGTCGACGCG
>VGZE01000318.1 GCA_016872755.1 Planctomycetota bacterium
CCCTGCAGCGCGCCGAGATCGAGCTCGAGCGGGATCTCCACCGCCTCGTCGCGCGCCAGCCGCTCGACGTCGCGGCGCGCGCGCTCCGAATAGCCGGCGTACTTGACGTCCGCCTCCAGCGTCACCGCATCGGCCTCGTCGAGAGCGAGGGCGGCGAGCGGCGCGTGCGCGGCCGCCAACTCGGCGTAGCCGAGCTCCGGCCGGCGCAGCAGTTCTTCCAGCGTGCGATGGTCGTGCTCGGCCGAGCGCAGCGAGGCCAGCAGCTGCCGCGCGCGCGCGATCCGCGCGAGCCGCGCTTCGAGTCGCGCGAGCTCTGCATCCCCCACCAGCCCGAGCGCGTGCGCGCGCGGCACCAGGCGCCGGTCGGCGTCGTCGGCGCGCAGCAGCAGCCGGTGTTCGGCGCGCGAGGAGAACATCCGATACGGCTCGCTCGGCGCGGACACGACCAGATCGTCGGCCAGCACGCCGACGTAGGCCTCGTCGCGGCCGAGCGCGAAGGCCGCGCGCCCCTGCACCCACAGCGCCGCGTTCGCACCGGCGACGAGCCCCTGCGCGGCGGCCTCCTCGTAGCCCGAGGTGCCGTTGATCTGTCCGGCCAGCCACAGGCCCTCGACGGCGCGCAGCGCGAAGCTGCGATCCAACTGCGCGGGCAGGCTGAAGTCGTACTCGACCGCGTACCCGTGGCGCAGGAAGCGCGCGCGCTCCAGCCCGTCGATCGTGTGGACGAACTCCTCTTGCACGTCGGCCGGCAGCGAGGTCGACACGCCGTTCACGTAGATCACGTCGGTGGACAGGCTCTCCGGCTCCAGGAAGAGCTGGTGGCGCGGCTTGTCCGCGAAGCGCATCACCTTGTCCTCCACCGACGGGCAGTAGCGCGGACCGACGCCCTGGATGCGCCCCGCGTACATCGGCGCGCGGTGGATGTTCGCGCGGATCAGCGCGTGCGTGCGCTCATTCGTGTACGTGATGTGGCAATCGACCTGCGGCAGGACCGGGAAGCGCGCGCGATCTGTCTGGAACGAGAACGGCTCCGGGCGCGCATCGCCCGGTTGGGCCTCCAGGCGTTGCCAGTCGATCGAATCGCGCGCCAGGCGCGGCGGCGTGCCGGTCTTCAAGCGCCCGAGCTCGACGCCCAGCGCGCGCAGGTCCGCCGAGATCCCGCTGCTCGTCGATTCGCCGACGCGACCGCCCGCGACCTGCGCGTCGCCGGTGTGCATGACCGCGGCGAGGAAGGTGCCGGTCGTGATCACGGTCGCCGCCGCGCGCAGCTCGCGGCCCTGCGCGTCACGCGCGCCGACCACGCGCGCGTGCGTCGCGCCGCGCTCGCGCAGCAGTCCGGTCACGCCGCCTTCGACGATCTCGACGCCCAGCTCGAGCAGGCGCGCGGTCGCGTCCTCGCGATAGCGGTGCCGATCGGACTGGCAGCGCGGCCCGCGCACCGCATGGCCCTTGGCCGTGTTCAGCACGCGGAACTGGATCCCGGTCGCGTCCGCGGCGCGGCCCATCACTCCGCCGAGCGCGTCGACCTCGCGCACCAGTTGCCCCTTGCCCTGGCCGCCGATGGCGGGATTGCAGCTCATCTCGCCGATCCGGTCGGCGCGAAAGGTCGCCAGCGCGACGCGCGCGCCCAATCTGGCGGCGGCGGCGGCGGCCTCGATGCCGGCATGCCCGCCGCCGATCACGAGGACATCCCAGCGCGCGCCGGCGGGCGGCGACGCGAACGGGTGCGGATGGCTGGTCATGGCGGGAGCGCGCGGGGAGCCCCGCACCCGGTGAATCTAGCAACTCCGATTCAAGTCCGGTGGGCCGGATGAGCCGATGCTGCGCGCATGCACTCCTGGCTGTGCCGTCACCAGCTGCGCCTGGCCGCGCTCTACGGCCGCTCGAACGCGTATGCGACCAGTGCCGCCGCCGGTGCGCGCATCGAGCGTCCGCGCCGCGGCGTGGTCACGATCGTGCCGGCGCTGCGGCGCGCGGCGACGCCTCAGCAGGTGCAACGCCAGCGCCGCAAAGCAGGCTGAGCTTGCCCGCGGGCGCGTCCAGGCGCCAGAATCGGGTGATGATCGCCGCCGGCCTCGCGCTCTGGATCGCCTTGATGCCCGGCGTGGCGCGGGCCGACGTCGCGCTCGAGGACTTGCTGCGCCAGGCGCGCGCCACGGCCGGCGCGCGCGCGCAGGCGCTGGAGCCGTCGCTGCGCGATCTCGCCGCGCGCGTCGAAGGCTACAAGCCCAGTCAGTCCAAGGAACTCGCCGAAGCGCGCACCGAGCTCTTGCGCCTGGGGCGGGAGGTCGCCGCGCTGCTGGTGCCGTACCTGGAGCCTGGCGCGCGCGACGACGATGGCACGCGCCGTCGGGCGCAGCTCGTGCGCGACGTGTTGCACGAGTTGCGATCGCGCGCGGCGCTGGACGGACTGCTCGCGCTGGCCCGCACGGGTTCGCTGACGGCTCGCCGCCATGCGCTGCACGTGCTCGGGACCTGTGAGGAGCGCCCGCTCGCGCTGGCGACGCTGCTGGCGGCGGCGCGCGACG
>VGZE01000319.1 GCA_016872755.1 Planctomycetota bacterium
CGTGTCGGCACCCGTGAGCGAGTCGCGCGCGGTGACCACGCAGCGCGGGCACGGATTGACGCCCTCCAGCTCGACGTCGCCGATGCGGAAGCGCACGCCTTCGTCCTCGCGCTCTCGATAGAGGCGATCCTCCCAGAACGCGTCGACGCCGTCGATCTCCAGCGGTGTCCGCACGCGCCGCCGCAGCTCGTCGACGTCGAGTGCGGGGAACCAGGCGGCGACCGAGCGCAGCGTCGCGCTCGATACGACCATCGGTCCGTTGCGCACGCTGTCGTCCGGCATGCCCTCGGGCGCGTGGCGCACGACGACCGGATGACCGAAGTACTCACTGAACCACGAGGCGGCTGACGCGTGCTCGTTGGGGAAAGCGAACGTGCGCGCGGCGGGGCCGGCGCGCGTGCCTCGCACGGACAACGCGACCGCGGACAGATCGGGCTCGAACACTGCGCGAATTGCGTGCACCGCCGGCGTGCGCTTGCCGTTGATGCACGCGCCGTCGGGTGCGTGCAGCGCCCACACTCGATCGAGCTCCAGGCCGCCGCCGGGTCCGATGCGACACGCGGGCACCGTCAGACCGTCCAAGGCCTTGATCGGGTGGATTCGAATGGAGGTCAGTGTGGGAAGATCGGGCATCGGGCTGGGGCGCAGGTTGGTCGTCGCGGAGGTCCGAGCGTAGCGTGTTCTTCAGTCCATCGCGCAGTCGACGGCAGCGCGCTGCCAGGCCTCCCGCCGAGCCAGATGATGATTCCCCGATCGCCGATCGCCGATCGCAACTCGTTCGAGTTGGCAAGGTTCTCGAGCGATCGGGACTTTGCTGGGAAGGAGATACCCGAGTCGACGCCACGAACGCTCGGTTGAACAGGGGCATTGGCCATCACGCGAGATGCACTTGCGCCAGCCGTTGCCTCACGGACTCACGTTTCGGAATGCAGCGATCCCGCGAGGTACTTCAGCCCGGTGTCGCAGGCAACGCTGACCACCGTGCGGCCCGGACCCAGCTCCGCGGCGAGCTGCAGGGCGGCGAGCACGTTCATCCCCGTCGACGTGCCGGCAAACACGCCCTCCTCGCGCGCGAGGCGCCGCGCCATCGCCCGGCCCTGCGCCTCGTCGAGCGCGCGCACCTGCGCAGCGGCGACCTGTCGCCGAGCGGCGCGCGCGCCGTCATCGGATTCCGCGGCGAGATCCTGACCGTTCCGGTCGAGCACGGCGACCCGCGCAACCTGACCCAGACAGCGGGTGTCAACGAGCGTCAACCGGCCTGGTCACCGGACGGCCGATCGATCGCCTGGATCGGTGACGCGGGCGGCGAGAACAAGCTCTACATCGGTGCGCAGGACGGCAAGGGCGAGCCGCGCGTGCTGCCGTTGGCCGGCGCCGGCTTCTACAGCGATCTGACCTGGGCGCCCGACGGCAAGAAGCTCTCGTACATCGACAACGCCCGCGCGCTGTACTGGCTCGAGCTCGAGTCGGGCCGCGCGACCAAGGTCGACGCGGAGCCCATCTACGGAGTGTTCGACTCGCTCACATCCCACTGGTCGGCCGACTCCCGCTGGATCGCGTACACGCTGACCAGCAAGGCGAACACGACGCGCGCGTACCTGTACGACCTTGCCGCGGGCAAATCGCACGCGCTCTCCGACGGGCTCTCGGACGTCACCGAGCCGGTCTTCGATGCGGGCGGCAAGTACCTGTACATGGCGGCGTCGACCAATGCCGGCCCGTTCAACACGTGGTTCTCGCAGGCCAGCGCCGACGTCACGCGCACGAATGCGCTCTACGTCGCGGTGCTCGACAAGGGCGTCGACTCGCCGCTCGCGCCGAAGAGCGACGAGGAGAAGGCCAAGGACGAAGACAAGGACAAGGAGAAGGCCGCCGCGAAGCAGCGGGAAGGCGCCGCCGAGTCGGCGCCGGCGGAGACGAAGCCCGGTGAGTCGAAGCCCGCCGAGAAGGCCGACGCACCGGCCGAAGTGAAGATCGATTTCGACGGGCTCGGCCAGCGCATGCTCGCGTTGCCGCTGCCTTCCGCGCACTACACGAACCTGCAACCCGGCAAGGCGGGTCAGCTCTATTACCTGAAGGCGGCGCGCGCGCCGTTCAGCGGCGAGGCTCCGCCCGCAGCGCTGTGCCGCTTCGATTTCGAGTCGCGCGAGGAGAAGGTGCTGCTGGAGGGCGTGCAGGGCTTCCGCATCTCGCACGATCAGCAGAAGGTGCTCCTCACGCAGGAGGCGGGAGTCTGGATCTGCGGCCTCGGCGACAAGCTCGACCTGTCCAAGGGCAAGCTCGCGCTGGACGAGCTCGAAGTGCGCATCGATCCGCGCGTGGAGTGGCCGCAGATCCTCGACGAGGTCTGGCGCATCAACCGCGACTACTTCTACGACCCGGGCATGCACGGCGCGGATTGGAATGCGATGAAGTCGAAGTACGAGCAGTTCCTGCCGCACTTGAACGTGCGGTCGGATCTGAATCGCGTGATCCGCTGGCTGTGCTCGGAACTCGCGGTCGGCCACTCGTACTCGGGCGGCGGT
>VGZE01000320.1 GCA_016872755.1 Planctomycetota bacterium
CCCGCGCGACGAGCCCGCTCGGCGCGACCTGCGCGACGAGGATGCCGCGCGCGGCCCGCGCGCTCCGCGTTTCGGCGTGCACGCGCGCGAGGAACGGCGGCCGCAATGGAACACGACGCGACTGTTCATCGGGCTGGGCCGGATCGCCGGCGTGCGGCCCGGCGATCTGGTCGGCGCGATCGCGAACGAAGCGGGCGTGCCGGGCCATGCGATCGGCGGAATCCAGATCGCCGACCGGTTCTCGCTGGTCGAGGTGCCGGCCGAGGCGGCCGAGCAGGTGCTGCAGGCGCTGCGCGGCACGACGATCCGCGGCCGGCGCGTGTTCGCGCGGCGCGACCGCGACGAAGGCGGCTAGGCGCGGGCCGCAGCGCCTACGGGCTCACGAGCAGCGACGCCGGAGCCAGCGCCAGCGTGCTGATCCGCAACTCGTCGACGCATCCTTGGAACAGGTACGAGGCTTCCGTGTCACGACCGGACAGTCGCCATCCGATGCTCGTCGGTAGCGCCGGATTGGAGTCCGTCCGTTCGGCGCGCAGCACGCCCTGCACATAGGTCCGGTAGACATTGCCCGTCCTGGTCACCGCGATGTGCGACCAGGAGCCGAGCGGCACGGGCACGACACCCGGTTCGAGGATCGTGTGGAGCTGATCGTCGGGTGCCCGGTAGTCGAACGCAAAGCTCGGCACCGATGTCCCAGGGTAGAGGTGGAAGTGGAAGCGATTCGTGTCCGTGCTGTCCGGACGCGTCCAGAGGATGGCGGGATGGCCTTGGCCTTCGGGCTTCAGCCAGAACTCGACCGTTGCGTCGATGGGCTCGTGGAACGCGAATTTCGACTGGAACTCGACGCGATCGTTCACGCCATCGAAGCAGAGGCTCTCTGTGTTGAGTGCGCCGGTCTTCGGCACCGTCGCAACCGGCACGTCCGCCGAGTAGTGCGGCGAGTTGACGGGAGTTCCCATGTCCCCGCTTGCCGTCTGGTCGTAGATCGAGGCCGGAGAAATCGCCGGAAGGCCGGCGGCGCTCTCTTCGAAGCGCCAATAGCCGGCGACGTAGGCCGGCAGCGCTGACAGCGTCACGCGGTCGAGATTCGAGAAGCTCGAGTTCGGCGTGCCCGTCGTGGAAGCCTGCAGCGCCCAACACTGCAACGGGAGCAAGACTCCCGCGAGCGCGGCGGAGTCGGGAATGGGGAGCTTCAGCGTGACTGGCGCAGCGCTCGGCACGAGGCCCGACTTGAGCAGCGCCCAGGGCCCGGCCAGGTCGATCAGGATGCCGTAGTAGATGTCGGGGCCGAGCGGGATCGGTGTCGCGGTTGCGCCCGATCCAAGCGCCAGTGCGTACGCCCCTGCGTCCCCGTTGTCGATCCGGATCGTCAGCTCGCCGCCCAATCCCGTGCTTCCGGCGGCCAGCACCGGCATCGATTGGAACTGCTTGGCCGCCTTCGCGACGTGAGTCGCGGAATTCGCTCGCAGCACGAGTCTGCCCGGCGCGATGGCGGACTTCGCAATCTTGAGCTGTGTCGGGGACTGCTCGAGGATCAGCTGGTTCACGCCCGCGAGCTCGACCGAAGTGACCGTGTCCAGTTGCGTTCCGTCGATGAGGACCTCGCCTTGCGCGTAAGCGTGCAGGCTGGCGGGCGAGAAGCCCGTGATGGTGGGACAGGCCCCGTCGTTGCAGAGTGAGTGGACGAGCCCATGCGCCGATTCCGTGCCGGCCTTGCCCAGGTATTGGAGCGCGAAGAGGCGCTGCGACGCGGCCGCGAGGTCGAATCCGAACTGACCCGAGCTCGCCGGCGTGCAGGTCGTCCAGGTCTCCGAAAGCGTCCACAGCTGTCCTTGCAGCGCGTAGCGCCTGATGATTCCCTGCAGCGGCTCGTCGAAGGAAGCCCCCGGCGCCGTGGCGAAGAGCTGGTCGCCGGAGAGTTCGACGACCGTTCCGGCCAGGTAGCCCAGTGGTCCGGGAGATAGGGTCTGCACGTGGGTCCAGGTCCCGGTCACGCGTTCGTAGCACTCGACGGCTCCCTCGGTTCCTGGCACCTTGCGGGCCCCGATCGCAGCGCGATCGCCATCCAAGGCCACCGAAGCTCCGAACGCGCTACCGCTGTAGGCCGCTGGCGGCGAGAGCTTGACCACGTGGTTCCATTGTTGATTCTGGAACTCGAATACATGCGCACATCCGGCCGGGTCGGCGCTCGAGCTCCGATCTCCGATGAGCAGCCGATCTCCGTGGAGATCGAGCGCGGATCCGAAACTGTCGGACGCACCGGGAGTGGGCGAGCTGAGCTTCGCCTGGAACGTGAAGGTCGAGCCGTCGCGGCGATAGACGTAGACAGCTCCGTTGGAGCAGGAGTGCACACCGACGACCAGCCGCGTAGCACTGAGTTGGACCACCGCACCGAACTTGCACACGCCCGAGGGCTGCGGGTTGGTCAGCACGAGCGCGTGCTGCCAGACACCGGCGTCCAGCG
>VGZE01000321.1 GCA_016872755.1 Planctomycetota bacterium
GTCGCCTTCGATCTCGACCGCGACGAGGGCCATCGAGTCGGTGATGCTCGCGGCCCGAATGTTGGGGATCACGCCGAACTTCGAACCCAGCGTGTGGCTCACGATCGGCTCGCGGATCAGGTGCTGGGGAAAGGTGCAGAAATACTTGCGCATCATGGGGAGGCTGGACCCTTGGGGCTGGGCGAGCGCCGGACGAGCGCGGCAACACCCAAGGCGGCACATCCCAACACAAGCGCGCCCGGCCCCGCAAGCTCGCCCGCCCAAGCCGCGCGTTCGAGGCGGTCCGTGCCAGCGGCGTCGTACAGGCCGGCCGTGCGCATCCAGTCGATCCCGCTCGCTTCGACGACCAACGTCACGGGCGAGCAATCGAGCGCGAGGCTCGCGAGCGACGGCGGCCACGGAAGGCCGGAAATCCCGGGCGCAACGGGCCACAGCGCGAGTCCCAGACCGAGCACGCCCAGCGAGAGCGCGCAGTTCGCCTCGTTGCGCACGCTCCGCGCGAGCGCCGCACCCGCGGCCATGCATCCGGCGAGCGCGAGCACCCCCCACAGCGGCGTGGGAACCTCGCGCGCCGCCGTTCCGGCCACGCCGACGATGAGCGCGCCCCACGCGCCGATCACCGCCGCCCCAAACGGCCACGCTCGCAGCCCGAGCAGCTCCAGCGCCGCGCCACACGGCGCCGCGCACAGCGCGAGCCACGCCAGCAAGAGCAGCGGGTCGCTCGCTCGCCCCGCGGGCCCGCTCTCCAGCGGCAGGGCTCCGACGAGCCCCACCGACGCGAGCGCGAGCGCGCGGCCCAAGTCGCGCAGCGCCCGCGAGTCGCGCTCCGATCGTCCCGCGTTGTCCATCGCAACCATGTGGCGTGTGCCCCTTCTCGCGTGCGCCCTTTCTAGCGTGCCGCGCGCTGTTGTACCGTCTGCGCGTGCACAGCCCCACGCCTCCCCGCTCGCCGAGGCCGCGCGCGTGAGTTCCCCCGGCGGCATCGCGGCCCGCTTGCGCGGCGCCGTGTCCGGCAAGTTCCAGCAGGACGCGCTGTGGAACCTCGCCAGCGTGGCGATGCTCGCCCTGTGCGGCTTCGCCATCAACCTCGGCATCGGGCGCGAGTACGGCGCGGCGCCCTTCGGCGTCTACAACCAAGTCTGGGCTGCCTACATCTTCTTCAGCCAGCTCGCGGTCGGCGGCATCGACCGCTCGGCCTTGCGCGCCATCGCCGAGGCACCTCACGATCGCCCCCGCGTCGCCGCCACGATTCTCGGCGCACTCGCACCGGCGCTCGCGCTCGCGCTGTTCGCCGCCGCGCTGTTCCTCGCGTCCGCACCGGTGCTCGCCTCCGCGCTCGAGAGCCCCGGAGTCGCCGATGGCATCGTCGCAGCGGCGCCCGGACTGTTCTTCTTCGCGCTCAACAAGGTGCTGCTCGCGGTCGTGAACGCCCAGCAGCGCATGCAGGCCTACGCGCTGTATTCGTCGCTGCGCTACGCATCGATGTTCGGCGGCCTCCTGTTCGTGATGGCGAGCGGCATGGACTCGAGCCGCATCGCGTTCCTGTTCACCTTCGCGGAAACGATCCTGTTCGTGCCGCTCGCGCTCGATGTCGCGCGCTTCGTGCGCGGCCCCGCGCGCGGCCGGTGGAGCGAGTGGGCGCGCGAGCATGTGCGCTACGGCGCCAAGAGCTTCGCGAGCGGCATGCTGCTCGAGCTCAACTCGCGCGTCGATGTGCTGATGCTCGGCCTGTTCCTCGACGACGGCCATGTCGGCGTGTACAGCTTCGCCGCGTTCGTCGCGGAAGGCGTGTACCAAGTGCTCGTCGTGCTGCAGAACAACTACAACCCGATCCTCGCCGAGCACATCTCCGCGGGCAAGCTGCGCGAGCTCGAAGCGCTCGTCCACAAGGGTCGCCGCGTGACCTACGCGCTGTTCGCCGGCGTCGCGCTGGTCGCCTTCGGCGGCTTCCCCGTGCTGCTGCAAGTGCTCGAGCGCCCCGAGTTCGCCTCGGGCTGGCTGCCCTTCGGACTGCTGCTGGTCGGCATGCTGTTCGCCTCGGGCTATATGCCATTCGCGCAGACGCTGCTCATGGCCAACAAGCCGGGCTGGCACACGCTGATGATGTCGAGCGTGGTGCTCGTCAACATCTTCGGCAACGCTGCGCTGATCCCCGCGTTCGGACTCGAAGGCGCCGCCGCCGCGACGGGCCTGTGCCTGGTGTGCGCGACGATCCTGCTGCGCGACATGGTGATGCGCCTCGTCGGATTGAGGCTGTGAGCGAGCGATGAACAAGACCCGTCTGGCCTGGATCCTCGTCGCCCTGCTCGCGCTCGTCGCGCTCGGCCTGCGCGTGCGCGGCATCGCGCACGGCTTGCCGATGGTCTTGGAGCAGGACTGCAAGATCCCGCGCCAAGTCGAGCTGCTGCGCGCGGGCACGGAGGAATGGCGCACCGA
>VGZE01000322.1 GCA_016872755.1 Planctomycetota bacterium
CGCGCGGGGCTCGCGGCCGGGCGCGGCGAAGCCGCGCTCGCGCTGCTCGCGGAGCTCGCCGCGCGCGAGCCGAGCGCCTGGAGCGCGCGCGCCGAGCTCGAGCTGGCCGCGCACGCGCGCGCGCTCGGCGACGACGACGAAGCGCTGTCGCGCGACCTGCGCGTGATCGCGCGCTACGGCGGCGAGGCCGAGCGCTCGCGCGCGCTGTTCGACGCGGCCGCCTCCTTCGAGAAGCGCGGCGACCGCGAGCAAGCGCGTGCGCACTGGCAGGAACTGCTGGACGCGCACCCCAAGTCCGCGCTCGCGCCCGAGGCACGCGCCCGGCTCGCGGCGCTGTCGCGCGCGCCCGCCGGCGCGCGCAGATCCTCCCCGGCCGGCACGAGTCGGCGCTGAACCATCACATCTCCACCGAGGAATCCCAATGACACCCTTCCTGCTCTCCGTCGCCGCCGCGCCCGCTCGCTCGCCCTCCGTGCTCGAGCTGCTGCGGTCCGGCGGCGTGTTCATGATCCCGCTTGCGCTCTGCTCGATCCTCGCGCTGGCCTTCGTGCTGGATCGCGCCTGGCGCTTGCGCTGGAAACGCCTGGGATCGGCCGGCTTCGGCGACGCGCTGCTCGACGCTTACCGCGCGGGCGGCGTGTCTCAGGCGCTGGCGCTGTGCCGCGAGCAGAACACGCCGCTGGCGCGCATTCACGAGGCCGGTCTGCAGCGCGCGAACGAGTCGACCGAGCGCGCCGAGCGCGCGGTCGAGGAGGCCGGCGTGCGCGAGGTGCGCGTGCTCTCGTCGTCGCTGCGGCCGCTGATCGTGATCGCGTCGATCGCCCCGCTGCTGGGACTGCTCGGTACGGTCTGGGGCATCATCCTGTGCTTCCAGCAGATCGGCCTGCGCGGCGGCCTCGGCCGCCCCGAGCAACTGGCCGACGGCATCTCGCAAGCGCTGGTCACGACCGCGGCGGGTCTGTTGATCGCGATCCCGGCGCAGGCCGCCTACTACTGGTTCCGCGCACGCATCGACGGCTTCGTCGAGCGCTCCGAGCGCAGCTACGAACGCTTCGCCGGCGGTCTCGGCGAGCCGGCCCCCGCGCCCGCGCCGGCGCCGATCGTGCACGTGGCCGAGCCGGTCTCCGTGCCCGCGCAACCGGAGCCCCAGTCGTGAGGATCCGCCGCAGCGAGGAGGCCGACGAGCCGTCCCTGAACCTCACGCCGATGATCGACGTGATCTTCAACCTGCTCTTGTTCTTCATGCTCGCGACGACCTTCCTGGCGCCCGAGCGCAGCATGGACGTCGAGCTGCCGCAGGCGCGCGCCGGTCAGGCGCGCGGCGAGGCGGCGCGCGAGATCGTGCTCAACGTGCTGCGCGACGGCGGCATCCTGCTGGCGGGACGGCGCGTCGATCCGACGCTGCTCGAGCGCGAGTTGCGTGCGGCCGCCGCGCGCGATCCGCGCACGCCCGTCACGATTCGCGGCGACCGGCGCGCCGAGCACCAGACCATCGTGCGCGTGCTCGACGCGTGCCGGCAGGCCGGGCTGGCCAACCTCTCGCTGGGAACTTCCGCCCCGTCTCGGCGCGAGGGCTGATGCCGTGCCCATCCAGCCCGCCGCTCACCTGGCCTTCTTGTCGCGACCGCGCCTGCGCGACGCACTGGCGTGGACCTCGTTGTGCGCCGCACTGGCTTGGGCCGCGTGGATCGGCTGGATCGCGTGGCGCGGCACGCGCTTGACCGACGGCACGCGCTGGTACGGCGATCGCGACGAGGCGCGCGCGACGGTGTGGGCCGAGCCGGAGGAACTGGCGCTTCCGCTGCCGACCGGTCGCACGCTCGTCGATGCGGCGCCGTCGCTGGACGGCGCATGGCTCGCACTCGCGCTGGCCGACGAGCGCGGATCGACCGATCTGTACCTGGCGCCGCTCGATCCGGCCAGCGGGCTCGTGCGCGACACGCCGCGCGCGCTCGATGCGCTCAATTCCCCCGGCCGCGACGAGGCGCCGGCCTGGGCCGAGGGCGAGCTGTGGTTCGCCAGCGATCGCGACGGCGGCGCCGGCGGTCTGGATCTGTGGCGCGCGCGCAAGGGGCGCCGGCAGTGGGAAGACCTGGCGCCGCTCACGGCGCTCAACGGCCCGCACGAGGACACCGATCCGGCGCCTGCGCGAGCGGGCGGCGAGTGCGTGTTCGCGTCGAATCGTCCGCGCGACGGCGAGCAGGCCGGCGACTACGAGCTGTGGTTCGCGCGCGCGCTGGATGGCGCGCCCGCGCACCTGTCCGAACTCGGCTCCGACGGCGCCGAGCGCGAGCCGGCCTGGGGCGCCGACGCGCGGACGCTGTGGTTCCGCTCCGATCGCGGCGGGGACGACGAGCTGTACCGCGCGCGCCACGCGGCCGGCGCCTGGAGCTCGCCCGAGCATCTCGCGGC
>VGZE01000323.1 GCA_016872755.1 Planctomycetota bacterium
CGGCACGAGATCGACCAGTCCCGCATTTCCGCTGACGCGTGTCCTTGGCGCGATCCGCGCCGGCCAGCGCATCACGAGCGGCACGCGCAGGCTCTCCGGATGCAGTTGCACGCGGTGTGTCTTCTGCCCGTGCTCGAAGAACTCCTCGCCGTGATCAGAGGTCAGGATCACCAGCGTGTCGTCTTCCATTCCGCGCGCCGCCAGCGCATCGAGAACGCGCTGGACTTGCGTGTCCACCCAGGCGATCTCGCCGTCGTAAAGCGCTTTCAGGTGCTCCAAATCCGCCGCGGCCATGCCGGGCACGACGAGCGACTTGGGCGAGCTGACCTGGTCGCCGGTGATCGGCCCGCGGTAGGCGGGGTCTGTGAAGCGCGTATCGAACGGCGGCGGCGGCTTGTAGGCGTCGTGCACGTCGAACAGGTGCAGGAACAGGAAGAACGGCTCGCGCTCGGCCGAGCGCGGCCCGTCCACCACCTTCTCCAGCCAGGCCAGTGCGGCGTCCACCGTCTCACCCGAGGTCGGGCGCTGGTCGTCGAACAGCTTCGGCTCGCGCTCGCGCCAGGCTTCGAGCGCGGCCTTGTCGCCCGCCTGGCGCAGGGCCTCGAAGCGCGGCGCATGCTCAGGGTGGGAATAGACGCTGTGTCCGATGCGCTCCCACACTTCGAATCCCGGTCCGAAGCCGAAGCGCGGCTCCAGGTACTTCCACGAGTAGAAGCCCGCCGTTCGGTAGCCGACCGCCCGCAAGAGCTCGGGCAGGAAGGTCCCGCACAACGGCAACTGCGGCGGTCCGCCGGGCTTGCCGACCACGTCCCACAGGCGATCGTCGCACACTCCGTGCGCGCTGATGTGCTCACCGGTCAGCATCGACAGGTGCGCGGGCAGGGTCCACGACGTCGTCGACCAGGCGCGTTCGAACAGCGCGCCCTGCTCCGCCAGGCGGTCGATGTGCGGTGAAGTCGTCCGAGCGTAGCCATAGCACGACAGGTGGTCGGCGCGCAGCGTGTCGATGCTGATCAGCACGACATTCGGCCGCGCGGCGGCCGGCCGGTCCGCACCTCCGGAACCGCCGCACGCGACGAGCAGCAGCGCGCAGGCCGCTCCCAGGTAATGGACGATTCGACGCACGAAGATCACGGCGCGGGCTAAGGCTACGCGAGGTGCGCCGATAATGGCAGTCCGGAGGGCGCGCTTCGCGCCACCCGTCCAACGTGGAAAGACCTTCCATCCACCTGCTGCAACCCGTCGCGCGGCCGTCCGGAACGACGCAAGGCGCGGACCCGGGCTCGCTGCTGCGTGAAGGGCGCGTGTTGGCGGCACGCGTTCGCGCGGTCATGCTCGATGGAACCGTCGTGTTGCAGACCTCGGGCGGGCAGTTGGCCGCGCGCAGCGAGCTGCCCCTGCCCCGCGGCGAGGTCCTGCTGTTCCGTGCCGAGCTGGGGCCGGAGGGCTGGATCCTGCGCGTCGTGACCCCCGAGACCCGCCCGCCCGATTCGGAGCTGCGTCGGGCGCTGCTTCAGTACGTTGCGTACGCGCGCCCGCTGGGCGACGCGCTGGCCGACCTGCGCAGCGTGATGGAGGCAGCGCGGAACCGGCCCGGCGGCGTACCCACTGAGGTCCAGCAGTTGCTGGCCGAGCTCGAGGCCCACCTGCTGCGGCCCGGTGCCGATGGAACGGCGTTGCGCGAGCACGTGTTGCGTTCCGGCCTCTGGCAGGAGGCCCTGTTGTCGCGACTGGGCCGCGAGCCGCTCGCCGCGCGCGCCGAGGCGCAGAAGCTGCAACGCGACCTGAAGAGCCGCTTGATCGGGCTGCTCGAGCAGCTTCCCGACGGCGAGCTGCGCGAGGCCGTGCAAGAGACCTTGCGCTCGATCGAGGCCGAGCAACTCACGCAGCTCGCGCGCCGCGAGCGCGGCGAGGCGCTGCACCTGGACCTTCCATTCCTCGATGGCGATGCGTGGCGCAACGCCCACCTGCGCGTGGAGCGCCGACTCGGACCCGGCAAGGGCCGCGAGGAGGCGCCGACGGAGCAGTCACCGAAGCGCGCGCTGCTCGGCGTCGAGTTCAGCCGGCTCGGACCGCTGTCGATCGACATCGCGCTGTGGGGGCAGCAGGTCCAACTGCGCTTGCACGCGACGTCGGAGACCGCGGCGGCTCGAATTCGCGAGGCTCAGGCGGAACTCGTCGCGGCCATCGAGAAATCCGGCCTGCGGGCGCAGGCCTCGGTCGGCCTCGTGCCCGCGCGGCAGGTGGCGCCCGCCCTGAGCGCGCCGAGTCCGGCACTGCTCGCCGAGCAACCCCTGATGGACCTGAGCGGATGAAGCCGCCTATCCGATCGGTACGCGCTCCCGAGGCGGCGGCGCTGCGCCATCTTCCCGGCGCGGACGGCGCTCCGCGCGTCGTCGCGCAGGGCCGCGG
>VGZE01000324.1 GCA_016872755.1 Planctomycetota bacterium
CGCGCTGGTGTTTCTCCGCCGCATGCATGAACGCGGCGACGACCTCGCGCGCCAGATCCGGATCGTGCGCCGTGTAGCTGATCCTCAGCACGTTCGAGTACGGCTCGACCTCCAGCTCCATGTACTTCGTGAGGTGCAGCACGGAAGCGTCGATGCAGCTGTCGCAGTCGTCGAGCGCATGACCGCCGGGGCCACGGCCCGGGCCGGCCGATCGAAACCACAGGTTCTGCAAGCCGTGAAACACGCGCACGGACAACGAGGTCCGCGGTCCGTCGCGGTGGCTGGGATCGTAGGGGCCCAGGATGCGCTGCGGTGTCAGCTCGCGCGCCGTCTGCGCGAAGACCGTCGGGTCGCTGATGATGTGCAGCTGGCTGATCACGCTCTCGCGCGCCGGGCCGCTGTCCGCGCGCAAGGGCCCGGCCACCGAAGCGTCGGGCGACGCGCTCTCGCGCGCGCCCCAGCGCACGAGCAGCTTGCCGGTCGAACGGTAGGCATTCGGCTTCAACACGCCGTACACCAGTGCGACGAGCGCTCCGGCAATCGCGCAGAGCAGGATCAGGCGCCGCAGGCGCTTGAAGGAAGCCAGCAGCGTGCGCGTGCGCGCGTGCTGGCGCTCCGGCGAGTCGTCGGCATCGTCGGCGTCGAGCTTCAACACGGTGGAGCCCATCAGAGTGGCGAGATCAGGTAGGGGAACGGGATCAGCTGACGGATGTACTTGTCCACGACGATGTCGATCTTGTCGATCAGCGTGTTCGGTACGAACAGAACGTCCTGCGGCCACAAGAGCGGCTGCTCGGCCGAACCCCACTGGTCCGGCCGGGCATCGAGCTTCCAGGTCCGGTAACGCTTCTCCTGCGGCACCCAGCGCACCAGCAACACGCTGTCCAGGTCCGCCGAGGTCTTCAGGTGCCCGCCGGCCAGCGTCAGGGCCTGTGGAATCGTCAGCGGATCGCCCAGGCAAGGGACTCCGCGAGGCGTCGCGACTTCCCCGAGGACGTACACCCGGCGGCCGGAGAACTCGGCGTTCGAATTCTCGGGGAGCACGAGGTTCACCGAGAGTTCGGCGGACGTGAGCTTGCCGGCATAGGTCTGCCGCAATTCCGCCTGCAGTTCCCCGGGCGTCTTTCCGGCGACCGGGAGTTCACCGAGCAGCGGGAAATTCACATGCCCCGACGGCGCGACCAGCAGGTTCTGGTCGAGATCCTTGTCGTTGGCGAAGCGGAGTTGGAGCGTGTCGCCGGCGAACAGGCGTTGTGCTGACTGCGCGCCCGTGGCATTGACCGCGGGCGCGGCCTTCGACAGCTGGGTTCCGCGCGACGCGCAACCGCCCAGCAGGGCGGCGGCAACCAGGAGCAGGCAGGCTTGGATCGAGCCGCCACGGCGGAGGGGGAGACGAAAGAATTTCTGCACGGCGCGAGGCGAGGTAGGCATGGGGCGGGAGGTGATGCCGAAAACGGTCGGCACTCAAGGCAGCCCTACAGTTTACCACGCCCGTTTTCGGCGGTCGGGCCCTGCGCCTAAGTGCCCATGCTGCGCGCTCTTTCCCGCAGCGAAGAAACGAACAGACGCACGGCGAAGGGCGCGCCCTGCAGCAAGTAGCGCTTTCCGAGCCGGCCCGGTTCCTGGATCAATCGGTGCAGCCATTCGAGGCCGCAGCGCTGCATCCAGCGTGGCGCGCGTTTCACTCTGCCGCACACGAAGCTGAAGCTGATGCCGAGTCCGAGCCACCACGCCTGGGGCAGCAACGCGCGCAGATCGCGGATCAGTCGCTCCTGCTTGGGCAAGCCCAGCGCGACGTAGACGATGTCCGGGCGCGCGGCCGCGAGCAGATCGCGTATGCGTTTCAGCTCCAGCTCGTCGCGTTCGAATCCGTGCGGCGGACAATGCGTGCCGGAGACGACCAACCCGGGATCGCGTTGGCGCAGGATCCGCGCCGTCTCCTCGGCCGTGCCCGGGTCTCCGCCGAGCAGGAAGATCGAGCGGCCCGAGCGCGCGGCGGCGGCGCTCAGGCTGAAGATCAGATTCGAGCCGGCCACGCGCTCGGGCAGCGGCGTGCGCTGCAAGCGGCTGGCCCAGATCAACGGCATGCCGTCGGCCAGAACGAGCGTTGCGGCGGCGCACAACTCGGCGACCGCGGTATCGGCTGTCCATTGGCGTAGCCCGTCCAGATTCGGGTTGACGATCCAGCCGCCCTCTCCGCGCGCGGACGCGGCCATCACGTGCTCGATCGCGGCCCGTTCGGTCAGCGCATCGAAGAGCACGCCGCACAACCGGACGCGCGGCGGCGGTGCAGCGGTCGGAGGAGCCGCAGCCGCGCTCAAGGCGCGCGCTCCACGGCGGCGGCCGCCCGCGCCGGCTCGTGCCGCCAGGCCCCCGCGCAACGCGCCTCGACGCGCGCG
>VGZE01000325.1 GCA_016872755.1 Planctomycetota bacterium
CCCAGCCGCCGCCCGTGAGCGCGCCGCCTTCCCGCGTTCGCGGCGTCTCGCGACAGCCCGCGAGCAAGAGCGGATCGAGCCCGGCCTCGCGCGAGGCCCGGCGCTGCGGCGCGCGCAACAGGTGCAGGCGCCACAACAGTTCCGGCCGCGTGCGATCGAACGCGTCGAGCGCGCCGCACTCGATCAGCGCCTCGGCCTCGTCGACGGCCGGTTCGACGCGTTCGAGGAAGTCCGGCAGTGACAGGAAAGCGCCGCGCGCGCGCTCCTCGAGCGTGCGCGTCACGCAGGCTTCGGACAGGCCCTTCACTTGCGCGAGCCCGAGGCGCAGTCCCCAGCCGCACGGTGATTCGAACTGCCCGCTGTCGTCGAGCCGCTCGAGCGCGTAGGCATGCTCGCTCCGGTTGATGTCCGGGCCGAGGATGCGCACGCCGAGCCGTCGCGCCTCCTCGACGTACACGCGCGCGTCGTAGTAGCCGGTCTCGCTCTTGAGGAACGCGACCATGTACGCGGCCGGCCAGTGCGCCTTCAAGTACACGCAGCGATAGCCGATGCGTCCGTACGTGACCGCGTGCGCCTTGCAGAAGCCGAAGGAGCTGAAGTTGGAGACGAGCTCCCACACCTTCGCGATGCTGGGCGCGTCGACGCCGTTCGCGGCACTGCCCTGCTCGAAGCGCTTCTTCAGCGCGTCGAGCTCGCCGTGCCGCTTCTTCTGCAGCGCGCGCCGCAATTGGTCCGCTTCGGCGAGGTCCATGCCCGCCAGGTGCAGCGCGACCTGCATCACGTCCTCCTGGTACAGCATCACGCCGCGCGTGTCCCACAACAGCTCGGTCAACCGCGGGTGCGGCGCGACGACCGGCTCGAGCTCGCGCAGGCGCCGGATGTACGCATCCTTCATGCCGGAACCCGCGGGTCCTGGTCGTATCAGCGCGATGGCCTGGATCACCGCGTCCATGTCGGCCGCGCGCGTCTGCTGCAGGAGGTGCCGCATGCCCGGCGACTCGACCTGGCTGCAGCCGAGCGTGCGGCCCGTGCGCAAGAGTTCCGCCGTGCGCTCGTCGTGCTCGGGCACCTGTTCGATCGCCGGCTCGACGCCGCGCGCGCGCAAGAGCTCGACGCAGTCGGCGATCACGGTCAGCGCGCGATTGCCGAGCAGGTCCATCTTGACCAGCCCGACCGCCTCGACGCCGTCCTTGTCGAGCTCGGTCACCACGCAACCCTTGGCCGCGCGCCGGCACGACACGTGGTCGGTGATCGCGCCCGGCGCGACGACGACGCCGCCCGGGTGCAACCCGTAGTGGCGCGGCTCGTCGAGCAGCCGGTCGGCCGCGCGCAGCGCGCGCGCGATGCGCTCGTCGCCGAGGTCGAGCGAGCGGCACTCGGGGATCGCGCGCAGCGTCTCGGACAGGCTGCCCGCCTCGATCCAGTGCGGCATGCGCCGCGAGACCTGGTTCACTTCGGCCGGCGGCAGGCCGAGCGCGAGCGCGCTCTCGCGGAACGCGGCGCGCGCGCCGAAGCGATTCAGCGTCGAGATCATCGCGGTGCGGTGCGCGCCGAAGGCTTCGTACACGTGCGCGAGCACCTCGTCGCGGCGGCGCCAGCAAAAGTCGAGGTCGATGTCGGGGCGGTCCTTGCGCAGCGGGTTGAGGAAGCGCTCGAACGGCAGCCGGTAGCGCAGCGGATCCGCGTCGGTCAGCGCGAGGCAGTAGGCGACCAGGCTGTCGGCGGCCGAGCCGCGGCCGACGCAGGGGATGCCGCGCTCGCGCGCCCAGTCGCCGATCTGCTTGACCAGCAGGAAGTACGGCGCGTAGCCGAGCTGCTCGATGGCTCCCAATTCGTAGTCGAGGCGCCGCACGACCTCGATGCGCAGCGGGCGGTAGCGCGCGAGCGCGCCTTGGAACGCGAGCGCGGCCAGGCGCGAGTACGCGCTCTCGCCGTCGGACAGCGCCACTTCGGGGAACAGCACGCGCCCGCGCGGCGGCAGCCAGCCGCAGCTCTCGGCGAGCTCGAGCCCGCGCGCGAGCATGCCGTGCTGCCCGCGCGAGCGCGCGAACGGACCGCGGAGGTCCGGCAGGTCCGCGTAGAGGCGCGCGAGCTCGGCCGGCTCGGGCAGGTGGCCGGGCGCGGACGCGAGCCAGCGCGCGGGCAGGTCGTCGACGAGCGCGTTGTGCTTGATCGCCGCGCGCAGCTCCTGGTCGCGGCGCCCGCGCGCGAGCGCGAAGTACGTATCGGGCAGCGCGAGCGTCGCGAGGCCCAGCGTGCGCGCGGTCTCTAGGAGTTCCTCCGCCGAGGCCGGCCGCGCGGGGGCGGGCACCTTCTGCGCGTCGAGGCGCGCCTCCTCGTCCTCGGCCAGCTCCGCCTCCGTGC
>VGZE01000326.1 GCA_016872755.1 Planctomycetota bacterium
GGCCGACATCACCGCCTCGCTGGCCGCCACGGTCTCGAGCAAGTCGTTCTACAACGCCTTCCAGGCCGGCGGCACCGCCAACAAGGTCAAGGTCCTCGACATCGACGTGGGCCAGCTTGCGGCGAGCGGGAAGTTCCCGGCCAACGGACTGATCTACGTGTCAAGCTACGGCCAGGGCACGGGTCTGCAGTCCGGCGGCTTCCGCCTGAGCAACGGTTCGACGCTGCCGGCGAAGATGACCGTCGTGTCCGACGGGCCCGCCTACATCAAGGGCAACTTCAACACGGTCGGCAAGAAGGGTGCGGCGGTCATCGCCGACGCCGTCAACCTGCTGTCGAACTCGTGGAACGATACGAAGGCCAAGGGCACGCTGCCGGCGGCTACCAACACGACGTACAACGTCGCGATGATCGCGGGCATCAACGAAACCCAGGTCGGCAAGTACAACGGCGGCCTCGAGAACCTGCCGCGGTTCCACGAGAACTGGTCGGGCAAGACCTGCTCGATCGCCGGCTCGCTGGTCAACCTCTGGTTCAGCCAGTACGCCACCGGCAAGTGGTCGATCGGCGGGGACTTCTACAACGCCCCGACGCGTGTGTGGGCCTACGACACGGCGTTCAACAACGTCGCGAACCTGCCGCCCTTCACGCCGATGGTGGTCCAGGCCAGCGACGTCGTGAGCTGGTAGTTTCCGGCGCGACTACCTGGTGAGTCGCTTCACCAGTTCTTCGAGCTTCAGCGTGCCCTCGGCGTCGCCGAGGGCACGCGCCATTTCCAGGGCTCGCTGCGCGCTGACGCGCGCGCGGTCGTTGCGGCCCAGCTCCGCATGCAGCCGCGCCATCGCCGTCAAATTGCCATAGGCGTCGCCACGCAACCCGAGCTCAGAGTGGATCAGCCAGGCTTGCGCGTGCAAGTCGGCGGCCGCCTCCGCCTTGCCGAGCTTCTCCTGCGCTTCCGCGGCCGCGGTGAGGCCCATGGCCGTGCCCCACCAATCGCCGAGCGGACGCGCGAGCGCGACGCACTCCTCCGCGCTCTTCAAGGCGGCCGCCGCATCCTTCTCGAGCGCGCCGCGCGCCTTGCCATGGGCCTTCTGGCCGGCGCGGAAGCTCTTGCGCTGGGCCTCGTCCCAGCCGACGAAGGCGGACGCGTAGTCGGCGAAGATCTCGCGACCCAGCGCCGCATCCGCCGCGTGCGCGCCGCGCAACGCGAGCTGCTGCATGGCCCCGATCTTCTGCGCGTCGCCCTTGGTCTCGATCAGCTTGAGGCTGCCTTCGAGGTAGGAGTCGATCACGTACAGCGCGACGTCCGCGTTCTGCTTCCAATACTCGCGCAGGCCCGCTTCGTCCTTCTTCGCGTCGAGCTCCTCGAAGGTCTTGCGCAGCTGCCCGATGTCTTGCGCGGTGCCGCTGGGCGCGAGCGCGAACAGGCAGGTTGCGAGCAGGCAGGCGACGAGGATGCGGAACGGATTCGAGTGGGTGGGGCGCATGCGCGCAGAGCTTACTCCAACTAGCGGTCCGGCCACACGCAGCCGTCCAGGCACAGGCGCTCGCTCTGTCCGGACAGTCCAGTGGGCGCGTCGCCCTGCGCATAGCCGATGTTCGACAGCTCGCGCCGTTCGATCTCGCTCAGCGCACGGGCTTCGCCGCGCCGCTCGGACGGTGGGCAGCGCAAGGACGCGATGCGCACGCGCAGCGCCGTGAGGCGCTCGCCGATCGACCTCTCCACCGCGCTTCCCGCCGGAACGGGCTCGCCGGGCCCGCGGCCGAGCGGGTCGGCGCGCAGATCGTGGCGCAGCAGGCTTCGAGCGCCTCCGGGTGCCACGTCGACGAGCAGTTGCTCGTCCCCGCGCACCAGCGACAGGCGGCGCAGCGGAGCCGAGCGACCGGCCTCGAAGTGGAACAGCTCGCCGAGTAGATCCCGGTCCGTCGGAGCGCTGCCCGTGCGCAGCGCTTCGGCCAGGCTCGTGCCGCTCACGTCCTTCGGCACGCGCAAGTCGAGCAGTTCGCACAGCGTCGGCACGAGATCGACCAGTCCCGCATTCCCGCTGACGCGAGTCTTGGGCGCGATCCGTGCCGGCCAGCGCATCACGAGCGGCACGCGCAGGCTCTCCGGATGCAGTTGCACGCGGTGTGTCTTCTGTCCGTGCTCGAAGAACTCCTCGCCGTGATCCGAGGTCAGGATCACCAGCGTGTCCTTGTCCAATCCGCGCGCCGCCAACGCATCGAGTACGCGCTGGACTTGCGTGTCCACCCAGGCGATCTCGCCGTCGTACAGCGCTTTCAGGTGCTCCAAATCCGCCGCGGCCATGCCGGGCACGACGAGCGACTTGGGCGAGCTGACCTGGTCGCCGGTG
>VGZE01000327.1 GCA_016872755.1 Planctomycetota bacterium
AGAACGGCCGGTTGGCCTCGACGGCCTCGCAGACGATCTCGAAGCGCGTGTGCGGTTCGCCGCGCGTGTCGACGACGCGGCCGGTTGCGGTCAGTGTCGGCTGCAGCACCAGCACGACGTTCGCGGAACCGACGGCGACCTTTTCCTGTTGCGTGGCTCCGCTGAACGAGGCCCCGTCGAGTTCACGCGCTGCACGCGCGGACAGGCCGAAAGGCCCGCTGCCCAGCCCGCCGAGCTCGAAGCTGCCGTCGGGGGCGCTGCGAGTCCTGGCATTGCGTCCGCGCCAGGCCGTCATGGCACCCATACCCCCATACTGCGCGGGATCGAGCTCGGCATCGACGCGCGCGCCGACGGCGGGGGACTGATCGGGCCACAGCACGCGGCCGGAAATGCGGCCGCCCTGCTCGAGCACGAGCTCGAGTCCTTGGAGGTGTTCGCCGTCGGCGACATCCACCGACTTGCCCAGCGAATTCAGGAAGCGCTTGCGCTCGGCGATCACGCGCAACCTGCCCGGCGGTAGCCCGCGCAGCGTGAACGTCCCGTCTTCAGCGGCCAGGGCACGGCGCCCCGAGCCGCTCGAACCGGCCATCGCCATCATGTTGCTGCTGAAGCGCACCCCGGAGACCTTTGCGCGGGGAATCGGCGTGCCTCGATCGTCGCGCACGATTCCGCTGACCGAGCTCCCGCGAATGAGGAGCACTTCGAGCTCACGCAGCTCGCCTGCGGCGAGCCGCAGCTCCGGCTGCTCGTCGGCCGCCACACTGCGCGGCCGCGCCGAGCACGAATAAGAGTGCGGCGCAGGAACTGCGCGCAGCTCGAATGCGCCCTGCGCATCGGCGCGAACGCGTCGCGGTCCCGAGTAGTACGAGGGCATCGAGAGCCGGTCGAGGTTCTGCTCGACGCGCGTGAGCGTGATCAGCGTCGCCGCCGCCTCCGCCGGCGGCACGATGGCCGAGCCGTCGGAAGAGCGCGCGGGCACCACGCGGCCGCGCACGCAGGCTCCGAGCAGCGGCTCCAACACCAGCGGCTCGGGCAGCGCGGTGATCGACACCGCCGGCTCCAAGTACAGGAAACGACCATCGAGCGCGAGCTCGAGGTCGGTGCGGCCGCGCGGGGCGGGCAGTCGGAACCCGCCGTCCGCGCCGACCGCCGCGCGCGAAACGGTTTGCGGCGGAGTCGGCTCCCATTCCGCTTCGAGCCGCTCCTCCAGATCCTCGCTGGGCTCCTGAGCGGCGGCGAAGGGATCTCCGGGCGCGGCCGTCGAGGACGCGGCGGGCGCCGCGGTCGGCGTGGCCTCCTTCACGCGCAGCACGATCTCCAGGCTCTCGTCGAGCGGCGCGCCAGGCGGCAACAGCACGCGCCCTTCGAGCCACTCGGCCTCGGCGAGATCGAAGCTCGGCACGCTGGCGCCGTCGCGCGCACTGCGTTCGCTCGGCGACGCCGCCGCCGGGTTCGCGACGAGGCCCTCCGAGCCGGTCAGGTCGGCATTGCCGCTCGCGCCGCCGGCGGCCGGCGACACCGGCGCGCGCGTCAGGGCGCCGTCGAAGTCCTTGGGCTCTCCCCTGAAAAGGAGCAGCCAGGCCGTGCTGCCGGCAATCACGGCCAAGAGCGTGCACAGGATCCAGGCTTGAACGCGCGGGAGAGAGCTGCGGGGCATGCTGCGGGCATCCTACGCTCGAGCGTGCCGAGCATGCGTAAGACACGCGTCGGCCCCGCGCGTTGTCGCTGCGCGCGCGCGGCTCTAGAATCGCCAAGCTCGAACCTGCTCATCGAACGCGGTCCGAGCAGCCCGCCCATGCCTCCCGAGCCCGTGCCCGCGACCGACGCCGACGACCTCGCACGCTGGCGCCGCGGGGCGTACGCGCGGGCCCAGGCTCGTCACGCGGAGCGACGCCGCTTCGCGACCAGCGCCGGGCTCGGGTCGCAGCTCGACGTGCTCTACGGCGGCGGGCCCGGACTGCCCGGCGAGTACCCGTACACGCGCGGCATCCACGCAACGATGTACCGCTCGCGTCTGTGGACGATGCGACAGTACGCGGGCTTCGGGAGCGCGCGCGACACGAATCGGCGCTTCCAGCTGCTGCTGTCGAGCGGGCAGACCGGGCTGTCGGTGGCCTTCGACCTGCCGACGCAGATCGGCTACGACTCCGATCACCCGCTGGCCGCGCCGGAGGTCGGCGCGGTCGGCGTGCCGGTCAACACGCTGCGCGATCTCGAGCAGTTGTTCCAGGGCATCCCGCTCGGCGAGGTCTCGACCTCGATGACGATCAACGCGACCGCCCCGA
>VGZE01000328.1 GCA_016872755.1 Planctomycetota bacterium
GGCCGCGGCGGCCCCGGCCGGTGCGAGCACACAACGCATCCCTGCGCCGGCCGGCGTCGAGGAGCTGTTCCTCGCGCCGTCCGCGCCGCGCTCGGGGCCCACCACGTACGCGCCGCGGCTGCTCGGCGCGGTGCGACTGCACTACGTCGACGCGAAGCTCGGCCTCGACACCTGGGTCAAGGCCGCGCTGCTCGCGCCGATCGATCTCGCCGGCTCGGCCAATCCCTGGGAGATGGCGCGCGAGCTCGACCTCGCGCGCACCTCCCTGTCGGGCGAGCCCGCCGGCTCGGCGCAGTACCTCGAGCTGCCGGCGCTCGCGCAGCGCGACAAGACCTGGCCGCTGTGGTCGAAGGCACTGCAGTCGTGGCTGTACAGCTCGCGGCCGATGTCGTTGTATCGCTGCCTCGATCCCAAGCTCGCGTCCAAGCCGGGTGAGTCCGAAGGCGACTTCAAGGCGCGCGTCGCGCAGGCGTTGCGCGAGGCGCGCGACCTGGAGCTGTCGAAGCTGCAGCAGAAGTACGCGCCGAAGGTCGCGATGCTGCAGGAGCGCTTGCGCCGCGCGGATCAGAAGATCGAGCGCGAGCAGCAACAGTACGGTTCGAAGAAGCTCGAGGCCGGCTTGTCGCTCGGCTCGTCGATCCTGGGCGCGCTGTTCGGCAACAAGCTCGCCAGCCGCTCGAACGTCGCGGGGGCCGCCAGCGTGATGCGCGGCGTCGGCCGCGCCTCGAAGGAGAAGTCGGATATCGAGAACGCGCAGGAGGATCGCGCGGCGGTGCAACAGCAGCTGGCGGACCTCGAGGTGGAGCTGAAGGAACGCATCGCGGGCGTGCAGGCCGAGTTCGACACGACGCGCGGGGCGGTCGAGACGACCGCGGTCGCGCCGCGCAAGGCCGACGTGCTGGTCGAGAGCCTGTGCCTGTGCTGGGAGCCGGTGTAGCGCCCGAGTTCACGAGCAGTCTTCCCCAGACCGATTGCGGCGTTCCCCTGGGCTTCTAGCCAAGCCGGGGCCTGCGACGCGCAGGCGGGAGTCGCCGAGCGACCCTGTGGACCCTAGCTCGCTTTTTCGAGCTGCGTGATGCGCACGCCGTAGGTCGTGCCGATCGTCACGATCTCGCCACGCGCGACGAGCTTGCCGTTGACCAGGATGTCGGCGTGCTCGTGCACCTCGCGGTCGAGTTCGATCAGCGAGCCGGGTCCGAGCCGCGCCAATTCGGCCAGCCGCACCTTCGCGCGTCCGATCTCGACCGTCACCATCACCTGCACGTCCATCAGGCCGGCCACCGGGAAGGGGGTCGCCGGTTTGGCGGCGGCAAGCTGGTCGAGCTCGTGCGTCTGCACCAGCACCCGCTCGGTCGTGCGTTCGATGGCGGCCTCGAGCTCGGCGGGTGCGCTGCCCGCTTCGGAGGTCGGAGGTTGGCTCATGGTGGGTTCTTCGTCCGTCCTAGGGTGTGGCTTGAATTACGTCGCGCAGCGCGACGGCGAGGCGCGGGCCGCGCGCGCCGAGCACGGCACTGGCCCACGGGCGCTCGTTCACGTAGAGGCGCAGCTCGGACCCGATTTCCGCATCGAGCGGGAGCACGTCGCCGACATCGAGACCGAGCAGGTCCTGCACCGGGATCTCCAGCGCGCCGAGCCGCGCGGCGAGTTCCAGGTCGACGCCCTGGATGTGCGGGACCAGGCTCGGAGGCGGCTCGGCGGCGGACTTGCGAGTGCGCGCCGGCGGCGGCACGTGAACGCGCAGCAGCGAGCGCTCGGTGCCGCGCTCGATCGACAGTTCGACCGTGAGCCGGTGCGGGTCGGGCGCGCCCTCGCCGAGGCGCCAGTTGCCGATGTCGTCGGGTTCGATCACGGCGCGCACGTCGTCCATCTGGAAGCCGAGTTGCTCCGACAGCGGCTCGAACAGCACGCGCGCGACGAGGATCAACAGGTGCCGCTCGACGCCGCTGAGCGCGCGAGCCTCGCGTGTCGGTCGAGAGCCCAGCAGGCGCTCCAGCTCGGCGCGCGCGTCGGACGGTTCCATCGAGAACCAGCACACCTGGCCGCGCGAGCGGAAGCGCAGCAAGGCGTAGGGGGCCTTCCAACTCTCGACGAGTCGGTCCGCCGAGGCCTCGGTGAGCGACGTCAGGCGCACCAGGACGTCGGAGCCCAGCACCTGGCGCGCGCCTTGTTGCAGGCGCGGCAGCGCTCGTTCGATCGCCGCGGTCAGGTCGCGCAGCTCGTCGGTCGAGTAGCGTCGCGGTTCGGAGAAGTCGCGCTGCAGGA
>VGZE01000329.1 GCA_016872755.1 Planctomycetota bacterium
CTTGCAGCTTGGGAACAGGGAATCAACTCGGCTCGGCGGCTGGAGTGTACCCACGGGTCGACCCGATGCGAAGCGCGATGGCGCATCGATGCCGCGGGCGTGCTTCGACCTGTCTAGGGATTGCGGCGAGGCGGCGCATCGAGCGCGGCCGCGGCGGATAAGGTGGGGGACATGCAACGCGCGGGAGAGCACGGGAAGGGGCCCAAGAACGAGCCAAGGAGCGAGCCCAGGAGCGAGCCCAGGAGCGAGCCCAGGAGCGGGCCCAGGAGCGGGCCCAGGAGCGAGCCCAAGAGCGAACCTCGGGTCTGGCGCGCGGCGCTGGCGGCGCTCGTGCTGCTCGCGGGCGTGGCGGGCGCGGATGTGTTCGTGCTGAAGGATGGGCGGCGCGTCGAGGGGCGGCTCGTGCGCGAGACGGCGACGGCGTATGTGGTCGATGTCGGGGCGGGGGAGCTCGAGCTCAAGAAGGCGGAAGTCCAGACGCGCGAGGCGGGCAAGACCGTGCGCGAGCAGTTCGACGAGCGCTTCGCGGCGGCGAAGAGCGCCGAGGAGTTCTTCGCGGCCGGCAGTTTCGCCGCCGAGAACAAGCAGAAGTCGCTCGCGACCAAGGCCTTCAAGCGCGCGCTCGAGCTCGACCCGCGCCACGAGGGCGCGAACAAGGCGCTCGGCCGCGTGCAGTACCGCGGCGAGTGGATGACGCCCGAGGAGCGCGAGAAGCGCCAGCAGGCGGACGGCGACGCGGAGATGCTCGAAAAGGGCTTCGTGCGCTGGAAGGACCGCTGGGTCACGCCCGACGAGAAGCGCAACCTCGAGGCGGGGCTCGTGCTGAAGGACGGCCAGTGGGTCAGCGAGGCGCAGGCGCGCCGCATGGACGGGCTCGAGGAGTTCGCGGGCCAGTGGTATCCGCGCGCCGAGGCGCTCGCCCGCGCCGACGTCGCCGTGGTCAACGCCGTGCTCGGCCGCGAGCTCGCGCTCGCCTGCAACGCGCAGGCCGCGCTCGCCGGCGACTACGACGCCAAGTTCCTCGCGCGCATCGGCGAGCACGTCGTCTCCGGCCGCGCGTGGTTCGACAAGGCCTTCACCTGCGAGCCCGGCCTCGGCCTCCTCGGCGACCGCCTCGCGCAGTTCTATGTCTGGAGCCGCGACAGCGAGCCCTACAAGGCCACCGTCGCGCACTTCGCCTCGCTCACCACCACCGTCCCCTCCGGCTGGGCCGAGGTCGTGCGCGAGCGCCACGGCTTCGTGTGGATCGACCCCTACCCGCTCTCGAGCGCGCGCGTGTGGAACCGCGCCGACGAGGACGTGGTCGGCCACTGCATCCACCACTGGGGCCACATGCTGCTCGGCCGGCTCGGCTACAAGGGCACCCTGCTCCCGCCGTGGTACGACGAGGGGCTCGCCAGCCTCGTCGAGTACAAGACCTTCGGCCGCAACGCCGTCTTCTGCCGCAGCGCGACCACCATCGCCGCCTCGACCGGCACGAGCGCCAAGAAGGCCGCCATGAGCTTCACCTTCGACGCCGGCCTGTTCCGCGAGGGCCTGTGGAAGGACACGCTCAAGAAGGCCCTCGAGGCCAACGCCGTGCCGAGCTTCGAGCGCCTCTCGTCCCTCGAGCTCGGCCAGCTCGAGCTGCTCGACATCGCGTCGGGCATGGCGATCACTTGGTGGCTCGAGGAGCGCGACCCCCAGGCCCTCGCGCGCTTCCACGCCGAGCTGCGCCGCACCCAGCCCGCCGCCCCGACCCGCGTGGTCGCCCAGCCCCGCGAGCGCCAGTCCCAGTACGACGCCGCCTTCACCGCCGCCACCGGCCTCCCCTGGCGCGAGGCCGACAAGGCCTGGCGCGAGTGGTTCCAGAAACGCTGAGCGCCGCCGCCCGCGCGGTGGGGGAGCTTCTGCAAGCGAGCGCGGGAGTTGCTGGCGGGTAGGTGGCGGCGCTCGGCGGGGATAGTGTGGAGGTCATGGCCGCTTCGTTGTCGCAGCCCGTGCCCTGGCCGGAGATCCCGGGGTATCGCATCGAGGGCGTGCTCGGGCGTGGGTCGGCGGGGGTGGTGTATCGGGCGGTGCAGGTCGCGGTCGATCGGCCGGTGGCGTTGAAGGTGCTGCACGCGGATGTGGCGGCGCGCGGGCGGTCGGTGCGGCGGCTGCAGCGCGAGGCGCGCACGACGGCGCGGCTGGCGCACCCGGGGATCGTGACCGCGATCGACATGGGCGAATGCGCGGGCACATGGTGGTATGCGATGGAGCTCGTC
>VGZE01000330.1 GCA_016872755.1 Planctomycetota bacterium
CGAGGCGGCGCGTTTCCTGCTCGACTACTTCGAGCGCCTGGTCGAGCTCGGCGCGAGCCCGCGCGGCGCGGCCGGCCGCGTCAAGCAACTGCTGCGCTTCTGGACGGCCGGCGACCTGCTCGGCGCGCCCGGCGAGCTCGCCGAGGCCGAGCGCACGCGCTGGCTGCGCGAGGAGAACGCGGAGCGGATCGCGGCGTGGCTGGCCGGTGCGTGCATGGCGGCGCGGGCTCAAGCGGCCAGCGATTCGTGACGAAATCGGCCCTGGAGAGATGTCCATGGCCGATCAAGAGGATGCGTCGCTCGATCGCCGAGCGTTCCTGAGACGAGGGTTGACGACCGCCGGGGGCATCGCCACCGGTGCCGCGCTGGCGGGTGAGACCGCGGCGGCTGCGATGCCGGGTCCCGTACCGACCCCGTCGCCCGGCCACGCGCTCCCCTACCGGCTCGGCGTCCTCGCCGTCGAAGCCGATCTCGCCGGCCTCGACTCGGTCCGCGGCCACCTCGAGCGCATGCGCCGCATTGCCATCAAGGCGGCGCAGGGCGGCCTGGGCCCGTTCGAGGTCAGCGAACTCGACCTCGAATTCTATTACCAGAAGAGCAAGATCCAATTGGTCGCCGGCGGAACAGCGGTAGCCGATCTCCACCTGCTGGACGGCACGTTCACGCAGCTCGGCCTGGGCCTGCCGCCGCCGAACCCGCACGCCGTCGAGCTGGAGCTGCTCGACTGCACGACGTCGACGCTGGGCCTGACGACCATATCCGTGATCACCACGGCGAACGCCGCGGCGGCGATCGCCGATGTCGACAAGGCGCTGCACGAGGTGAGCTCGACTCTGCGCGAGACGCGGGCCTTCGCGCGCGTCTACACGCAGCTCGGGAACTAGGGCGCCGCCCGAGCTCCGCAGCTAGCTCCGCGGCTCGGACCGCGCTCCCAAAAAAAATCCGTCTCGGCGCTTCCCTCCGGCGGAAATTGCGCACAATGTTCGCGGCTACGCGGGCGGCTAGCACCGTCCGCGTCGGCGCAGCGAGTCTGGCAGGACCTACATCCCTGCAGCTGGCTGCGTCAGCGACTCCCCTGCGAGAGTCGCGCTCGAACGACTGCGATGCCGAACTGGACTCATCACGAGAGCGAAACGCTCTTCAACGTACCCAACTGGGGCCGCGGATACTTCCGCATCAACGCCGAAGGCAACGTCGAAGTGACGCCGGACGGCCCCACCGCTCCGGGCGGCGGCGCGATCGACGTCTACAAGCTGATGGGCGAGATCCAGCGCCGCGGCGTGCAACCGCCGATCCTGATGCGCTTCGACGGGATCCTGCGCGCGCGGGTGCGCGAGATCAACGAGGCCTTCAACCGCGCGCGCGCCGAGCTCGACTACGATGCGCCGTACCGGCTGGTGTTCCCGATCAAGGTGAACCAGCAGCGCCACGTGGTCGAGGAGCTGCTCAAGGAAGGCCGCAAGTACGGCATGGGCATCGAGGTCGGCAGCAAGCCCGAGCTGCTCGCCGTCGTCGCGCTGCAGCCGCCCGGCGAGAACGCGCTGGTGATCTGCAACGGCTACAAGGACCGCGAGTACGTCGAGACGGCGCTGCTCGCGAGCAAGCTCGGCGCGACCGTGATCCTCGTGATCGAGAAGTTCAGCGAGATCCACACCGTGCTGTCCGCCGCGGAAGAGCTGAACATCAAGCCGACGATCGGCGTGCGCACCAAGCTCTCGGGCGCCGGGTCGGGCCGTTGGAAGGAGTCGGGCGGGGACCGCTCGAAATTCGGCCTGACGACGCGCAATCTCGTGCAGATCGTCGAACTGCTGCGGGAGAAGGGCAAGCTCGACTGCCTGCAGTTGCTGCACTTCCACCTGGGCAGCCAGATCACGCACATCCGCGCGCTGAAGAACGCGTTGCGCGAGGGCACTCGCACACTGATCGGGCTGCGCGAAATGGGCGCGCCGGTCGAGTATTTCGACGTCGGCGGCGGCCTGGGCGTCGACTACGACGGCTCGAGCACGAACTTCGAGTCGTCGATGAACTACTCGCTGCAGGAGTACGCGAACGACGTCGTGTTCCACATCGCCGAGGCCTGCATCGAGGCCGGCATCCCGATGCCGACGATCCTGTCGGAGTCGGGCCGCGCGTTGACCGCGCACCACTCGGTGCTCGTCGCCGAGGTGCTCGGCGTGACCGACTACTCGAACGCGACCGGTCCGGTCGGGAAGCCCGACGAGGACTCGCCGGCCGTGCTGCG
>VGZE01000331.1 GCA_016872755.1 Planctomycetota bacterium
GCCCTCGGCAATGCGTGGGAGATGTCCGCGCTGGCCCTCGGGCAGGCTACCGACCGGCCCATCGCGCTGGTCGATGTCGGCTCGTCGCGCACGCAGATCAACGTGCTCGCGCAAGGTGAGACCTGCTTCAGTCGCGAGATCGGACTGGGCGGCGCCGACATGACCCAGGCGATCGCGCGTCGATTGGGGATGGACGTCGCCGAAGCCGAGGCGCTCAAGCGCAATCCCGGCGAGCGCGCATTCGAGGTTGCCCGCGCGATCGTCTCGGTGCTCGAGGACATGGTGAGCGAGATCGGACTCTCGCTCGAATTCGTCGAGAATCGCGAGGAACTCGCGGTCGAGGAAGTGCTCGTGTCGGGCAGCGCGCTGCTCGCTCCGGGCGCAGTCGAGTTCCTCGCGCAGAGCACGGGTCGCACGGTGCGCCCGTGGAATCCGCTCTCCGGAGTGCGGATCCAGGACGGCCGCATCCCCGCCGAGGAGATCGACCTGATCGGTCCCTCTCTCGCGGTGGCAATCGGTCTCGCTTCACGGGTGCGTGCCGCATGATCCACGTCAATCTCCTCCCCAAGGAATTCCGCGGCCGCGAGCGGACGCCGGTCAAGCAGGTGATCGCGGTCACCGGCCTGGTCGGGGTAGCCGGCTCGATGGCGGCCATGAGCGCCTGGCTCTGGTTCGGCGAGTACGCGACCGCACAGAGCGATCGGGCCCTGGCCCAGGAGACGCTCGACAGTCTGCAGCCGCAGCTGACCCACGTGAAGGCGCTCGTGGCCGAGAAGAAGGGCTTCGAGTCGCGCGCCGCGACACTCGATGAGATCGCGCAGAACCGCGTCAGCTGGACGGCCAAGCTCGACCAGATGATCGACGTGGTCAATACCGGCGGCAGCGGCCAGAAGTACCTGATCTGGATGGACGACCTGACGGTCTCGCGCCAGTACGACAAGAAGACCAAGACCGCCGGCATGTTCAAGGCGCAGGCCAACTGCGGCGGCGAGAATATCGGGCTGGTCGCGAATTTCTTCGACGACCTGCAGGCCTCGGAGTTCTTCAGCGGCTTCGAGCCGCCCAAGCCTCCTGAGGGCAAGAGCCGCGACGACGGCGACGGATTGATTCCCGCGAGCGCGTGGAACTTCGACCTCGAGCTGAAGCTCAAGGCTCGCGAGACCGCGCCCGAAAAGCCGGCCAAGCCCGCCAAGGGCAGCAAGGCCAAGCCCAAGCCCGCGCAGGAAGGCGAAGGAGAGAAGCAGTGAAATTCCCGGCAATCGAAAAGTCCATGCTCGTCACGGGCGTGGTCGGAGTGCTCCTGCTGGGTGGCTTGGGCACGCTCCTCTGGTGGGAGCGCGGCGCGATCGCCGATGCACGAGCGGCCGGGGATGCCCTGCGTTCGGAAGCCGACCGGGCCCGCCTCGAGATCGGCAAGACCGCCGGTCTGGAACGCGACGTGATCGTGCAGCGCGAGCTCGACGAGCTGATGCGCGAGATCCTGCCGAACGATCAGGAAATCACCGAGTACGTGCGCACGCTGCAGGCCTTCGCCGACAACTCCGGCGTGAGCATCTCGCAGCTCAAGCCCAAGAACAACGCGCGCGACGACAAGCAGGCGAAGGCCGACTTCAAGAAGGTCGGCTACGAGATCACCTTCGCCGGCGACGCGTTCCAGCTGCTCTCGTTCCTCAGCCTCGTGGAGCGCCACTCGCGCTTCATGAGCGTGAACACGCTGAAGCTGTCCGCCGCCAAGCGCGACGACAGCAAGCGCGGCGCGGACAAGAAGCCCGCCACGCCTCGTCACGAGATCCAACTCGAGGTCGAGTCGTACGTCTACCAGCCGGCCGAGAAGGGCAAGCCGGTTCAGGTCGATGGATACGAGCGCAAGCGCGACCTGCTCTCCACCGAGATCTCCAAGCAGCGCGCCCTGCTGCAGACGCAGGCGTACGAGTATCGCGGCTCACGCGGCCGACGCGATCCGTGGGTCGATCCGCGCATGCCGGAGGCACAGGAAGGCGAAGGCCGTCCGATCGAGGAGCAGATCGCGATCGTCGAGGACGCCACGCGGCTCGCCGCCAGCACCCACGAGCTGTGGATGCGCATGCGCACGACCAGCAGCCCGATCGAGGTCATGACGCTCGAGCGCGACTATCTGCCGGCGCTGGCCGACCTCATCTCGCGAGTCGACGAGCAGAAGCGCGCGGGCGGATTCACCTACGCGCCGGCCAAGGATGCCTGGCAGAAGAACGTGCTGGAGGT
>VGZE01000332.1 GCA_016872755.1 Planctomycetota bacterium
ACGACCAGGTTCGAGGCATCGCTGTAGAAGCCGACCCAGCGACCATCGGGCGAGATGCAGGCCAGGAAGGAACCACCGTTGGGCTGCGCGCCGCCCACGCCGTTGGACACGCGCACGCACAGGCCGGTCGCGCGTTCCCAGACGAACACGTCGTGCAGGCCGTTGCCGTCGGGAGCCAGATCCTCGGCCGAGCTCTCGAAGGCGATGCGCGCGCCGTCGTGGCTGATCACCGAGTTGATCGACTCGCCGTTTCCCGCGCTGCCGGCGGGCGTGCGCGAGACGAGCGCGGTCGTGGCGAGGAGCCGATCGCGCAGGTAGAGGTCGGTGAGCCCGTTCACGTCCAGCCCGTCGAAATTCGCCGCAAAACTCTGGAAGACGACGTAGCGGCCGTCACCGGAAAGCTCCGGCTCGTTCGAGTGCCCGTTGCCCTGCACGCCGGAACTCGACACGCTGACGCGCTCGGTCGTGCCGAGCAGGCGATCGCGCACGAAGCAATCGTCCTTCGCATTGGTGTCCCCGGCCACGAGGTTGGTCGCCTTGCTGCGGAATGCGACATGGCGCGCATCGGCCGACAGGCTCGGGATGAACGAGGGGCCATTGCCCTCGACGCCGGCCGAATCGACGCTGACGCGCTCGGTGACTCCGGTCGCACGCACGTGCACGAAGGTGTCGACCGTGCCGTTCAGATCCAGCGGCACCAGATTCGAAGCCAGGCTGTCGAAGGCGATCGCGCTGGCGTCTCCACTGATGTAGACATCACCGGCCGTGTCGTTGGCCTGCGCGCCGAGGCTCGAAACACTGATGCGCTCGACCGTGCCGTTCCAGCGGTCGACGAGGAAACCGTCGATCACGCCGTTGCTGTCGCCCGGAACCAGGTTCGAGGCGGTGCTGTCGAAGGCGATCCAGCGGCCGTCGTACGAGATCGAGGGAAAGTACGCATCACTGTCCTGCTCGACACCCAGTGCGCTCTGCGTGACACGCTGAGTCGCCCCGAAAGGGGATGTGGTCAGGAGCGGCGCGCGGCAGCGCAGCAGGCCTTGCCCGTACACGGGATCGGCACCGCTCACCCCGAGATCCTGCGCGCCCGCGAACAGGCTCGACTCCAGCAACGCGAGCGACAGGTTCGGTCGCCGCGCCAGTACCAGTGCCGCGGCGCCGGCGACCTGCGCGGCAGCCAGCGAGGTTCCGTCGAGCACGACGTCGTCGCCGCCGGTGTAACCGGCCGCGCCGCTGCGATCCGTCGTGGGCACCGCGACGCCGGGCGCCACGAGATCGACCTCGCTGCCGGTGTTCGACAACGGCCAGTGCGCGCCGTTGCGGTCGATCGCGCCGATGCCCCACACGGACGGGCTGGCGGCCGGCCAACCGATCGCGGCTGCGCCGTCGTTTCCGACCGCCGCCACGTGCAACTGGGTGAAGGCGTGAGTCGCCGCATACTTCGCATCGGCCAGCGGCAGGGCCGTGGCGAATGCATTGGCGTTCAGCGTGACGCGCGCCCCCTGCGCGAGCCCCCAATCGAGGGCCGCCACGAGCGCGCTCTCCAGCGCGACGAAGCTGCCGTCACAGCTGGGCAAGCGCGCCAGCACACGCGCCGACAGCACGCGGCAGGCCGGCGCGATGCCGCTCGAGCCGAGGCCGTTGTCGACACTGGCGCTGATCAGGCCGGCCATGGCCGTGCCGTGCCTGTCGCAAGCCTCGACCGGAGCGCCGCCACCGCCCTGGCCGGTGAAGTCAGCCCCCACGACGTGCGGCAGATCGGGATGGTCGAGCTGCACGCCGTCGTCGAGCACGAGCACCTTGCTGGTCGCGTCCCCTCCGCCGAGGCCGAGCGCGTGGAGCGCGTCGACGTCGATGCCGCTCGTGCCGCCCGCCTGGCCATGATTGTGGCGGTGCCAGGCCGCCTCGAAGAGCGGATCCTGCGGCGCCGCACAGGCGCGTCCGCTGACCAATCGATCCGGCAATGCGAGCGCGAGCTCGGACCAGTTCGACAGCTCCGCGGCCAGCGCCTCCGATTGCCAACCATCGCGCGCGGCGCCGCGCACGCGCAGCGCCTGCGCGAGTCCGCCGAAACCCGTCTCCAACTCGGCCTCGGGCAGGCGCGCGCGCACGCGCTCGGCAGCCCGCTCGGCCTGTCCGGGGTGCGCGAGCAGCAGCAGGTCGGCGGTCGCGGCACTCCAACCGCCCGGCACTTCCGTCCCGCGCAGCGGGGCGACGAAGGCGCCCTG
>VGZE01000333.1 GCA_016872755.1 Planctomycetota bacterium
CGCGCGATCGCGCGCGCGCGCGCGAGCTCCGCGCGCAGCCGTGCTTCGTCGCCGTCGCCGAGCGTGCCCTCCATTCGCTCGAGCGTGATGCCGCGCAGGTTCGGGCAGCGCGGCGCCCATTCGTCGGCGAGCGCCCAGACTTCCTCGGGCACCGCGCTCTCGTGGCTGTCCAAACGCAGCTTGCGCTCGCCCGGGAACCACACCGGATCGGTCCAGCTCCCGCCGGACACGTGGATTTCGATCACGTTCTCGAGCGCGACGCGCTGCAGGTAGTCGCGCGGCTCGAAGCCCGCGTTGAGCGCCACCGTCCACGCGTTGTGCAGGTCGAGTACCTGCCACATCCGCGGCGCGTCGAGGAGCTCGTTCAGGAAGGCCGGCTCGTCGAGCGGATCGCCGTAGTGGTGATACACCGCGGAATTCTCGAGCCCCACATCGGGCACGCAGCTCTGCAGCTCCGCCAGGCGGGCGCGGCAGGCCTGCGCGACGGGAGCGCTCATCGGCAACGGCAGCGGCAGCGTCTGCACGTCGGCGCCGAGGATCGTCGCCCCGAGATGGTCGGTGTACCACTCGAATTCGAAGTCCTGCTGATCGGCGCGAATGCGCTCGAGCCAGCGCTGCTGGCGCGCCTGGTCGAGCGGATCCAGCGTGCCGACGGACAGGCCGACGCCGTGCGCGACGAACGGGCGGCCGCTGTGCGCCTTCAGCTCGCGAAAACGCGCGTGAAAACCGTTGGGGATCCAAGTCCCCCGCGCGTCGATGCGCCAGAGCGTCTCGGGAGCGACGACGTAGTAGTCGGGATCGCGCTCGATCAGCTCAGCCAGCCGCTCGAGATCGTCGAGCCGCGGCATCAGCATGTACCCGACGCGGACCGCGGCGCTCACTTGCACTCGGCTTCGACGGCCTCGTCGCGATCGTAGAAGTACAGGAAGCGCTGGCTGTACTCGGGCGTGTGCCCCATCCCGCAGGCGAAACCGATACCAGCCTTGTCATGAACAGGCGCCGGGTATTCGACGTCTTGGCCACAGCCCGTCGAACTCGCCCAGTACGAACCCGGCACCGGCGCGCGGACCCAGCGCTCTCGGACTCCGGCGGCGAGAGTGTCCAGCAGCTTGTCTTGGCTCGAGTTCGGCTCCGCGGCGGCCGCGTGCACGAGCGCCGCGTAGTCGAGCGCGTCCGCTGACCGCAGCCCCTCCGGGCAGGTCGCGAGGTAGGCAAAGGCCGCGGAGTTCGAGGCCGGCACGACCGAGCGCGCGCGCGCCGTCAGCTTCTGCAAGGCAGTGGCATCGGGAACGAGCGCGAGCCGAATCGCGTCCGCGAGCTGCGACGAGCGCAGCTTGGCGTTCTGCTCCAACCGCTCGTTCGACTGCTCCCAGGTCTCGCCAATCTCGCTGGTGCCGTACATCAGACTGATGAAATTGAGCTGCGCGTCGAGTTGCGCATCGACTGCTCGGCCGATGACCGGATCCGCGCCATCGACCAACACGCACAGCGGCTCGCCCTTCCAATCCGCGCCGGTAACGCGCTCGACCTCTGCTCGCGTCGCGCACGCGAGCTCCGTGAGCCCGAGCAGCGCGAGCTGATCGCGCGTGCCGTGATTGAGCAGGCCGCCGAACAGCGCCGACACGTCGCGCTGCGCCGCCGCGTCCGACTCGGGAACCAGCACGACGAGCAGCGGCTTGCCCAGCGCCTGTGCGCGCTGCCAGGCCGAGCGGAGTTCTCGCTCACGCGGCGCATGGGTGCCGGAATCGCCGGGCATGCCGGCGGGCACGGCCGCGGACTCCCCGGCGACACTCTTCTCATCGCGCGAACTGTTGCAAGCCGCGAACAGCGCGCTCGCGCCGAGGAATTTCAGGAAGCGACGGCGGCGCGGAGCACTCGGGAAGGGTCTCATCGGTCGATCCAGGCTATCGCAACTGCCGTGGTCGGTTACTTCATCTGTCCGATGCGCTCGAATTCCGCACCGGCGTAGAAGCTCAGGAAGCGCCGCGCCGGCTCCGTCGTGTGCCCCATCCCGCACGGCGGGCAGGTGTCGATGCTGCGCTGGCCGTCGAGGTGGTAGACGAAACCGTCCTGCCGCGCCCAGGCCGACCCGCGCGGCGGCTCCTCGAGCAGCTCGCGGCGCGCGACGGCGAGCAGGCGTTCGCGCACGAAGCCCGCCTGGATCTCCTTGCCGGCGGCGAACTCGGCGAGCAGCGGCGCCCA
>VGZE01000334.1 GCA_016872755.1 Planctomycetota bacterium
AGCGCCGAGTCGATCGCGGCCGTGGCTCCCGGCTCGTCGCGTCGCGCGGCCGTGCCCGCGATGCTGAGCCACTGTTCGCGCGCCCAGCGCGCGACACCGCGCGCGCGCGCCTGACCCGCGAGCTCGTGCACGAGCGCGCCATCGCTCAGCGCGAGGCGCGCCAGCAGCTCCAGCGCCTCGCTCGACTTGCGCTCGTCGAGCAACCGGGTCGCCTGGCGCGACTGCGCATCGGCTTCGCGGCTGTGCGGCAACTGGTGTCGCATCGGCGTGATCTCACCCGCCTCGAGCGCGTCGCGATCCTGCGCGGAGGCGCTCGCGCCGGCGAGCAGCACGGTCACGGCGCTCAGCAACCGCTGGAGGGCCGGGCGAGCGCGCATCAGGGCAGCTCCCAGCGCTTGCGCAGCAGCCACTCCGCGGACAGCAGCGCGAGCAGCACCAGGACCGTCCACGGGCCGTCCCAGACGTCCTCGAGCTCGGCCGAGACCGCCTCGCGCCATTCCTCGCCTCCGGGCAGCTCCGCGCGCAGCTCGCCCGCTTGTTCGAGTTCCAGCGCGCGTCCGCCGCTCGCCGCGGCGAGCGCCGCCAGCGCCGCGGGGTCCGGTCGCGTGTCGCGACCCTCCAGTTGCGGCAGGCGCACCTGCACTTCGGCCTGCGCGGCGAGTTCGGCCTCGGCTTCGATCCACGCGCGCCAGGGACCCGGGCGATCCGGATCGAAGGCGCCGCGGTAATGGCCGGCCTGCGTCGGATCGAGCGCCAGCTCGATCTGGAACGGCGCGCCCTCGGGCCCGCGCACGAACACCGCCTGGCGCTCCAGCGTCGCCGGGCGCCAGTCCGCATCGAGCACGCGCGCCTCCAACGCGACGCGCTGGCCCAGGTCCGAGCTCGAGCGCGGGGTCTGCAGCCGCACGCGCCCCTGCGCGCCGCGCGTGCGCTCCAGCGCCAGCCAGCGCAGTGCATTGCGCCAGAAGCGCTCGTGGTAGCGATCCCCGAACTCGAACCGCCAGCGCCAGGTCGAGTCGATGCCCAGGAACAGCACGCGCCCCTTCGGGTAGTGCGCGGCGGCGATCAGCGGCAGCGCGCCGCGTTCGTTCGCGGCGCTGGGATGGCGGGCCAGCACCTGCGCCCCCGGGCGCCGATCGAGCACCGGGAAGTACCAGTAGAAGCCGCGCAGGTCCTGTTCGATCAACTGCTGGTTGACGCGCGGATCCGGGTGCAGCAGCAGCACCTCGTGCGGCGCCTCGGCGTGCTCGACCTGCAGCCGGAACTCCTCGTCGCCGCCGATCCCGCCCGCGGTCTCGACCGGGTCGATCAGCACCGGCAGCAGCGCCTCGAGCGGCGTGCCGAGGAAGGCGCGCGGATTCGCGCTCTCGCCGGCCTGGAAGCACACTCCGCCGCCGGCCTCGACGAAGCCGACCAGCGCGCTGCAGAACTCGCTCGCGCGCGCCGGATCGGGGTCGATGTCGTCCAGGCGCACATCGCCGAGCAGCACGACGTCGTAGTTCGCCAGGAGTTCCTCGCGTGTCCGCGGCAGCGCTGCCAGCGCCGGCAGATCGCGCGCGCTTTCTTGCCGGAAATCGGTCTGGGCCGAGGCCAGCCAGGCCTGGAAGGTCAGGCGCTCGTCGGTGCGCTTGAGCAGGTGCAGCGCGAGGTAGCGGTATTCCCAACGCGGATAGCCCTCGACGTACAGCACGCGAATCTTGTGCGCCGATACGGGCACGCCGAACACGATCGTGTTGTCCTCGAGGTCCGTCTCGCCTTGCAGCGGGCGCAGCGTCGCGCGGAAGCGCCGCTCGGTGACCTCGGTCTCGGCGTCCAACGGCGGCGCGGAGAGCGCCAGCCGCTCGCCCTCGGCGCGCAGCGTGCATTCGCGCGTGTCGACGACGCGCGCGGGAACCGCCGCATCGGAGGGGTCCAGCTCCTCGAGCGTGACACTCGAGCCCTCCGCGGTCGCGCCGCCGTCGAGGCGCACGCGCAGCGCGAGCTCGAGCTGGTCCCCGGCCAGCGCGCCGTCGGGCACCTCGGCCAGCTCGAGCACCGCGTTGTTCGTGGCCGCGGGATCGCCGATCAGCAGCGTGTGCACCTTCGCGCCGGCGGCGCGCGCGGCCTGCGCGCCGGCGGCGGCCGCCAGCGCATCGGCACTGCTGCGCCCGTCGGACACCACGATCAGGTCGGTCAGGTGCCGGCCGCGCAGTCG
>VGZE01000335.1 GCA_016872755.1 Planctomycetota bacterium
GCGCGAGCTCGAGCTCGCTGCCGCGCACGCCGGCGAACTCGGCGCCCTCGCGGTGGAGCCGCAGCAGCGGCTGACCGGGCTGGTACGGCTCGAGCGCCGCGGCGAAGACGAGCCCGCCGTCGGCGAGCGCGAAGCGGCCGCGGCCCTGGTACGGGTAGCGGCACGACCAGACGGGCGCGCGCGAACCGCTCTCGATGCGCGAGACCACGAGGTCCCAGCGCGCGAACGCGTCGCGCAGCTTGGCGTGTTCGGCGACCTTCTCGATCACGGCCTCGTGGCGGCCGTCGGGCGAGGCGACGACGACGCGCGGCCAGGCAGCGGCGACCGGGGCCTGCGCGGCGGCCGGGGCCTGCGCGGCGGCGAGCAGCAGGTGCGTCCACATGCGAACACACTAGTGTCCTGTACTCGAAATCCGCATTCGAAATCGGATGCTCGCAGGAGTGCTGGCAAGGCGCCGTGACGACGCGTATCCGCTGCGATACTCGGAGGAACGGCAACGCCGCCAGCGCTCCGAGAGCGCCGAGTTCGAATGCGGATTTCGGGTACAGGACACTAGCTCAGCGGGCCGCCCCGACGACAGTCGGAGCGGCCCGCGCGGTGCATCGAGAGCGCTCCGGCTACAGCGCGTTCGCCTTCAGCATCAGCTCGACGACGCGATTCGAGTAGCCCCACTCGTTGTCGTACCACGCGATGACCTTGATCATCTTCCCCTCCATCACCATCGTCGACTTCGCGTCGAAAACGGCCGAGTGCGGGTTGCCGATGATGTCGCTCGACACGACCTCGTCCTCGGTGTACTCGAGCACGCCTTTCAGGTCCTTCTTGGCCGCGGCGGCGAAGGCCGCGTTGATCTCCTCGATCGTCGCGGCCTGCTTCAGCTCGACCACCAGGTCGACCACCGAGCCGTCCGGCACCGGCACGCGCATCGACGTGCCGTCGAGCTTGCCCTTCAGGTTCGGCAGGATCTTGCCGACCGCGCGCGCCGCGCCGGTCGTGGTCGGGATGATGTTCTGAGCCGCCGCGCGCGCGCGGCGCAGGTCCTTGTGCGGCAGGTCGAGCACCTGCTGGTCGTTCGTGTACGCGTGCACGGTCGTCATCAGACCGCGCACGATCCCGAACTTGTCGTCGAGCACCTTGGCGACCGGCGCCAGGCAGTTGGTCGTGCAGCTCGCGTTGGAGATGATGCGGTCGCCAGCCTTCAGCGCGGCGTCGTTGACGCCGAGCACGATCATGTTGTCGATCTCGTCCTTGGGCGGCACGGTCAAGAGCACGCGCTTGGCGCCGGCTTGGACGTGCTTCTCGAGATCGGACTTCTTCGTGAACACGCCGGTCGACTCGACGACGAAGTCGACCTTGTTCGCGGCGTGCGGCAGTTGCGCGGGGTCCTTGATCGCGCTGATCGTGATCTTCTTGCCGTCCACCGCGATCCAGTCGGGTCCGGAGGTCACTTCGCCGGGAAAGCGGCCCGCGACCGAGTCGTACTTGAGCAGGTGGGCGAGCGTGGCCGGGTCGGTCAGGTCGTTGATGTGAACGACCTCGATGCGGCCCTTGTAGCGCTCGTGGATGATGCGGAAGACGTTGCGGCCGATGCGGCCGAAGCCGTTGATGGAGATGCGCATGGGGCTGGGGGGACGGAGGCGGTCGGCAGGCTGCGGCCGGCGCGAAAGGGCCTGGAAATCGGCCCGAATCGACGGCGGGGTCCGCAGGTTAGGATGGCAGGGTCGAGGCAGGACCTTCCTGCCCCGTGGATGGCGTCGAAACGCGCTCTGGCAGGCGCACGAAGCGCCCGCGCGGCCGCGCGCGGAAACGGGGCAAAAAAGGTAACGCCCGCCGGCTCGCCGATCAATGGAAGCTCCCTACCCCAAGCGCCGCCCCGCGCCCGCCACCGCCGGCGCGCTGCCTCCGGGTTGGCCGGCGCTTGCCAAGGCCGCCGGTCTGGTCGCCGAGCAGCCGCTCGTGCTCGCGCTCTCGGGGGGCGCCGACAGCTGCTACCTGCTGCAGTTGCTGGCGGAGTCCGAACCGCGCCCGCGCGTGCGGGTCGTCCACGTCGCGCATGCGCTGCGCGGCGCCGAGTCGGAGGACGATGCGCTCTTCTGCGCGGCCCGCTGCGCCGCGCTGAACCTCGAGTTCGAGCGCGTCGACGCGCCGCTCGATCCGCACGCGAACGCGCTGGAGGAGCGCGCGCGCGTG
>VGZE01000336.1 GCA_016872755.1 Planctomycetota bacterium
GGCGTACCCGCAGAGGTCCAGCAGTTGCTGGCCGAGCTCGAGGCCCACCTGATGCGGCCCGGTGCCGATGGAACGGCGTTGCGCGAGCACGTGTTGCGTTCCGGTCTCTGGCACGAGGCCTTGTTGTCGCGACTGGGTCGCGAGCCGCTTGCCGCGCGCGCCGAGGCACAGAAGCTGCAACGCGACCTGAAGAGCCGTCTGATCGGGCTGCTCGAGCAGCTTCCGGACGGCGAGCTGCGCGAGACCGTGCGCGAGACCCTGCGCTCGATCGAGGCCGAGCAACTCACGCAGCTCGCGCGCCGCGAGCGCGGCGAGGCGCTGCACCTGGACCTTCCATTCCTCGACGGCGATGCGTGGCGCAGCGCCCACCTGCGCGTGGAGCGCCGACTCGGATCCGGCAACGGCCGCGAGGAAGCGCCGACGGAGCAGTCACCGAAGCGCGCGCTGCTCGGCGTGGATTTCAGCCGGCTCGGACCGCTCTCGATCGACATCGCGCTGTGGGGTCAGCAGGTCCAACTGCGCTTGCACGCGACGTCGGAGACCGCGGCTGCCCGAATTCGCGAGGCTCAGGCGGAACTCGTCGCGGCCATCGAGAAATCCGGCCTGCGGGCGCAGGCCTCGGTCGGCCTCGTGCCCGCGCAGCAGGTGGCGCCCGCCCTGAGCGCGCCGAGTCCGGCACTGCTCGCCGAGCAACCCCTGATGGACTTGAGCGGATGAAGCCGCCCATGCGTCCGGTTCGCGCTCCCGAGGCGGCGGCGCTGCGCCATCTTCCCGGCGCGGACGGCGCTCCGCGCGTCGTCGCGCAGGGCCGCGGCGAAGTCGCCGAGCGCATCCTGGAGCTGGCGCGCGTGCATGGCGTGCCGGTCCACGAGGACGGGGACCTGCTCGAGCTCTTGTCGACCTGCGACCTCGGCGACGAGATCCCGCCCGAGCTCTATCCGGTCGTCGCCGAGCTGCTGCACTTCCTGTATCGACTCAACGGTCGGATGGGCGGCGCAGCCCCCGCGCCAGCCGCGTGAGCGGTTGCTCCAGCCAGCGATAGACGAGTAGCGAGCTCGTGACCGAGGCTGCAAGCGTCGCCAACAGGAAGCCGCGTGGGTACGCGCGCAGCGGGTCGGGCAGCTCCGGCCACAGGGCGAGCACTCCGCCGATCACGACCCCGTGCCATAGATAGAGCGAGTACGATGCATCGCCGAGCGCGGCGAACGCGCGCGGCACGTGCATGCGACCTTCGCGCTCCAGGCCGACGCAGGCGTGGATGACGACCGCCAGGCCGAGCGCGAGCACGAGCCGAGTCGATTTCTCGCGTTCGGTCGCGGCCTGTGCGTAGAGCCACAGTCCCAAGAGCGCCAGCGCCACGCCGATCAGCAATCCGATCAGGGCCCGTCCTCTGCGCGCCGGCATGCGCTCGACCGCGAGCGCCGTCGCCACCCCCAGGAGGAACTCCAGGTTCAGGGGTTGGGCGATGAAATCGAGCGGAAACGGCACACTCCAGCCCGTCGCGAGCACCAGCGCGATCAGCGCGACCCAGGCGGTGATCAGCCAGCGCCAAGCGCGCGCCCCGCACAGGATCGGCACGAGGAATAGCGCGTAGAAGAGCGCTTCGTGCCGCAGCGTCCAGGCTACGTCGAGCACCGGCCACCCGGTGGCGGGCCAACCCGGCATCGGCAGGCACAAGTAGGACGTGACGATCGTGAGCAGCGAGTACTTCTCGTCACGCACGCCCGCGCCGTGCAGCGCCATGTACGCGAGTTTCAGCGTCGTCAGCACCGCCAAGAGCGGCCAGACGCGCACGAAGCGCCGCCACGCGTAGTCCGCGGCGCGCTCGGGCCGGCCGGCATCGGCGCCGTGCACGCGCTGGATGATGAAGCCCGACAGCACGAAGAAGAAGTCCACGCCCAGATGGCCGAAGCGACACCAGTCGGGCACCAAGCCCGGGCCCTGCCGCAGTGCGCTGTGGAAGTGCAAGTGATCGAACACGACGACCAGCGCCGCGAGGCCGCGGAAGGCCTGCAGGCTCGACAAGTAGCGCGCGTCGGCTGGCGGATTCACCGGAGCGAACAGGATGCGCACCGAAGCGTCGCGCGTCGAGGTATCCTGCCCGCCTCGTGAAGCAGCAAACTGCGGATGGGGGACGGCCGTGGATCGCGCTCACGCTCGGCGATCCCGCCGGCATCGGCCCGGAG
>VGZE01000337.1 GCA_016872755.1 Planctomycetota bacterium
GCGCTCGCGGCGGGGCGTGTGAAGCCCGACGAGCTGCTCGCGGATGTGTCGGACGAGCTGCGGCGCAGTCGCGATGCTTTGCTCGCGGAGCTCGAGCCCGTGGCCGCGCGCGCGCGGCTGCGCGTGGCCGAGAGCCTGCTCGCCGACAACCTCGTCGACCTCGACGTGCGCTGGCGGGCGCGTCGTTTCGCGGCAATTGCGCAGCAATTCGACGCGCTGGCGCAGAGTCCGGCGCTCGCACCGGTGCGCGAGCGCTGCGACAGCATCGCGGAGCAGGCGCGCGTGCTCGAAGGCGTGCTCGAGCGCGCGGCGGCGACGCTGCGCGCGGCGTCGGGCACGGAGACGCTGGTCGAGCTGCCGTTCGGAGCGCTCACATTCCGCGGGCGCGTCGAGGAAGCGCAGCAGGCGCTCGAGCGCGGCTTCCGCTTCCGGCCGGTCGACGGTCCGGCGTCGGTGGCGCCGGGGCTGCTCGCGCTGCGCGAGCTCGACAGCGGCAAGGGCGCGCTCGTCTCGCGCGCGGCGCTCGAGGCGCTCGCCGGGATCGCGGGCAAGGAGCTCGGGCCCGATGCGCGCTTCGAGAGCGCGCTCTTGCGCTGGCACTTGGGCGAGCGCGGCGAAGCGGCGCAACTCGTCCTCGAGCCGCCCTCGCGCGCGGAGTGGGGACCGCTGGCGGCGGAGCTCTCGGGGTGGCTCGCCGGTGAGCGCGCGAAGAGCGAGGGCGAGGCGCGGGCGCGCGTCGAGCGCGCGCGGCTGAGCTTGAGCAAGGTGCGCACGGCGGCGGCGGGCGGCGCGGCGGACGTGCGCAGTCAGGTCGAGTGGATCGACGAGCTGCTCACGCGCCAGCTCGACCTCGAGTTCGTGGCGGCGGAGGCCGAGTGGCTGCGGGCGCGGCGCGCGGAGCTGCGCGCGCAGGCGGAGCTCGACGACACGGCGATCCTGCAGCGCGCCTACGGGCCGAGCGAGCTCGAGGTGGGGCCGACGGGCGCGGTGCGCATGCGCTGGGTGTTCGATGCGAGCTACTCGGGGCCGTTCCAGCGCGGCGAGTGGCTGCCCGATGGCGAAGGCTGGATCGCGCCGCGCTCGGCGACGCGCGATGCGGTGGCGGACGAGCGCGCGTGGCCGACCTTGTTCCTGCAGCCGCCGCTGCGGCTCGGCGATGCGCTCGAGCTGCGCGTGCAGTTCGACCAGCCCGCGCAGTCGGGCCAGCCGCGGCTCGTCTCGGTCAGCATCGCCGGCGTGCACGTCGTGCTGCTCGGCGCCGCGAATCCGGGCCAGAAGGGGCGCTGGAAGATCGGCTCGGGCAACCCCGAGGCCTACGCCCAGTTGCTCGCCGAGTTGCTCGAGCGCGGCAAGGGCACCGAGTTCGAGCCCCTGCAGAAGGGCCAGCGCTACAACCTGCGCATCGAGCTCAAGCAGGGCCGCGGCGACGTCAGCGTGTTCCTCGACGAGCGCCTCCTCGGCCGCGACACCCCCGTGCGCCCCGACCCCTCGAGCTACGGCGACAAGGCCCTCGTCCTGCGCTCCCTCGAACCCATCCGCTTGCGCGAGCTCGAGCTGCGCGGTCGCATCCGTTGAGCGCGGCGGCTGCTCGGCACCGCGGCGTCGAGGCGCGGCTTCGAGAAAGGGCTTCGAGGCGCGGCGTCGAGAAAGGGCGTCGCGTCAGGGCGTCGTGAAGCGGGCGGCGAGGGCGAGGGCGGCGTCGCAGCGCTCGGGGCCGACGATCGCTCGCACGGATTCGAGCGTGGCGGTGATGGCGGCGGGGGTGGCGCCGCAGCGGAGGGCGCCGCGCAGGTGGCTCGCGAGCTGGCGTTCTTGGCCGAGGGCGGCGAGGGCGGCGACGGCGAGGAGCTCGCGCTGGGCGGCGGAGAGGCCGGGGCGCGTGAGGACGCGGCCGTAGGCGTGGCCGAGGATCCAGCGCGCGAAGTCGGGGTGCGCGTCGGTGAGCAGCACGCGCACGCGCGGGGCGTGGTCGGCGTAGATGCGCTCGAAGAGCGCGTCGGCGCGCGCGAACTGTTCGGGCTCGGCGAGGCGCTCGTCGGGCTCGAGCTCACCGAGCCCGCCTTCCTCGGCGAGCACGCCGTAGGTCTCGACGCCGCGCGGAAAACCGGTGAACACGTGGACTTGCAGCACGGTCTCGCGCCACGCGCGGTCGGGCTCGCCCGCGGGCGCGGCGCGGCGCAG
>VGZE01000338.1 GCA_016872755.1 Planctomycetota bacterium
GCAGCGCCACGGCCAGCGGTCGCGCGCGCGCATTGCCCAGCGCGAGCAGTTCGGCGTTCTGATCGCTGAGCGACTGCGCGTCGATGCTCAGCCGCTCGAGCGGCTCGACCAGCCAGGAGCGCTCGGACGAGTGCACGAGATCGACGCGCTCGACCCCGGCGGGCGCGCGCGGCTCGGCGGAGTCGTGCTCCGGACCGAAGGCGTGGGCCCAGAACAGATCGCAACCGTTGAGCCGACCGGTCGCCGGAACGGCCGGGTTCATGCCCGCTTCGCCGACGCGCACCCAAGGCGGATACTGCAGGTCGGCGTTCGCGCCGGAGCTCGAGCGCGTGCTGATCTCGTTGCACGCGGAGTCCCAGATCATGAAGCGCGACAACGGCACGTGCCACGCGCGCAGCAACTCTTCCAGTCCGGTCTCGAACGAGCGCACGCTGGCGCGCGCGGGATCGATGCGCTGGCGCTCGAGCAGCAACAGCAGCCGGCCCCCGCGCTGCGCGTACTGGTCGAGCGCGAAGACCGCGCGCGGCGCGAGCTGCTCGGGAGCCGCGACCACGACGAGGTCGAGCTCGTCCGGCACCGACCTGCCGGTCGCAAGTCCGCCGAGCTCCGACACCTGCGCGCGCCGCGCCAGGATCTCGCGCAGGCCGGCGAAGGCCTCGCCGCCGCCGTCGCCGGCATTCTCGACCAGGAAGCCGACGCGCGGGCGCTCGGCGCGCAGCAGGTCGGAGAGTGCCTCGGCGAACAGGAACTCGAAGCTCTGCGGCAGCACGAACGGCAGCGCGCGCGAGCGCCCCTGGTAGCGCAGCACGAGGCCGAGCCACACGTTCTGCGCGACCTCGGCCGTGCCCTGCTGCCCGCGCAGCGGCACTTCGACCAGGCCCTCCTTCGTCGCGGCGAGGCGCGCCTCGGACGAGGCCGTCGGATCGAAGCGCGCGAGCTCGACGCGCCCGCCGCCGCTGTTCTCGACGTCGCGCAGCTGGTCGAGCAGGCGGCCCTTGGCGATCTGCACCGGGCCGTGGCGCAGCTCGCCGGTGAAGTACTGCTCGATCACCAGCACGTCCTGCAGCCGCTCGAGCAGCGCGCGCGTGGCGGGGTGCAGACCGAACAGCTGATCCTGCGACGCATCGATGCGCGGGCGCGGCAGCTCGCGCACGACCAGGTGCGTCAGCGCGACGCAGGCGAGCGCCAGCGCGGCCGAGATCCAGGTCGCCGCGCGCCAGGCGCGACGCGATGGGCGCCGCGGGCTCAGCGCCATCGGCGTCCCTCCACCAGCCAGGTGTTGAGCGCCAGCGCGGCGAGCACCCAGGCCGCGTGCCAGGCCAGATCGCCGGAGTCGAGCAGCCCGCGCGCGCTGGTCTCGAGGTAGTGCGCGCTCGGCGACAGCGCCAGCGCGAGTTCGGCCCAGGCCGGCGCGAGCACGCGCGCGAACAGCACGCTGCTCCACAGCGCGCCCAGCGCGAGCGCGCCGAGCAGGAAGGCCACCAGCGGCTCGGCCGCCGCGGACGACAGCGCCAGCGCGATCGCTGCCGAGCTCGCGCACAGGCACAGCGCGCCGCTCCAACCGCACCAGAACACGCCCCAGTCGAGCTCGCCCAGCGCGGCGACGACACAGGCCAGCGGGACGAGCACCGCGCTGGTCCAGCCCGCCAGCGCGAGCCAGGCGGCCAGGAACTTGCCGCTCACCGCCGCGCGCGCGCGGATCGGCCAGGAGAGCAGCAGTTCCTCGCTGCCCGAGCGGCGCTCCTCGGCCCAGCTCGCCATGCACAGCGCCGGCGCGAGCACCACGTACGCGAGCGGGAGCCACGCGAACAGCGCGAAGAGCGACGCGCTGCGTCCCTCCCACAGGCCGGGCACGCGCTGCTCGCCGATCGGGTAGCCGAGGAACCAGAAGGCCGCGTGCAGCGCGAGCGCGCACGCGGCGGCGACGACCCAGGCGCCGGGCGAATCGAGCCAGGCAGCCAGCTCGCGCCGCGCGATGGCCAGGCTGCCCTTCATGCGCTCGCCGCCTGCGTGCGCTCGAGGAACACGTCCTCGAGGCTGGGCTGCACGTGCGCGAGCTCGACCAGCTCGCAGCCGGCCTCGGCCAGCGCGGCCGCCACGCGCGCGGCGGCCTGCTCGGGCTGGCTCGCGCTGCCCTCCAGGCAACTGAGTCCGGCCTGCTCGG
>VGZE01000339.1 GCA_016872755.1 Planctomycetota bacterium
TGGGAGCGGGCGGAGGTGCTGGGGGCGGTGGATGAGGCGGGAGCGAGAGCCGCGCAAGAGGGCGCTGCGGGGGCGGTGGTGCGCTTGGGGACGACGAGGGTAAGGACGTCGAGGGCGAAGATGCGCCGCAGGAGCTCCGCCCAGGTCGAGCCTCCGGCTTGCACCTCGGGCGTCGCAGTCCAAGAACCGGCTCGCGTAGCATGTCGCCGTGCCGACTTCACAGGAGCCTGCCTGCGTGTTCTGCGAGCTTCGCGACGTCGAGCTCCTCGCCGAGTCCGAGGCGGGCGTCGCCTTCCTCGACCGTTTTCCGGTGAGTGAAGGGCACGCACTCGTCGTGCCGCGACGGCACATCGAGACTTGGTTCGATGCCAGTGAGTCCGAACAGTTCGAGCTGCTGAAGCTGCTCGCCACCGTACGCAGACGCCTGGAGGAGCGCCTGCAGGGGGCGCCCGACGGCTGGAACGCCGGCTTCAACGCGGGAGCGGCCGCGGGGCAGACCGTGATGCACTTGCACCTGCACCTGATCCCGCGCTGGATCGGCGACGTGCCCGACCCGCGCGGCGGGATCCGCGGCGTGCTGCCCAGGCGCCGCCTTTATCCGTGAAGGTCCGCCGATGGTGAGTCGAGCGCAGGACGTCGTCGGATTCGCCGAGCGCGTGCTGGCGCTGCTCGACCAAGGGGCGTTTTCTTCCACCTACAAGTTCGCGGTGTTCGTAGGGCTGCTCGACCTTTGCTGCGAGGGCGCGGACAAGAACGGCGATCCGCCCGAGGTCGTCACGACGACGCAGCTCGCGGAAGCGGTCGTGCGGATCTACTGGAGGCAGACGTCGCCGTATCTTGACACCGGAGCTGCTCTGAGCCAGAACGCGGGTGCCGAGGCCAAGATCCTGCGGCTGATCCGCGAGTTTCGAGATGCAGCCGCGCCGCCGCTCTCGTGGTTTGCAGCGCAGCGCCAAGCGAGCTTCGCGCGGCTCTTGCGCGAAGTGGAGTGGGTGCTGGTCGAGATGCCCCTGCCCAAGCTGCAGCGCTTCGGCAGTCAGGAGCAGCGCTTCCTCTACGAGATCGCCTGGGACGACGGCATCTCCCGCGCGCGCTGGCGCGATCCACTGCACTTCGATAATCGAATCCGCTTCGCGCCCGGCGCGGCCAGGAACCTGGCTCTGTTGGCCAGCCTGCTGCGACCGCTGATCCTGGAGCGCTGGGCCAGAATGGTGGCGCAGCTCAACCGCTTGCCGGAGAGTGAACTCCACGACTTTTTGTTCGAGAGCGACCGCCGGGCGCTGTCGCGGCTGCGTGCACCGCTGATCGAGCTGCAGGAGGGGCACTGCTTCTACTGCGCTGGGAAACTGACGGTGAGCCGCACACACGTCGACCACTTCATCCCTTGGTCGCGACATCCCGACGACGGTCTCGACAACCTGGTCGCGGCCGACGAGCGCTGCAACGGCGACAAGCGCGACTTCCTACCGGGACACATCCACGTCGAGCGCTGGGCGCGACGCTGTGGGGCTCACGACCGGCAGCTGGAGGCGATCGCACGCGAGCACGACTGGCTGCGCCACCGAGACCGCACGATCGGCCTGGTCCGCTCCAGCCTGCTCGGCGTCCACTCCAGCCTTCAGCTCTGGCACGGGCGGAACTCGTTCGAGTTGGCCGACCCTGCGCGACTGCGCTCGGTGCTCGTGTCGCTGTGACCTTCTCGTTGCGATCGGCGGCACAGTGCAGCTGGTCGCGCAGAACGCGCCGTCCGAAGCGTGGAGCGGTGCTGACGCAGGGCCGTGCTCTTCCTGCGGTGCGCAGCGCGGCTTCCTGCGCTGCTCTCGGGTACTCTTGCGAGGGGGATAGGAACTTCAAGCGGATGACATCCGCCGGAGGCGGTCGGCGTCGACCGCGATAGGGAGGTTCGCCGCGGCTGGGCGATCCGTCAAGGGCCCGCGCGAAGTCACCTCCGCGCTGCTGCTCGTCCCGCCGCGATGATTCTCGGGAACCCGCACGCGGCGGGTGGGGAACAGAGCTGGAGCGCATCCACCCTGCCCTCCCTGCACCATGAATCAGCGTCCCGTTCCCGTCACCGTGCTTTCCGGCTTTCTCGGAGCCGGAAAGACCACGCTTCTGAACCATGTGCTCCGCAACCGCGAGGGGCGGCGCGTCGCCGTGAT
>VGZE01000340.1 GCA_016872755.1 Planctomycetota bacterium
CGGCTCTCCGTCGTCCGACGAACCCTCGATCCATGCGCGCGGTGCAGCGACAATCGCGCGCCGCGCGCCGCGCGCACCCCGACCTTGCTCTCCGAACGCATCCTCGATCGCAGTGCCGCGCTGGCCGTTCACGGCCTCGGGCACGTCGGCCTGCCGCTGGCTGCGGCCTTTGCACGTGCCGGCTACCAGGTGCTGGGGCATGACATCGACGCCGCGCGCGTGGCGGCACTGGCGCGCGGCGAGCCCGTGTTGCCGCACCTGACGCCCGAGCAGCGCTCGGCGCTGCGGCCGGGCGCGAATTTCGACCTGTGCGGAGACCGCGAACGCCTGCGCGAAGCGAACGTGCACTTCTTGTGCGTGCCGACACCGCTGGGCCTGCATCGCGAGCCGGACCTGTCCGCCGTGCGCGCGGCCAGTGCGTTCGTCGCTTCGTTGCTGCGCCCCGAGGCGCTGGTCGTGTTGTGCTCGACCACCTACCCGGGCACGACGCGCGAGGTCGTCGCGCCGCTGCTCGAGCAGAGTGGATTGCGCGCGGGCGCCGATTTCGAGGTTGCCTACGCGCCCGAGCGCGAGGATCCCGGGCGCGCCGACTGGCCGTCGCGCAGCGTGCCGCGCCTGGTGGGAGGGTTGACGCCGCGGGCCGGCGCGCTGTGCCGCTCCCTGCTCGCCCAGGCCTTCGACAGCGTCGTGCCGGTCTCCAGTTGCGAGGTCGCCGAGTCGGCCAAGCTGCTCGAGAACGTCTTCCGCGCTGTCAACATCGCGCTGGTCAACGAGCTCAAGCTGATCCTGTCCGCGCTCGACATCGATCCCTGGGAGGTCGTCGAGGCGGCCTCGACCAAACCCTACGGGTTCATGCGCTTCGATCCGGGGCCGGGCCTGGGCGGTCACTGCATCCCGATCGATCCGTTTTACCTGGCCTGGGCCGCGCGCCGCGCGGGCCGCAGCGCGCGCTTCATCGAGCTGGCCGGCGAGATCAACACAGCCATGCCCGAGCACGTGGTCGAGCGCGTGCTGCTCGCGCTCAACGCGCAGGGCAAGCCGCTGCGCGGCGCGCGCGTGCTGCTACTGGGCGTTGCCTACAAGGCCGACGTGGCCGACACGCGCGAGGCCCCGGCGCTGAGCCTGTGCCGGCGCCTGGCGGCGCTGGGCGCCCGCGTCGGCTATTGCGATCCGCACGTGCCGGTCGTCGAGTGCCGGGCGGCCGAGCCGCTGCACGCGCTCGAGCTGACGCCGGCTGAACTCGCCCACAGCGACGTCGTCGTCGTCGTGACCGCGCACAGCGCCTTCGACTGGGATCTGGTCGCGCGGCATGCGCCGCTGGTCGTCGACACGCGACATGTGCTCGCGTCGCGCCTGAGCGGCGATCCGCGCTACGTCGAAGCCTGAATCACCAGCCGCTCAGGATCTTGCCCCACTTCGAGCTGGCGGCCAGTTCGGCGAAGTCAGGGTCCTGGGACAGCTTGCGCAACTCGTCGGGCGTGAGGCCGGCCTGCTCCAATGTCGCGCCGGCGTCCTTCAGTCGCTTGTCCAAGGCATAGGCCCGCGCGAGGCCGATGCGCGCCTCGCGCTCCTCGCCCAGGTTGCGATTGCTCTTCTCGTACAGCTCGAGCGCCTTCTTGAAGTCGCGCTGCGCCGAGTCGAATTCCTCGAGCCTCAACAGCAGGCGCGCGCGCGCGGTCCAGGCCTGAGCCCAGCTCGGATTGCGCTGAACCGCATCGTCGGCCTCGCGCTTGAGGTCCTTGCGCGCGACCTTGTCGCCCAGGCGCGCCAGGCACACCTGCGCCTCCACGCGCAGTTTCGCGTCGTCGCTCGCGAGCAGCGGTTCGGCGACCTTGCGCAGCTCCGCGCTCCACAGCGGCCGGAAGGAGGGCAGCGTATCGAGGATCGCCAGTCGCGCGCCCGACTCGACCTGCGGTTGCGCGCAGAGCGCGAGCAGGCGCTGGCAGACCAGTGCGCTGGCGAGCTCGCGATGCGTGCTGTAGTAGGCCAGGCACTCGCGCGCCGCGCCCTGCGCGCGCGGCTCCGCGAGCAGCGCGGCGACTTGCGCGGCGCTGCTGGTATCGGGACTCTCGGCCAGCGCGGAGAGGACCGCGCGCAGCACCTCGGCCTCCGGATCGGCCAGCCCGGCGCGCACCGCGGCGACGGCCTCGTCTCCGCC
>VGZE01000341.1 GCA_016872755.1 Planctomycetota bacterium
GGCGCGGCCGGGTCGCCGCTGCGGCGCACGAGCGCTCGCGCGATCAGCCAGGCCGCCGCGATCCCGCCCAGGCCCGCCAGCCACGCGCCCGGATGCGTGGAACCACGGGACGAGGCGACGCCGGGCTCGAGACCCGTCGCGATGTCGGCGAGATCGTCGGCGTATTCCTCGACCTTGCCGAGCGCGGCGAGCTTGCTCGCGTCGCGCAGCGGCCGCACGTGGATCGAGAGCGGCTCGGTGGAGACCTCGACATAGGCGCGGCGGTCGGTGTCGTAGACCCACAAGGGCAGCGCCGGGATCTGCTGGACGTCGGTGGACAGCGGCGCCAGGTCGTACACGACCTGCCGGCGCGACGAGCTCTTGTCGGTCTCGGTGTGGCCGAAGACGCGGAAGCCCTTGAACGCGTCGAGGCGCAGCGGGTCGGGCGGTTCGAAGAACTCGAGATTCGCATCGCCCGTCCACTCGACCTCGAGCTTGATCGAATCGCCGGCGTCGACGTCGCGCGGCTCGGCGCGCGCGCGGGCGCGCACCGCGCCGACCGCGCCCGAGAATGCGGCCGGGCGGCCGGCCTCGGGCAGCGGCTCGATCTCGATCGCGAGCTCGGCGGCCGACACGAAGTACTGGGCCACGATCTCGCGGCGCGGATTGAAGAAGTCGCGCGTTTCCCGATAGCGGCCGAACTCGAGCGTGGAGGTCGGCAGCTCGACCCGACCCGGTCGAGTCGCGATGTAGTCGCGGCGCAAGCGGAACATGCGGAACGGCTTGCCGCGCGCCTGCTCGCCGCGCAGTTCCTCGCAGGGCACGCTGCCGAAGCCGGCGATCGGCAACTGAACGCGCTCCAAGCGCGCATCGACCGGCTGGTCGTTGCGCTCGAGCAGCCCCGGCAGCTCGCCCCACCACGGCAGCGACAATTGCGCGTAATTCGTCTCGTGGGACAGCGCCTCGTCCCAACCGAAGCGCAGCTCGATGCGCACCGGCGCGCCGGCCAGGGCCGGCTCCGGCACGGCCTTGATCTCCATGAAGCCCAGCTCGGCACCCTGCATGTCCTTGACCACCGTCAACGAGAAGCCGCTGGTCTGCAGCGCCTTGCCGTCGGCGGTCAGCTTGACCGGCCCGAGCTCGTAGACGCCCTCGCGCGCCGCTTGCACCGGCACCAGCCAGGTCAACGTGCGACTCACGCGCGTTCGGCCGTTGGCGATCACCGTGTACTCGCTGATGTTGGGTGCGCCCGCGGGTCCGACCTGCAGACCGTCGACGCGCGGCAGCTCGACGATCTCGGCGCGCTGCGCGCCCTCGAGATCGACGCGCAGCTGGACCTGCTGCCCCAGCCGCGCGATCCCGGAAGAGAGTCGCGCCGACAAGCGCGGCGGCGCGCCGGTCTGCGCGCGCGGCGCGGACGACAGCACGAGGAACACACACAACGCGGCGAGCGCCGCGATCCAGTGCCTGCGCATCACCAGTCCTTCTCCACGGGTTTGCGGCCGGCGCGGCGCTGCTTCGCGCGCACGCGTTGGGCCTCCTTGTCGATCTCGGCGAGGCGGTCGAGCAATTGCACGAGTTCCTCGCGCGTGAGCTTGGAGGGATCGAGCCCGGGCGGCGCGGGCGCGGGTTTGGCCTCGGAGTCCTTCGACTCGTCCTGCGCCGCATCGCGAGGCTCGGGCTTGGGCTGGCCGTCGGCCGGCGGCTTCTCCTCACCCTGCTGCTCGCCCGGCTCCTGCGAGCCATCTTGCGGCGGCTTGGACTCGTCGCCGGGCTTGCCGTCGTCCGGCTGCTGCTGCCCATCCTGCGGCGCCTCGCTCGAGTCGGAGGAATCGGACGGCTGCTGCGGCTGCTCCTTTGACGACTGCGGCTGCGACTGCGGTTGGGATTGCGGCCGGGACTCCGGACTCGAGCTGCCGTCCGAGGAGTCCTTCTTCTGCTCGTCGCGCGGATCCTGCGAATCCTGCTGCTGTTGTTGTTGCTGCTGCTGCTCTTGCTCCTCGCGTTCGAGCTCGCGCAGGCGCTTGACGCACAGCTCGAGATTGGCGCGCGTGTCGGCATCGCGCGCGTCGAGTCGCAACCGCTCGAGCAGCAGCGCGCGCGCCTGCTGGTAGGCCTGCACGAGTGCCGCGCGCTCGGCGGTTGGGTCGGCCGCCGCCGGCGGATCGTTC
>VGZE01000342.1 GCA_016872755.1 Planctomycetota bacterium
TCGATGCAGCGGGGCGCGGCAGCCTGCGGCGCGCGGGCATCGAGCTCGCCTGCGTGCGCACGCTGCACTCGCCCGAGGCGCTGGCCTGGCGCGCCGTGCTTCCCGGCGGTGCGAGCCTGACCTACAGCGGTGACACCGGCGAGAGCCCCGCGGTGGCCGATCTGGCCGCCGGCAGCGACCTGTTCGTGTGCGAGTGCTCGTTCCCCGACAGCGAGCCGAGCGAGCACCACCTGACGCCGTCGAGCGCGGCGCGCCTGGCCGCGCGGGCGCGGCCGAAACGGCTGTTGCTCTCGCACTTCTATCCGCACAATGATCCGGCGCAAGCGCTGCTCGCCGCCGCCCGGATCTTCGGCGGCGCGATCGAGTGCGCGCGCGACACGAGCCTGCATGAGCTGCGCTGAATTCCCGCTGCCCGCCATCGTCCTGCTGGCGCTGTTCGGAGCCTCCGAGCCGCCCAAGACGGCCTTCGACGAGATCGATGCGCTGGAGTTGCGCGCGCGCATCGTCCAACTCGCCGGGGGCGCGCTGGAGGGGCGCGACACACCCAGCGCCGGCCTCGATGCGGCCGCCGATCTGATCGAAGCGGCGCTGCGCGAGGCCGGGCTGCGCGGCGCCGGCAAGGACGGCTCGTTCCGGACCACCTATTCGCACGAAGTGCTGACCCCCGTGGCGGAGCGCTGTGCGCTCGAGTGGACGGGCTCGACACCGCTGCCGAAGCAGAGCGCGCCGAGCACCGGCGGCGGCGCGCGAGACGCAGCGCCCGACGAGGCGGAAGAAGAGGGATTCCGACTCGGCATCGACTACGTGCCCTTCCCGAATCGGTCGGGCACGGCCGAGGGCGAGCTCGTCTTCCTCGGCTTCGGCATCGAGTCGAAGAAGGAACCCTACGACGACCTGCGCGGCGACATCAGCGAGCGCATCGCGGTGATCCTGGAAGGTGAGCCGCGGCACGCTCGCATGTTCGAGGGTCCCGAGATCACTCCGGAAGCCGATCTCCATTCGAAGCTCGTCGCGCTCGAGCGCGAGAAGGTCGCCGGCGTGATCGTCGTGCGCCGCGGCGCCGAGCGGGACGGCTCGCAGAAGAGCGATCACGCCAAGGTCGCGCCGACCGTGGTGGAGAAGCTGTCGTTCCGCTCGACCTTCGCGATCTTCGCCGGCGAGGCGCCGCGCGAACCGCTGAAGGTCGATCTGCCGGTGATCGAGGTGAGCCGCGCGGCCGCGGCCCGGCTGTGCGGCGAGGACATCGCCGCGCTGGGCGCGAAGATCGACTCGAACGGCAAGCCGCTGCGCCGCGACTACAAGGGACGCCGCGCGCGCATCGCGTCGGCCAGCGCGGTGCAGCCGGTGCAGCTCGCGAACGTCGTCGCGACCCTGCCCGGCGCCGATGCCAAGCTCGCCGGCGAGTACGTCGTGCTGGGCGCGCACTACGATCACATCGGGGTCGACGCGCGCGGGCGCATCGGCTTCGGCGCCGACGACAACGCCTCCGGCACGGCCGCGCTGCTGGAGATCGCGCAGGCGCTGGCCAAGAAGCCGCTGCGGCGCTCGGTGCTCTTGTGCGCGTTCTCGGGCGAGGAGGACGGCCTGCTCGGCAGCCGCGCGCTGTGCGCGGACCCGCCGGTGCCGGTCGACACGATGGTCGCGATGCTGAATCTGGACATGATCGGCCGCGGCAAGGTGGACGAGTTCGCGGCGCTGGGCACGAAACAGACTCCCAGCTTCGAGAAGCTGCTCGAGCGCGCGCGCACCAAGCCGACCGGCATCAAGAAGATCGTCACGGGGCAGGGCGACGAGCTGTGGCAGCGCTCCGACCACTACTCGTTCCACCAGGTCGGCGTGCCCGCGTTGTTCTTCTTCGAGGGGCTGCCGATCTCCGCCAACGAGGACTACCACACCTGGCGCGACACGCTCGATCGACTCGACTACGAAAAGATCGAGCGCACCGCCAAGCTGGCCTACTCGGTGCTGTGGTCGCTCGGCAACGACGACGCGAAGCCGCCGCGCCCGGTACCGGAGCCGCGCAAGTGAGTGCAGCCAATTCTCGCGGGCGCCGGGACACCCCGTTCGCGCTGTTGGCCGTGCTGGCGGTGCTGGCGGGACTCGCGGTCGGCTATGTCACCGGCGCGCCGAGCGCCGCGCGCGCCT
>VGZE01000343.1 GCA_016872755.1 Planctomycetota bacterium
GCCTCGCGCTGGGGATGCTGTGCGCGCGCCTGGGCCGTGGCGCGACGCGCGCGCTGGCCTGGATCGGCGCGGGCGCCTGCCTGATCGGCGCCGGCGTCTTCGCGCGCGATGCGTTCGCGCATGCGGGCGGCGAGCGCGGCGCGCTGAACGAGCGCAATCGCGGGCAGGCCAATGTGCTGTTGATCGTCGTCGATGCGCTGCGCGCCGACATGCTCGGCTGCTACGGCAACACGCGCGTCAAGACGCCGCACCTGGACGCGCTGGCCGCGCGCGGCGTCGTGTTCGAGCGCGCCTTCGTGCAGGCGCCGTTCACCGGCGCATCCTTCGGATCGATCTTCACCGGCAAGTACCCGCGCCGCCACGGCCTGGTGAAGATGGGCCCGGAAGTGCGCATGAAGCCGAATCCGACGCTGCCGTGGCACCTCAAGAGCGCGCGCCTGCGCAGCGGCGGTGCGATGCGCGACGAGGACTACGCGACCGCCGCGTTCATGACCGGCGCGCTGCGCGTCGAGACCGGACTGATGCGCGGCCTCGATGCGTGGTTCGAGGCCATGGAGGGTCACGATCTGGTGGACGGGGACAGCGCCTGGAGCCGCTTCCGCTCCGAGCTGCTGCCGTTCCTGCTGAAGAACAAGCTGACCCAGCGCTTCGATCCCGAACTGGTCGCCAGCGAGGCCGGGCGCTGGATCCGCGGGCGCGCGGGCCGGCGCTTCTACGCGATGGTGCACCTGTATTCGACGCACACGCCGTACGATCCACCCGCGCGCTTTCGCGAGCCGTACTGCGATCCGGCCTATGCCGGGCCGATCCAGGCCTTCTACGCGCAACACCGCGAGGCGATCGAGCAGGGCAAGTACGAGCCGACGCCGGCCGACCTCGCGCAGATCCGGCACCTGTACGAGGGCGGCGTCGCGCACGCCGACGAGATGGTCGGCGATCTCGTGGCCGCGCTCGCGGATGCCGGCGCGCTCGAGGACACGCTGGTGATCGTGACCAGCGATCACGGCGAGAACCTCGGCGAGCGCGACGCGCACACCGGCCGGCTGCTGCTCGAGCACAATTTCGTCAACGAACTGAACCTGCGCGTGCCGCTGCTGATGGCCTGGCCGCGCGGGCTGCCCGCCGGCGCGCGCGAGGGCGCCTTGGTCGAGTCGGTCGACATCCTGCCGACGATCTGCGACCTCTTCGGGCTCGAGCTGCCGGTCGGCGAACTGCTCGCCGAGCCCTACCGGCCGATCGACGGGCATTCGCTGCTGCCGCTGCTGCGCGGCGAGAAGGAGGCCGTGCGCGAGTACTCGTTCTCGGAGAACGTGCTCGAGTCCAGCGCGCGCAGCCTGCGCCATCGGCTGATCGTCTCGCGCGCGGCGCTCAAACCGGGCAGTGCGAGCACCGATGGCGGCGTCGCGAACGTCGGACCGAGGCTGTACGACGCCGAGGCCGACCCGCTGATGCTCGTCAACCTCGCCCCCGCGGAAACCGAAGCGACCGCGCAGGCCTGGCAGGCGCTCAAGCTGTGGAGCGACGCACTGCCGATCCCGCTGTCCGACATCGTGCCTTCGGCGCGCGATTTCGACCAACAGGCCCTGCTGAACCAGCTCGGCTACGCGGGTCAGATCCAAACCGAGCGCGAGGCGGAGTCCAAGCCGCCCGGACCGTGAGCGCGGCCGTCGAGTTCCCGGCGCGACTCGCGCTGGTTGCCAACACCCGCGTGCCCTCCGAGCGCGCTCAGGCCTTGCAGGTGGTGCAGATGGCGAGCGCGTTTGCGCGCGCCGGCCTGGAGGTCGAGTTGTTGCACGCGCGGCGCCGGCGCGAGCTCGCGCTGCCGGCGGGGTCGGACCTGTGGCAGCACTACGGGATTCCCGCCGGCGCGCGGCCGACGCTGCGCGCGATTCGCTGCTGGGACTGGATCGAGCGCGTGCCCGTGGCGCTGCAGTACGTGCCGGCGCGGCTGCAGGAACTGTCCTTCTCGCGCAATGCGGCGCGCGCGCTGCTGCCGGAGGCCGCGCGCACGCTGATCTACGCACGCGAGCTCGAGTGCGCGCTGCGCCTGCTGCGCGCCGGCGCGCCGCACGTGTACCTCGAGCTGCACCGCGTTCCGGGAGGGCGCACGCGGCGGCGCTGGCTGCTCGAGGCGGCCGCCGG
>VGZE01000344.1 GCA_016872755.1 Planctomycetota bacterium
CGCCCGACTGCTGCTCGCGCAGCTCGGCCCCGAAGGCGGCGCGCCGGCGGCGCTGCTGCGCGCGCGGCTGTGCGTGTTCGAGCGCGACAACGTCGGCGCGCTGCGCGAGATCGAGCTCGCGCGTGCCGGCGCCGCCGCCGGCGGCCTGGTCGACGTGCACGCGACCGCCGCCGAGATCTACTGCGCGCTGGACCGGCTCGCGGCGGCCGAGGACGAGATCCGCGCCGGGCTCGAGCTCGACGCCGAGGCGACCTGCTTGCTGCGCGCGCGCGCGTTGCTGCTCTTGTCGCGACCCGGGCAGGGCGAGGCCGGGCTCGAGCTGCTCGAGCGCGCGCTCGCGCGCGAACCGCAGTTGCCGTTCACGAGCCTGCCGTTGCGCGAGGCGCGCCTGCTCGCTGCGCGCGCGCGGCTGCAGCGCGGCGAGGCGGCGGGCGCACTCGAGCTCGTGCGCGCGGTGCGCGCGCTCGAGAGCTCGCACGTGCCGGCGCGCGAGCTCGAGGCCGAGGCGCTGGCCGCCGCGAAGGACCTCGAGGGCGCCTGCCGCGTGCTCGAGGAGCTGCGCGCCGACGGCACGGACCCGGGGCTCGCGCTGATCGACCTGCACCGGCGCGCGGGCACGCTGTGCCTGCTCGAGCGGCGGCGTGACGCGGCGCTCGAGCACTACGCGCGAGCGCGCGAGCTCGGCGCACGCGACTCCGATCTCGGCAGCGGGGCCGAGCTGCTCTACCGCGCCGGCATCGAGGCGACCGAGGCCGGTGCGCTGGCCGCGCACACAGGCGATCTGGAGGCGGCGCGGGCGAGCTTCGGACGCGCGCTGCGCTACGACCCCGGCGCGATCGAGGCGCGCCACCGGCTGGCGCGGCTCGATTACGAAGCCGCGCGCTTCGGCGCCGCGGCGGAAGGCTGGCGGCGCGTGCTCGAGCAGGCGCGCGCCGAGGACCTGCCGCTGCCGGAGCCGGTGCACCTGTGGCTGGCGCGCGCGTATGCGCACAGCGGCGCGCCGGCGCAGGCGCGGCTCGTGCTCGAGCAGGAACTGAGTGAGCGACCCGACGGCGAGTGGGCGCAGCAAACGCGCGCGGAGCTCGCCGAGCTGCCTGCGGAGCCGCCGGTCGTCGAGCTGCCGTCGAAGGGCTGAACGGACCGAGGTCCGGTTCGCCGCTCAGCGCATCAGCGGCTCGCCGCCGCCCAGCGCGCGATACTTCTCGTAGGCCAGCTCGGCCGCCTTCGAGTCGCCGCGCGCGAGCGCGCGCCGCGCCACGAACAGGTGCAGCCCGGCGAACTTCGGGTCCGCCTCCGCGCTCGTGCCGAGCAGCTTCGAGAAATCCTGCTCCGCCTCGTCGAGCCGTCCGTCGAGCAGCGCGAGCTGTCCGCGGTTGTAGCGCGATTTCAAGTCATCCGGATCGCAGCTGAGCGCGCGCGTCCACGCTTCGCGCGCGCCGGCGGCATCGCCGGTCAGCCGGCGCGCCTCGCCCAGGTGGAACCAGGCGCGGCAGAACTCCGGCTTGCGCTGCAGCAGCGTCTCGAGCTCGGTGCGTGCGCGCGCGTACTCGCGCACCTGCATCCAGCACGAGGCGAGACCCAGCCGCGGCAGCGGCTCGTCCGGCTGCGCGCGCACCTGCCGGCGGCGCGCGTCGAGGTAGGCGCGCCACGCGCGCGCCTCCTGCTCGATCGCCGCGCAGCGCTCGGCCTCCGCCGCATCGCCGCGAGCGCGCGCCGCCGCCGAGACGAGGTGCCAGGCGATGCCGACGTCGGCGTGCAGCGCGTCGAGCTCGGTGAAGCGCTGCGCGAGCTTGCCGGCGCGGCCGGGCTCGCCCATGCGCGCGTAGGCACGCGCGACGAGCAGCCAGGCCTCCGGGTAGTTCGCGTGGCGAATTTGCACCGAGCGTGCATCCGGGTCGCCGCTCTCCGTCAGCAGCGCGAAGACCCGCGTGAGGTCGTCGTGCTCGAGCGCGAGGCGCGCGCGCTCGATCTCGGTCCAGCCGCGCTCCGGTTCCGGGTAGCGCGACGGCGCGAGCAGCGGCTCGGCCTCGTCCAGCCGTCCGCGCGCACTGAGCGCGCGCGCGACGAGCGCGGCGGCCTCCGCATCGCGCGCCAGCGCGCC
>VGZE01000345.1 GCA_016872755.1 Planctomycetota bacterium
GCCTTCGAGTTGCTGGTTTTCGGCCAGCTCGAACGGCCCGAAGGTCTGGTTCGCGAGCGGCCTCTCCCCATCGCCCCAGCGATTGACATCGATCGTGTAGCTGCCGGCGCCGAGGTCGCCGAACGAAAAGACTCCATCGCCCCCGACCTGGGAGTTGCCATGCGTGCCGGTGCCGGTCGCTTCGACGGCCCTGAGGGAGAGCCAGCACTGGCCGATCGGCTTGCCTTCCGGTCCCAAGACCGTTCCAGAGATCGCTCCGCCGCCCAGCTCGAAGTCGAGCACCTGCTCGCCTGTCTCACCGAGTTCGACGTGCCGCGTCTGCGACGTCTTGCCCTTGCCACGGCAGGTCACCGCGTACTGGCCCGACTCCCCCAGCGCCAGCTCATAGCGGCCGATGCCGTCGGAGCGCGTCGTGTACGCCTTTTCGCGATCGCCCGACAGCGTGGCGGTCACGCGCGCCCCTTCGCGCGGTCGACCACCGGCCATGACGCGCCCCGAGATCCGGTGCTTGCCCGAAGGCGGCGCACCCAGCACGATGCTCGCGTTCTCGCCGGCCCGCAGCTCGAACTCGTGCGGCAGTCGCAGCGCCTGCCGCTCGCTCCAGTCCCAGCGCGGGCCGACATCCTCGTCGCCGCCCTCGGTCTCCGCGACCGGCTCGAGCAGAGCCTTCCACTTGCCGGCCGGCACGCGCAGGAACACGAAATCGCCGCGCGCATCGGTCAGGGTCTCGCGGGAGGTGTCGCCCAGGCGCCAGTCGCGTTCGTCGTCCTCTTCGAGGCTGACCCTGCGGCGTGCGCGCTCCGCGATCGACCCATGCAGCGTGCCGCGCACCTCACCCAGCCCTTCCAGGTCCAATACGAGATCGCTGATCACTTGCCCGGGGCCGAGCGTCAGCTCGACAGGCAGGCTCTCGGCGCCGTCGTTCGACTGCGCGCGCAGCGTGCCCTTGCCGGGAGCCAGGCCGTCCACGCGGAAGGTGCCATCCGACTTGCAGCGCGTGACTCCGTCGCCGTTCATGTCGAAAGCGACGAAAGAGGATTCCTGCTCCTTGGCGGGCTTCCAACGCACGGCGGCCTTCGCCGCCGGAGTCTTGTCGGCGTTCAGCACACGGCCGGAGAGCACGGTCTGGCGCGGCAGCACCAGGCGCAGTCCCTCGGACGGACCGGGCAGGGTCAGCTCGAAGGGCGCACTGTTGGCGTGCTTCGGCGACGTCGCGGAGATTTCCCAGCGGCCTTCGTGCACGCCCTCGAGCTCGAAGGCGCCGCCCTTGAAGTGCCGCGCGACGCCCTCCATCGACCAGCCGTTGTCGATCTGCTTGCGTGCCTTGACCGAGAAGGTCTCGAGCGGATTGCCGAGGTCGTTGACCGCGACACCGCTGATCACGAGCCCGCTGTCGAGCCGGATCTCGAGCGCGCCCGCGCCGGGGCGGATCCCCGTCAAGCGGCCGCGCAGCGTTTCGCGCTTGGTCTTGGCGAGCTTCTTGGCTTCGGCGGGCGCGTCGGGATCGGGGACCTTGCGCGACGCCTCCGCGCGCAGCGTGTAGGCGACATCCTCCAGGCCGCTGATCGCGAACCGGCCGTCCGAATCCGCCTCCATGCTCGAGCCGAACACCGTCGTGATATTGAACCCGTCCTCGGCCGAGCCCCAGCTCACGCGCGCCTCCGCCGCGGGAGTGCCATCCGGCCAACGCACCACACCCTCGAGCCCGAAACCACGATCGAGGATCAGCTCGAGGGCTCCGAGATCTTCCTTGGCCGCGTCGAGCGGGCGCGACAGCGGCTTGTAGCCGCGCATGTTCGCCGACAACGTCAGCGCGGACTTGGGCAGGCCTTCCATCGTGATGCGGCCGTCGGCATCGCTGGTCTGCTGGCGATGCACCCACGTCCTCGCGCCGTCGGTTTGCTTGGACCAGTCCGGCATCAAGACGGCAGTGACCTTCGCGACCGGCTTGCCCTCCGCGTCGACGAAGCGCGCGCGCAGCGTGGCGCCCGGGTCCGCGCGCAGGTTCTGCTCGACGACCTTGGCCGCCTCGACCGGCACGGCGACGTCGCGAATCGGCACGAGGAAGGCCGGGTCGAACGACAGCTTCGGCC
>VGZE01000346.1 GCA_016872755.1 Planctomycetota bacterium
CCCCTCGAGCGCGCGGACTTGAGCGCCCACGGCGCGAGCTCGCGCTCCTCGCGCGCTTCCTTGGCGTGGCGGTCGAGCAGGTCGTACATGGTGCGGAGCGTGGGGGAGCGAGCGATCCGGGCGAGCCCGGCGCGGGTGGGGAGCCGTGTCGTCGTGGAGAGCTTAGGATGCGCGGCCGTGACGCCCCACTCCAGACCCTCTTGGATCGCGGCGCCGTGCGCGTTCGCGCTCCCGTTGGCACTTGTTGCGGCCTGCGGCGCCGAACCGGCAGAGCCCGCTCCGCGCGCGGCGGCGGCCCGGCCTGCGATCGACGATCCGAGCCGCTTCGGTGGCACGATCGAGCTGCGCGGCGCGCTCGAACAGGCCGAGCAAGGCTCCCTGCTCGTCATGCTGCGCGGCGTCGGCCAGTCGGCGCCACTGTGGGCTTACTTCGTCGACCTGCGCGATCCGGCCGCCGAGCGCAGCGGCCTCGTGCGCCGCGACGATGGCTCTCGCGCCCTGCACTTCACGCTCGATCGCACCACGACGCTGATCGGGGCGCCGCTCCCGCACGATGTCGCCTTCGAGCTCGCCGCGGTCTACGACCCCGACGGCGACATCGACAGCAAGGACGGCCAACTGCGCGCGAGCGCCCCGGCGCGGCGCGGCGACCTCGCCATCCGCATGGAGCTCGGGACGCCGTGAGCGCCGTTTGGTTCGAAGAGGCGTTCCGCGCCGACTACCGCGCGGTCTATCCGCACCGCGACCTCGAGGCGGCGCGGCCCGAGGTGCGCTGGCTGGTCGAGCACGGCGTGCGCGGCCGCACGCTCGATCTGTGCTGCGGCTTCGGCCGTCACACGCTGCTCCTGCGCGACGCGGGCGTCGATGTCTTCGGGCTCGACCTGTCCGCCGACCTGCTCGCGGCCGCGAGCACGCTGCCGAACGCCGAGCGCCACTTGGCCGGACGCCTCGTGCGCGCCGATGCGCGCGAGCTGCCGTTCGCGCGCGCGAGTTTTGGTTCGCTCGTCAACCTCTTCTCGTCGTTCGGCTACTTCGGCGAGCTCGGCGACGAGCGCGTGCTCGCCGAGATCGGGCGCGTGCTGCGCCCCGGCGGCCTCGCGGCGTTCGATCTCATGAACCCACCGTTCGTGCGCGCGAACTTGCGCGACGAGACGACGCGCGAAGGCGAGGACTTTCTGCTGCGCGAGCGCCGCTCGCTCGCCGACGGCGGCCGTCGAGTCATCAAGGATGTCGAGCTCGTCCGCAACGGCGATTCCCGTCGCTGGCGCGAGGACGTGCGCCTGTACGAGCTCGACGAGCTGCGCCCCAAGCTCGCTACGCACGGCCTTGCGGTGCACGCGACCTTCGGCGGCTTTGCCTCCGAGCCTGCGAGCGCAACGGCACCGCGCCTGCTGCTGCTTGCGACGCGCGCGTAATCGCTAGCGCGGCGCGAGGCCTTGCGCGCGGATCCAGCGCTGCACCTCGCGGGCGACGACGGCGTTGCCCGCGCGCGAGAGATGCATGTTCTGGAAGAGCGAGTCGATGTCGAGCACGCGCTTGGAAGTGGCGGCGGCGCCTAGAGCGAGCGACAGGTCGAGGCAGGGGATGCCGCGCGCAGCGAGGGCGTCGACGAGCGGCGCTTGCCAGTAGCGATCGCCGCGGATGAGCGCGCCGGTGAAGTCGGGGCGCGAGGGCCAGATGAGCACGGGTGCGGCGCGCGCTCCGGCGGCCAGCGCTTCGCGGTGGAAGCTCTCGAGGATCGCGAGCGTCAGCTGCAGCGGCTCGCCGTTCGCGTCGAGCCACAGGGTGCGGTGGTTGCGGCGGCCGCGTTCGCTCACCAGCACGCCCAGTCGCACGCCGGTCGAGAGCCACAGCCAGTCGGGGAGCGCGGGATCGGCCCAGAACTCTCGTTCGCGCAGGCGGCGCGCGACGCTGCCCTCGAGGATTGCGTCGAGCAGCTCGCGCTCGCTCGCGAAGCCAGCGGGGAGCACCTCGAGCGCGCCGTTTTCGAGGGTGAAGCGCGGTTTGGCGGCCGGAGAGCCGCCGAGCGTGGCGAGGCACGGCTTGTAGCGATTCACGTTGCGCCCGATGTTGTCGAGCATCACTC
>VGZE01000347.1 GCA_016872755.1 Planctomycetota bacterium
CGCGGGGCGACGAGAAGGTGCGCAGGTCGATGCCCTCGTGCTCGATCAGCACCTTGGCCAACAGGGCCGGCGTGACCCCGAAGGTCAGCGCATCGGAGAACGAATCGAGCTGCGCGCCGAGCTCCGAGGCCGTTCCGGTCAGCCGCGCCACCCAACCGTCGAGCGCATCGAAGATCATGGCCAGGAAGACCAGGAAGCAGGCCTGCTCCATCTTCGCGTAGAACAGCGCGTCGTCGCGGAAGGCCAGGCCGTCGATCGCGTAGGACAGCGCGAGCAGCCCGCAGAACGCGTTGCCCAGCGTGATCAGATTGGGCAAGAGGTGGATCTTGTTGGCGCGGGGAGGGCGCATGGGCAGCCGCGATGATGCTACGGAAGTCCGGCCGGGCTCACCACTTGCCGCTACAACGCGCGGCTCGGGTCGGCTACAGTGCCGGCATGAGCGAGATCCTCGAGATCCACGCGCGCGAGATCCTCGATTCGCGCGGCAATCCGACCGTCGAGGTCGACGTCAAGCTGGAGAGCGGAGCGTCCGGCCGCGCGGCGGTGCCCTCCGGAGCCAGCACGGGCCACTACGAGGCGCACGAGCTGCGCGACGGCGAAGGCCGCTACGGCGGCAAGGGCGTCTTGAAGGCGGTGGAGAGCGTCAACACCGAACTCGCCAATCACCTCGTCGGCTACGAAGCGCTCGACCAGGGCGCGCTCGACCGCGCGATGATCGCGCTCGACGGCACGCCGAACAAGCAGCGCCTCGGCGCCAACGCGCTGCTGGGCGTGTCGCTGGCCGCGGCGCACGCGGCGGCGCAGGAATGCGGGCTGCCGCTGTATCGCTACCTGGGCGGAACGAGCGCGCGCGTGCTGCCGGTGCCGATGCTGAACATCCTCAACGGCGGCGCGCACGCGGACAACAACGTCGACCTGCAGGAGTTCATGGTCATGCCGTTCGGCGCGACGCGCTTCAGCGACGGCCTGCAGATGGGCGCCGAGGTGTTCCACGCGCTGAAGAGCGTGCTGAAGAAGCGCTCGCTGTCCACGGGCATCGGCGACGAGGGCGGCTTCGCGCCGAACCTGAAGAGCAACGAGGAGGCCATCGAGGTCATCCTCGCCGCGGTCGAGAAGACCGGCCTCTTGCCGGGCAAGGACGTCGTGCTCGCGCTCGACGCGGCCTCGGCCGAGTTCCTCGAGAACGGCAAGTACCACGTCGACGGCAAGCCGCACTCGGTCGCCGAGATGGTCGAGTTCTACGCGCGCTGGTGCGCCAAGTATCCGATCTACTCGATCGAGGACGGTCTGGATCAGGACGAGTGGGAAGGCTGGCGCCTGCTGACCGAGCGCCTCGGCTCCAAGGTGCAACTGGTCGGCGACGACCTGTACGTGACCAACGTCGAGCGCGTCCAGATGGGCATCGACAAGCGCGCCGGCAATGCGGTGCTGGTCAAGGTCAACCAGATCGGCACGCTGACCGAGACGCTCGAGACGATCGCGCTCGCGCAGCGCAACGGCTTCCGCTGCATCATCAGCCACCGCTCGGGCGAGACCGAGGACACCACGATCGCCGATCTGGCCGTCGCGACGAACGCGGGCGAGATCAAGACCGGCGCGCCGTGTCGCTCCGACCGCGTCGCGAAGTACAACCGCCTGCTGCGCATCGAGGAGGAACTCGGCGAAGCGGCCATCTACGCTGCCCGCTTCCTGCGCTGAACCCCGTCCGTACTGCTTCCCCGTACTGACCCCGACCAGGAGCCACGACCGCCCATGCTCGAACCGCTCCGTACCGGATCCGAATCCTCCGCTGCCGCCGGGTTGCGCGAGCGCCTCGCGCAACGCCTCGCGCCGCACCGCCCGCGCGCCGAGCGCTGGCTGAAGACGGCGCCCGTGTGGGTTCCGCTGTTGTTCGCCGCGCACATCGCGTTGCTCGGCCTGCTGCCGGCCTTCCTGGAATCGCGGCGGCTGAGCGCCGAGGAACGCGCGCTCGGCGCGCGCCTCGACGCCGCCAACGAGCGCGGCCAGCAACTCGAGCGCCTGCGCCGCGCGCAGC
>VGZE01000348.1 GCA_016872755.1 Planctomycetota bacterium
CGTGGCCGTCGGGGGCGAGTCGCCGGATCTCGCCGCGCGCGACTTCATGGCGTGGTTCCGGCTGCGCTACGAGCCGGGCGACGCGCTCGTGCTGCGCGTGCGCGACGCCCGCGGCCGCGAGCGCGAGGTGCGCTACGCGGCGCCGGCGCTCGGTAAGCACTGAGTTCGAAGCGCGCGGATTCTCTCGCGCGCGGTTACCGGCCTCGGCCGCCGGGGTTGGAGCGTGCGAAGCCGGGCGGCGCGATCAGCGAAGCCTCGCTTCGGGGGATCGTCGCACTGTGCGGCGGGCGTGGGCGCGTCTTCGGTAGGACTCGACGCGGCCTGTACCTGCGCCACGCTCCGCCCCAGCCGGGGCCGGGCACGCCGCACAGGGCTTCGCGGGCCGCAGCGCTGCAACGCTGCGGCCCGTTTGCTTGTCGCTCCTCGCGCGCGCTCAGCCCAACGGCAGCGGGCCCGCGCTCGCTCGCGCAGGCCCGCTCACTCGCGCATCTCAGAGCACGCGCGTGACGCCCGGCGTCGGAATCGCGTAGCGGCCTTGGCCATCGGGCATCGACGGCGGCTCGGTCGTCCAGGTGAGCTCGCCGGGCGCGGCCGGCCACAGCGCGTGCGGCGACGCGAGCGCCTCCGCGTAGCTGATCTCGCGGCCCGAGTAGGCCGCCATGCGCCCCAAGATCGCGCTCATGGTCGAGGTCGCGCCGTAGCCGGCTTCGTCGTGCTCGCGCCCCTCGCGAATCGCGCGGAACAACACGTCGTGCTCGACTTGGTAGGGATCGCCGCCCTCGGCCTTGGAGCGCCAGCGCGTCCCGTCCGCGAGCGTGATCGCGCCGCCGGAGATGTTCGCGCTGCCCTGCGAGCCGTGGACGTGCTCGCTGACGCTCGACCACGTGTCGGGCTGATGGCGGCAGTGCGACTGGCACACCGTGCCGTCGGCGTAGGTGAACTCGACCGCGAAGTGGTCGTAGATCTCGCCGAAGTCCACGCCCGTGCGCACCTGACGGCCGCCCATGCCCTGCGCGCGCACCGGCGGGCCTTTTTTCAGCCAGTTGACCACATCGATGTTGTGGATGTGCTGCTCGACGATGTGGTCGCCGCACAGCCAATTGAAGTAGTACCAGTTGCGCATCTGGTACTCCATTTCGGTCTGCTGCGGCTGGCGCGGATTGACCCACACGCCCGACGAGTTCCAGTAGCAGCGCGCGAAGTTCACATCGCCGATCGCTCCGTCCCACAGGCGCTGCATCGTCTCGAGGTAGCGCGCGTCGTGGTGGCGCTGCAGGCCGACGCCGACCTTGAGTTGCTTCTTCTTGGCCTCTTCCGCCGCCGCGAGCACCTTGCGCACGCCGGGCGCATCGACCGCCACCGGCTTCTCCATGAACACGTGCCGCCCGCGCGACACCGCGTACTCGAAGTGCCACGGCCGGAAGCCCGGCTGCGTGCAGAGCAGCACCACATCGCAGTCGACATCGATCGCCTTCTTGTAGGCCTCGAAGCCCAGGAAGCGCCGCGCCTTGGGCACGTCGACCTGTCCCGGCCGCGCGCGCTCGATCTCCGCCAAGCTGCCCTCGAGCCGATCCGCGAACGCATCCGCCATCGCCACGAGCTTCACCGGCCCCGCCGTCGACAGCGCCTGCACCGCCGCCCCCGTGCCGCGCCCGCCACACCCGACCAGCGCCACCCGCAGCTCCGGCTCGCCCAACCCCCGCGCCAGCGCCCCCTTCGCCAGCGTCGCCCCCGCGATCACCGCCGAACTGCCCACCAAGAACCGCCTCCTCGACCCATCCCCAATCCCGCCCATCTCCATGCGCCGCTCCTCTCGGACTCCCTGCCTCAAGCTCCGTGTCGACCGACTCCGCCCAAGGCTGTGCCCCCACCCCCGACTTGTCAACGCACGACCGCCGCGAAATACGCGCGCCCCACGCATGTCCCATCGCTTGCGCGGTCGCGCCCCAAGCGAGTAGCGTGAAGAGCGAAGTTCAAAAGCTCGTCCCGTCGGGACTTGCTCGGCGTTCGCGAGTTTCTTCCACGCAAGCA
>VGZE01000349.1 GCA_016872755.1 Planctomycetota bacterium
CGAACACCTTCTCCAAGGTCTCCGGCATGGGGATCATGGTGCACGAGTGGGCGCACTTGGTTCTGAAAGCGATCGATGACGAGTACTTCTGCGCCAAGGCGCGAAGCCTCCCCGCCAACCGGCAGTCGAAGAACGCAGACAACTACCGCTGCGCCGTCGAGACCTATGCGGTGCTCGCGGCAAAGGACCTTGTAGACGACCTCCTCGGGCCGTAATCGGCTTGACCCGCGAGGCCCGAGCAAAGCCGGCCGCTCCCACCCCTTCCCTCCCATCCCCACCCTCGGGTCCCACAAGAAGGGGATTGCCCGGGGAAGCTTGGGGCGGGTAGGCTGTTCGTCCGTCCCTACGGTGGTGGTCCCGCCGCCTTTCCGGTTGCCCGGGACGCCGTACGCGGGATAGGAGGGACCTGGCTCGGCTGACAGCCTCGACTTCCAGCTTCCGAGAAGAGGCATTCTGACAAATCGGCCGTTCATGGTGACTATGCTCTCAGCCGAACTGCCCTCGCACGTCGGCGTCCCGTAGACACCGGGCCCCTCGCAGCCGGTTGACGCGAAGGCCGCGGCTTGGTACAACACTTCAACAGTCTTTGAAATGACAGACCGATCGACATCGAAGCGCGCGCAGGACTGCGGCCCCCATGCTGCCGAACGCCCCCACGTCCCGGAGGTGAGCGACTCTGCGTTCGAGCGCGCTGCGGCGCTCTTCCGCGCCGCCGGCGACCTGGCGCGCCTACGGCTGTTGTATCGGCTCGACGCGGGTGAGTGCTGCGTCACCGAGCTCGCCGACGCGAGCGAGACCAAGCTTTCCACGCTCTCCCAGCAGCTTCGCGTGCTGCACGCAGAGCGCATCGTGAAGCGCCGCCGCGAAGGCAAGCACATCTACTACTCGCTCGCGGACGACCATGTTCGCGAGCTCATTCGGGCCGCGCTCGACCACGCCGGTGAGCCCGCTGTCGTCACCTCGCCACAGCAAAGAAGGAAGAGGAAGTCATGAGCCACACCACCCATCCGAATCACGATCACGTCCACAGCGCCGACTGCGGTCACCCCTCAGTCCGCCACGGCGACCACGTCGACTACCTTCACGATGGCCACCTCCACCACGGCCACGATGGCCACGTGGACGAGTGCGTCCTCGAAGTCGGCGCCTCCAACCCGGCCGCATGCACGCCTTCGCACAGCTGCGCCGGTCACGCCCAGGGCCACGTCCACGGCGCCGGGTGCGGTCACGAGGCCGTCCCGCACGGCGATCACGTCGACTACCTCGTCGCCGGGCACCTGCACCACCCGCACGCTGGTCACTGCGACGACCACGGCGCTCTCTCGGCGGCCTGACGCGCGCGACATCAGGGAGCCAGACGAATGGCCGCTTTACGTGCATAGCGGCTATCCGAGCTGGAGCCGTCCCGCCCTCGAACGGCCCGCGCGTTCGTCGTGGGGCGGAGCGAATTCGAGAGAGCGTCGCGGCTCGCGTGCACGCGTTGCGGCGAGGAGCTCGCGGTAGCGTTCTCGTGCAAGGCGAGGGTCTTCTGCCCGTCGTGCGTGGCGCGGCGGATGTCGGACGCGGCGGCGCACTTGGTGGACGAGGTGCTGCCGGAGGCGCCGGTGCGGCAGTGGGTGTGCACGCTGCCGTGGGCGGTGCGGAAGGCGGCAGGATACAAGCGTGCATTCTGCACCGAGCTCATCGAGGCGTTCACGGGGGTGCTGCTCGCGGAGCTGCGGCGTCGCGCGAAGGGGGTGTTCGGGCTGCGGCGCGCGGGCGACGCGCACCCAGGGCTCGTCGTGTTCGTGCAGCGGAGCGACGGGGCGCTGCGGCTCAACGTGCACGTGCTGGCGCTCGACGGCGCGTACGTGCGAGGCACCGGCGGAACGCTCGCGTTTCACGCGCTCCTCCCTACGGTGGTGGTCCCGCCGCCTTTCCGGTTGCCCGGGACGCCGTACGCGGGATAGGAGGGACCTGGCTCGGCTGACAGCCTCGACTTCCAGCTTCCGAGAAGAGGCATTCTGACAAATC
>VGZE01000350.1 GCA_016872755.1 Planctomycetota bacterium
ATGGAGTACCCCGGCGACCGACGGCTCGCTCCTCACGGGCTGCTCTTGTGGACCGACCCGGTCGAGAACGTCGCGAATGTCATCGTGCAGCAGGCGGTACCACGTCGTGCGGGCCGCGAGATGCTCACCCGGACCGGACAGGACCGGCGGTTCCGGGAGGCCGCTGAACACCTCCTCCGCCCCCTCGCCGCTGCGCACCCAGGACGCTGCCCGTCGGAACCACGCGGCCAGCGCCCAATGGTGGGCGCAGATCGCGTCGCGCATCGGCCCTGGGGGTTCGTGCCAGGCTGGGTCTGCGCGTAGATCGAGGATCGCCGAGATGGGGATGAACAGCCGACCGACCTGCTCTACCAAAACCGCATCGATTGGCCGCCTTCCAACGGCGCGGCGCGCCTCCCTCGTTTCGAACGGATCGTTGACGAGGACTGCGCGCGCCTGCGCGATCGCGAGCCCGAACGCCACGTCGGCCGCTGACTGAGCGGCGGGTGAGATCTCGCCATCGCTGCGGGCATCCAAACTCAGCAGAATCGCCAGCTGTTCTAACGCCGCCGCGAGGTGCGCGCGCACGACGTCGGCCACGCGCACCGGCCAAAACGTCGTGAATATCGCGAAGGTCACGATATTGCCGAAGAGGATGCCGATGGTGCGGTCCCTCGCGGTATACATGCTGATCGTCGGGCCATATCCCTGCAGCACGACGAGATAGAACGCGAGTCCGATCTGGAGGCCGGCATACGAGATGCGTTGGCTGCCCTGCGCGATCCAGGCGGCGAGCAGCGTCACCGGCGCGAGCAACAGGAGCAGGTCGCCGAGGTCGGTCATGTGAGGCATCAGCAGCAGGATCGTGCTGAGGCCCAGCCCCGCGCCGATGAGGCATCCGACGAAGCGGAGTGTCGCTTTGTGCATCGTCTCGCCGACGGTGCCGAGGGCGACGAAGTAGCAGGTGATCACACAGGTATGGATGCCCGGCCAGTCGGTCAGGTTCATGACGAGATAGCAGATCATCACTGCCAGCGTGACCTTGAGGGCGAAGCGAACGTACTCTGGGTTGCTGAACGCGTCCGGGACCAGCAGCCGTCGCGCTGCCGGCGCCGCGACATGCGCCTCCTGCCCTGCAGCCATTCCGTTGAGCGCGTCGCGGATTGCTCGCAGCGTGCGCGAGATCGCCTCCGCCAGCGGTCGGGCGGCGCCGGGAGCGGTGATGGCGACGAGCTCGCCGCTCGGTGCTTCTCCGTCCTGCAGGGTACGTTCCGCCCCGCGGCACGCGGCTGCAGCCGGACGCAGCGGCTGGCGCGCATTGCCTTCGACCCGCGACCACGCGAGTAGCAGGAGGCCGAGCCGGGCGATGTCGTCGATCAGCGAGGCGTGCCAGGCCGGGCGCCGGCCGGCGTGCAGCACGCCGGCAAGTTGATGCAACTTGCGCAGCCCCGCGGTGCCGTCGAAGGCCTGGGCTTCGAGCTGGCGTTCCGCCCCCCTCTCGCCTGCGCAAAAGCGCGCTGCCGTCGCCAACCGCTCGGCCAGCGCGCGGCGGAGAAGGCGCGCCGGGTCGCGCCCCGTCAGCACGTTAGCGCCGATCAGCAGCGCGAGGGGCACGACGGCGGCCAGGCTCAACCAGAGCAAGAAACGCAACAGCGCTTCCTCGGGCGGAACGAAGAAGATCTCCGGCAACTCGAGCTGCGGCACGTTCGCCGACGTCGCGGGCTGCAGCGCGAGGCCGAGCACCTGGTCGCCCAAGGTCAGCCCGTAGGCGATGACGAAGCCGGCGACAAAGAACACCGGCCCCAGCAGCGCGGCCCGCGACAGAAACATCGTGCCAAAGGTCAATACTGCCATTAGCGGAATGCGCAGCGCCGGCTCCGCCAGGCTGAGCATGAAGACCCCGATCACCGCGAAAATCGCCAGCACGACGGCGATGCCCGAGATCAGCGCCGTCTGCACCGTCGAGACTGCGTCGCGCCCCGAGAGAAACAGGACGATGAAGGCCGAAAGGCCAATGT
>VGZE01000351.1 GCA_016872755.1 Planctomycetota bacterium
CAGTCGCAGCGTGACCGCAGGCGAGCTCGGCGGCGCCGGCGTCGAGATCGACGCGCGCGTGCCGATCGAGACCGAGGTGGCCGTCGAACTCGAGCTGCTGCTCGAGCGCAGCGCCGGCGCGCGCAGCGAGACGGCGCGCTCCCGGCGCATCGCCTATCCGCTGATCCCGGGACTGAGCGCGCGCATCGCCGCCCTGCCGCGCGCGGCCTCCGAGCCGTTTCCGCGCGTCGACGTGCCGGCCGCCCTGGCCGCGCTCGAACTCCTCGGCGCGAGCGGCCTGCAGAGCGGGCTGACGCGCGATCCGCTGCTGCTGCTCGGAGCGCTCGAACTCAATGCCGTGATCGCGTCGCAGGCCGAGATCGCGCACTACGGCCGCGGCGGCATGCGCTTGTGCGGACCGCTCGCGCTGGGCGCGGACTCGGCGCGGCGCTGGGTCGGCTGGCAGTCCGGCCCCGGGCTCGAGCGCATCGTGTGGTTCTGGTGCTCGCCCGAGCAGTCGTACGACACCCTGTTCATCGGACCCGATCCGCTCGCGCAGGAGTGGCAGCGACTGGCCTCGGGACGCGGCTGGCTGCTGGTCGCGAACGAACCGACCGACGCGTCGGCCGCCGCGGCGTGCCTGAACGAGCTGCGCGCGGCCTTCCCCGGCCAGCCGGTCACGCTGCTCGTCCGCGGAGACGTTGCGCCGCCGCCCGCGCCGGCCGACCAGGTGCTGCGCGGGGCGCAGTTGAAGCCGTCCGACGTGTCCAGCGATTTCCTGTTCGAGCCACAATTGCCGCGCGCATTCGACGCGTGGTTGCAAGCGCGGCGATGAGCGCGCGCGCTCGTTGGCTCGTTCTGGCGTCGGCACTGCTCGCGCTCGCGCTGCGCGCCGCGCCGTTGCGGCACCTGTTCTCGAGCTCCGAGCAGCGGGCCGCCGGCGCGCCGCAATTGCTGCTGACCGATCCGCGCACCGCGCTGGAACTGCGAGCGGTCGAGGTCGCGCTCGCGCAGCACGAGTTGCTGCTCGTGGATCGCGCGCTGTTCCATCCAGTCGGCGACGTCGCGCGTGACGCCCCGGGTCTGTCCGGCGCGCTGGCGCTCGCGCTGCAGGCCTGCGGTTGGAACCCGCTGCAGGCGGATCCGAGCACGGCCGGCGCGCCGGAGTGGTTGGCCGTCGTGCTGCCGCCGCTGTGGGGGGCCCTGCTCGTGCTGCTCGTGGCGACGCTCGCGAGTCGCTTCGGTCCGCCATCGTCGGTGGTCTGGGCCGCGCTGGCCGCGAGCCTGTGGACTCCCGGATCGCTGGCGGGTCAGTTGCACGCGGGCACACCCGCGACGCTGTTGGGGCTGGCGGCGATCCTGTGCTTCGCCTGGGGGCTGGCCTCGAGCAGCGACTTCGATCGCGTGCTCGGCGGCGTCGTTTCGGGCGGCCTGGCCGGTCTGGCGTTGTTCACCTCGCTGTCGATCTGGCCGCTCTTGCTCGCGGCGCACGTTGCGCTGTCCGTGCGCGCGGCGCGCGTGCGCGGCTCGAGCGCGCGCGACCTGCACCGCAGTGCACTGCTGCACGTGGGCGCGTGTGCGCTGGTGCTGGCGACGCCGGCGCGATCCAGTCCGTGGAACCTGTCCCACCCGGGCACGCTGCAGGCCTTGTCCACGGCCTGGCTGGTGCTGGTGCTGGGGTTGGGAGCCGGGCATGGGCTGGCGCTCTTCCTGTTCCGGCGCGGAATCGAGGAGCGCGCCGCGATCCGCGCGCTCCTGCCGTGGGTCGGAGCGCTCGCGCTGCTGGCCTACGAAGCGCGCGCGGCGCTGTTGCACGGGCTGATCGAGCCTGCTCCGCAGGTGCTGCAGGCCGTCTGGCCCGCTGCGGCTGCGCTGCTCGTGCCGCTGGCGCCGCGTGTGCTGCTGCTCGCGCTTGCCGCGAGCGGTGCGTGGTCGTGCCTGCCGCGACCGGACCCCGGCGCGCACTCCAGCTTGCTGATTGCGCTGCGCGCG
>VGZE01000352.1 GCA_016872755.1 Planctomycetota bacterium
CGCGGGCGCGAACCAGGCCTGCGCGCTGCCGCCCGCGGCGAGCGCGATCCCGGCGCGCTGGTAATCGTCGTCGGCGCTCTCGAAGGCATCGAGGCGCTCGAGCACGCGCGCGTCGCAGTCCCACAGCTCGCCCGCGATCGCGTCGGACCCGCCCTCGCACAGCGCGGGATGCGTATCGAGGTCGCGCAGCACGTAGCGCGGCGCGCTCTGCGCCGGGCCTGCGAAGGAGGCGCCGCCGAGCAGCGCGTGATTGCGCTCGCCGCGGCGCAGCGTGCCGTAGACGAAGACCCGCGTGGTCGTGCTAGTGCCCACCCTTGCGCACCGCGTTCGGCATCGCGTGCCAGATGCGCAGACACAGCAGGAAGCCGATCACGGCGAACGGCAGCATGAACAGCGGCCAGTAGCTCCAGTCGCGTTCGGTCAGCTCGCCGAGGCAGACGGCCTGCAGACCGGTGCCGAGGTAGACGAAACCGTCGATCACGCCGACCGCGGTGCCGGCGGCCTTGCGCCCGCCGAAGTCCATCGTCGCCGTACCCGACAACAGACCGTGCGAGCCGATCACGGCCACGCTCATCATGAACATCAGCGCCGCCAGCACGCCGACGTTTTCCGGAGTCGGCGAGAGGGTGAAGTACAGGCCGATCGCTCCGAGCACGCACATGCCGTAGAACAGCGCGACGGTCGGGCCCCGCCGGCTGTGGAAGAACAGGTCCGAACACCAGCCGGCGACGTTTCCGCCGATCACGCCCGCGACGAACAGCAATCCACCCCAGCCGCCGCCGAAGGCGAACGGCGCGAGGCACGCGAGCGCGCCGATCGCGATCAATCCGCCGCGCGCGCGGCCGGAGAGCTTGCGCGAAGCGAGGAACAGCGCGATCCCGATCCCGAACGCGATCAGCAGGCCGGTGCCGCCTCCGACCGCGCTCCAGTCGCCCTTGCGCAGCGCATGATCGCTGGGAAGCGCCCACACCTCCTTCGCGTAGATCGGGAACCAGTTCATCACCGCCTGCCTCAGCACGCCGGTGCAGAACTCGATCAGCGCGACAGTGAGCAGGATCGGGTGCGTCAAGATGCGCCCGATCAGGCGCAGTCCCGACACCTGCTCCGCATCGTCCGATACGCGGCCTTCGCCGGTGTCGAAATCGGCCTGCCCCGCCTGCGAGGGCTGGTCGCGCAGCAGGAACAGCTCGACCGCGAACATCACGAGCAGCAGGGCCGCCGGCCCGAGGAACGCCCACCAGGTGCGCGCGATGCCCGCTTCGCTCTCGCCGGCGCGCGCGAGGATCCACTCGTTGCCCGTGAACGCGAGGAAGATCCCCGACGAGATCATCGTGCCGAAGATCCCGGAGAAACCGCCGCGCTCGCGGATGTGGAACCAGGCCGCGTTGACCTTGACGATCGCGACCGCGGCGAAGCTCTGGAAGTACATGTTCAGCCCGTACAGCACGAGCACGCCCGTGTAGAGGCTGGTTGGATCGCTGCTGAGCGCGCGCTCGATGTGCAGACCGAGGGCGAGGTTGACGAGACCCGCGCCGAGCAGCGCGACCAGCATGGCCTTGCGCCCGCCGATGCGGTCGGTCAGCGGACCGTTGATGATGAAGGAGAGGCCGTAGACGAAGGTCCCGACTCCGAAGATCTCGCCGAAATCGTCCTTCGACAGCTGCTCGCCGAGCGCGTTCTTGGCGACGGTCAGGTTGTAGCGCCCCATGTACAGCAGCGCGTACGCGAGCCCCATCGGGAACCAATTCCAGAAGCGCCGCAGCCGGAACGCGTCGCTGTGCGGCACGAAGACCGCGGGCGGCGTGGCGGCGCTCACGGGCGCGCCCCGCTCGCGGCGAACTCACGCGCCAGCGCGGGCAGCTCCAGCACTCCCGCCACGAAGTGATCGATCGCGCCGCCGGCGCGGTCCTGCGTGATCCAGTCCGGCGTGTGCGGGTGCCGGCGCAGCACGAGC
>VGZE01000353.1 GCA_016872755.1 Planctomycetota bacterium
CGCCCGAGGCGCCCGGCACGAGCAGGATCCGCTCCGGCGGCAAGCCGTAGAGCTCCGACAGGCGCGCGCGCAGCCGCGGCGCGGCCTCGATCTCCGGGTGCGCGAGGTCGAGCGGTCCAAGGTCGGCGAACAGCTCGCGCGCCGGCGCCGGCATGCCCGACTGCGACAGGCACCACGGCGAGCGCACTGCCTCGCTGTGCGCCCAGAACATGTAGGGGAAGCGCAGTGCGCCGGGGCTCGTCGCGGCGAGAGGTGCAGGGGACGAACGCATCGGGAGGCGTGGATCGAGGGTGGAGAGGGAAGCCGCGCGCCGCTACGATGGCGTGCGAAGGAAGCCCCACCATGATCGCGCCCGCCAACGTCGTTTTCCTCAGCCTTCTCGCACTTCCCGGCCGCGCGCAGGAACCGGTCCAGCCGGCACCCGCGGCGCAGGTCCCGGCGCAGGCCCAGGCACCGGCCGACTTGCCGAGCTATGCGCGCGCCGGTTCGCGCGGCGCGCGGCTGCGCAGCCTGGCCGACGAGAAGGGGCACCTGCTGTGCGATGTGCCGGCCGGCACGGTGCTCAAGCTGCGCGGCGAGCGCGCGGGCTGGGTGCAGGCCGAAATTCCGGGCGGCTTCGCGACCTGGGTTTCGGGACAGTACCTGCGCGAAACCGAAGTGCCCGGAACGCTCGAGCTCAACGGGGATCGCGTCAACATGCGGCCGCTGCCGCAGGCCGACAACGTCAACAACTTCCCGGTCGGCGTGTTGCAGCGCGGCACGCGCGTGCAACTGATCGAGCGCGCGCGCCCCGATCTGGCACTGCAGTCCGACTGGGTGCGCATCTGGACGCCGGAGGGCAATGCGGGCTGGCTGCGCAAGGCCGAGGTCGAGGCCCTGGAGGCCGGGGCCGACGGCGCGCAGGTGTGGGCCGCCGCGCTGGCCAAGGGCACGCACCTGCCCGCGCCGATCTTCGCGCGTCCCGCGCAGCCGGGCGCCGCGCCCGCGGCCGTCGTCTCGGGCACCAGCACGCCCGCACCCGCCGTGGCGGCGCCCGCGGTCGCAGCCGGGGCCGCGCCGGCGCCGGTCGCGCCGAGCGAGGCCGAGATCGAGCTCGCCAATGCGCGCACGCTGCTCGAGGCGGCGCGTCACGCCGAGCAGCCCGATCTGGCCCTGGTGCGCGCGGCTTACGAGCGCGTGATCGCGCTCGACACGCGCGCCGGCGAGCTGGGATCGCATGCGCTCGCCGCGCGGGTCGAACTGGAGAACGTGCGCATGCTCGACTCGGTCGCCGCGATGCGGGCCGAGATGGAGGCGTCCAAGGTGCGCGTCGCGCAGGAGCTGGCCGTCAAGCAACAGCAGGTGCTGCGCGATGCGGCGGCACGTGACCCGCTCGCGCTGGCCTACTCCGCGCACGGCACGCTGGCCCGGCGCACGGACGCCGCCGGCAATGTGCAATACTGGCTGGTGCAGGGCAGCCGCGATGTGTGCCAACTGATCTGCACGACCGGGCGCTACTCGCTGGAGCTGTACTCCGGTCGCTACCTCGGGGTGCACGCGCAGAGCGGCGACAAGGCCGCCGCCGCGGGCCAGACTGGCGCCGCCGCAGTCCAGGTCGTCGACGCGATGCGCATCGAGGTGCTGCGGCCGTAGCCGCGGCCGAGCAGACCGCATGGGCTGGTGGCGCAAGCTCCTGGCCGCGCTCGGCCTGTTGCGCGCAACGGGCGGCACGCCGCTGTGCGACACTTGCCGCTACGACTATGGCGGCGCCTGCAAGCGACCGGAGCGGCCCAACGCCTTCCGCTGCCCGGATTACAAGACCCGCTGACGCGCGCGTCGGCCGGGACACGATCGCCGCGCTGGCGAGCCCGGCCGGGCCGGCGCGCCGCGGCGTGATCCGCGTGTCGGGCCCGCGCGCCGCGCCGATCGTCGCGGCCTGCGTGCGCGTCGCGGATGGCGCGCGCT
>VGZE01000354.1 GCA_016872755.1 Planctomycetota bacterium
CGGGCTCCTCGACGTACTGTTCAAGTACGCCTGCGTCGCCCTCCGGTCCGAGGCTCGCGAATCTTCGGCACTCTCGACCGCCTCGCGACGTGATCTGGTGAGAAATGCAGGCTAGACCTCCAACTTGTTTAGGGCGACAGCGCATGTCGCGTTTGAGCCTCAGGGCGATTGGTGATTTTCCATCTCTCGGCCGCGGCAAAGCGTTCGTCGAGTGCAGGCAGCGGATCGCACTGCCGTCGCGCCGCATCTCCGCCGCACTCGCGCGAACCCGCGCCATCGCGGCGCGAAAGGTGTCCGGGGTGATGCCGGGCCGGTCGTGCTCGACGAGGAAGCGCTGCGCAGTGCCACGGCCGGGAGCTGAACTCATGCGCGCATCCGAGCCGATCGCCGTCCCCCGGGCATCGGGGGATGCCCTACTTTTTGGCCCGATCCCCTCGCTCGCGCAGTGCCACGCCGAGCTCCGGGCGCCCACGGATGCCGAGCTTCCCGTAGACGCGTCCGAGGTTGGCCTCGACGGTCTTGGCGCTCAGGAAGACCGTCGCGCCGATCTCGCGGTTGGTCCGCCCCGCGGCCGCCAGCTCCGCGACCCGCGCCTCGGTCTCGGTCAGGTCGGTCGGCGCGGCACGGCGGATCGGCACGCGCCTGAGCTCTTCGGCCGCACGGGCGTGCCACTGGTGCAGGCCGTGCCGCTCGAACAAGCTGAGCGCTTCGTCGAAGGCGTCCTTGGCGGCGCGCCGCTCGCCGCTGCGGCGGAGCACCTGGCCCTCTGTGCGAGGAGCGAGCGGCCGAGATCGATCGGCAGCGCGAGGCTTCGGAACGTCGCCACCGAGCGCTGCGCCGCTGCGAGGGCCGCGGTGAGATCGCCACGAGCGGCGGCGAGCAGGGCCGTGCCGCGGTCGATGCGGGCTGCCAGACGGCGCCGGCCGCTGGCATGCACCTGCGCGGCGTACGGATCCACCAGTGCGGCGGCCTCGTCGAGCTTGCCGAGCCCGACCTTGGCCTCGATGAGCTCGGACAGCAGGTTGAACTGGTCCCCGACGAGCAGGGCTGGCGGGATCGGCGCGATCGCGCGCTCCGCGCCCGCGAAGTCGCCGAGCGACAGGTCGAGGGCCGAGGAAACCTGGGCAAGAGCAAAGTAGCCGGGCACGAAGCCCGATTGCACGATCAGGCGCCCGGCCTCCGCGAGCATGGCGCGCGCCTCCTCGATCTCGCCACGAAAGACCAGGCTCTGCGCCCTGTACGCGAGCGCCGGTCCGCGCATCGGCTCGTTGCCCGTCTGCAGGCAGAGCGTGATCGCCTGCTCGGCCCAGCGGCCGCAGGCCTCGCCATCGCAGCGGGACCATTCGAGGCTGGCCAGATTGGTGAGGATGAGCGGTAGATCGCTGTCCTCGCCGCGCTCGGTCGCCCACTCGATGATCTCGCGCAGCAGCGCCTCCCCGTCGGCGAAGCGGCCCTCGTAGATCGCGAGCTGGCCGGCGAGCGCCGTCGGGCGGAGCGTGAGCAGTGTCGGGCGCGTGCGGTCCTCGAGTGTGCGGGCGCGGTCGAGCAGCTGCCGGCAGACGTCGATGCGGTCGCCCGAGAAGAAGCGCCCCATTGCCTCCATGGCCAGCGCGTCCGCGAGCAGGCCGGGATTCCCGAGGGACTCCGCCGCCGCACGCGCAGCGCGCACGTGGAGCACCGCTTCGGGGACGTCGCCGACGAAATAGGCCGCGCACCCGAGATCCAGCTCGATCGCGACGCCCAGCTCCGGCTCGGCTGCGCACGCGAACGCGTCGCGCAGGTGACGGACGGCATCCGGCAGGCTTGCCTCCTCGCCGCAGATGCGTCCCAGCAGCTGCAGGGCGCGCGCCCGCTCGTCGGGCGACGGATCCTGTTCGAGCAGCGCGCCGAGGAGGGCGCGTGCGCGCGCGCGGTCGC
>VGZE01000355.1 GCA_016872755.1 Planctomycetota bacterium
CGGCCGCGCGCGACCGTTGCGTCGCCGGCACGGCGCTGCAGGCCCCCGACGGTATCGTCGCGCGGGGCATCGGCATGCACGCGCCGGCCAGCCTGACGCTCGATCTGTCGGGGCGCTTCCGCAGCCTGCGCGGACGCGTCGCGCTCGACGGAAGCCTGCGCGGCCTGCCGGCCGAGGGGTCGGTCGTGTTCGAACTGCGCGGTGACGGCAAGCGCCTGTGGCAGAGCCCGCTCGTGCGCGGCTACTCGAGCGCCGTCGATTTGCCGGTCGTTGCGGTCGCCGAGGTCAGGGAGCTCGAGCTGGTGGTCAGCGATGGCGGCGATGGTTTCGCCGGGGACCGCGCGAACTGGCTCGAGCTGCGGCTGAGCTCCGAGTAGCCCGACCGCCGGCTCAGGTCCGCGCGCGCTCGCCCAGCGGAGCCACGCCGGCCCGCTCCAGCTCGCGGTAATAGAGCACCGCGTCGCCGCCGCGCAGCTTGGCCTCGCGCAGCGCGCGTTCCGCGTGCGCGCGCAGCTCGCGAGCGTCGGAAAGGTCCTTGCCGTCGAAGGTCTCGTAGCCCGCACTGGCGTGAACGCGCGCGCCGCCCATCGCGCTGGGCAGCGCGAGCCGCCTCAGATCCTCGTGCAGGCGCGCGAGCACCGGCGCCGCCTCGGCCGCCCGCGTGTAGGGCAGCAGCAGTCCGAATTCGTCGCCGCCCAGCCGGCCCGCGCAGTCCTCCTGGCGCAGACCGCGCCGGATCGCCTGGCCGACGCGCGCGATGACTTCGTCGCCGACGGTGTGATCGTGGCGCTTGTTGACGGCGCCGAAATCGTCCAGGTCGATCAACGCGAGCACCAGTCCGAAGCCGTGCCGTTGCGCGGCCGCGTAGTGCTGCTCGAGATGCTCTTCGAAGGCCAGCGGCCGCAACAGCCCGGTGCGCCCGTCGTGCAGCGCCTGCTCGCGCCATGCGCACAACGCCAACTGGTCGCGGCCCTGCTGCAGCAGCCGCTCGAGGCGCAGCTCCAGCTCCTCGTCGCCGGCCGTGCTCCACACGAAGTCCCAGGGCCGCGCCGAGAGCGCCAGGTTGGTCGCCAGCGCGGGCAGCGGCGGGTTGCTCGGGTCGAGCACGAACAGGATCGGCAGGCTGGCCGGCGCCGCCCCCGCCAGGGCCTCGAGTTCGACGGCGCTGCCGCGCAGGAGCGGATCGACGACCAGCGCGGCCGGGCGCGTGCTGTGCAGTCGCTCCAGCGAGCGCTGCAGGTGCCCGCTGCTCTCGACGCGCCAACGCGCGTGTGTGCCGGTCGCGCGGTCCAGGCGCTCCGACAGTTGCTCACCGCGGTGATCGCACACGAGCAGGAGTGCCGGCCCGGCGGCGCCGACGGGGGCAGTTGTGGCGGCGATTCGCGGCGATGGTTCCAAGGGCGTGCGCTCGATCTCGGCCGCGGCGCGCCGTGGCGCGCGGGCCCGAGCGCGCAGCACCGGCCTGTTCCGGAGAGCGCGCTCTCGCACCCGCGCGCGCTCTGCCGGGCGCGCTCGACCGCAAGGGCGGAGAAGACTAGCACCGCCGCGCGCGCTCGCAAGGGTCGAGCCGCCAGTTCGCGCGCGACGCCGCGACTCAGCTCTTCGGTGGAGCTTCCGGCAACTCGCGATAGTCGCGCACGCGATCGCCGCCTTCCTGCTTGGCCGCGCGCAGCGCGCGCTCCGCGTGCAAGCGCAGCACCTGCAGCGAAGGCAGGTCGCGCCCATCGAAGCACTCCAGCCCGATGCTCGCCGAAACGCGCACGTCCCCGCGGCCGGACTCGTCCGGTCGCGACAGTTGGGCGATCGCGGCTCGCATGCGCTCGGCCACGAGCAATGCACTCGCGCGGGTCGTGTAGGGCAGGATCACGCCGAATTCATCGCCGCCGAGCCGCCCGGCCACGTCTTCGATGCGCAGC
>VGZE01000356.1 GCA_016872755.1 Planctomycetota bacterium
CGCGCCGGGCCGCTGTCCGCGCGCAAGGGCCCGGCCACCGAAGCGTCGGGCGACGCGCTCTCGCGCGCGCCCCAGCGCACGAGCAGCTTGCCGGTCGAACGGTAGGCATTCGGCTTCAACACCCCGTACACCAGTGCGACGAGCGCGCCGGCGATCGCGCACAACAGGATTAGGCGCCGCAGGCGCTTGAAGGAAGCCAGCAGTGTGCGCGTGCGCGCGTGCTGGCGCGCCGGCGAATCGTCGGCATCGTCGGCGTCGAGCTTCAACACGTTGGAGCTCATCAGAGTGGTGAGATCAGGTAGGGGAACGGGATCAGCTGACGGATGTACTTGTCCACGACGATGTCGATCTTGTCGATCAGCGTGTTCGGTACGAACAGCACGTCCTGCGGCCACAGGAGCGGCTGCTCGGACGAACCCCACTGGTCCGGCCGGGCATCGAGCTTCCAGGTCCGGTAACGCTTCTCCTGCGGCACCCAGCGCACCAGCAAGACGCTGTCCAGGTCCGCCGAGGTCTTCAGGTGGCCGCCGGCCAGCGTCAGCGCCTGGGGAATCGTCAGCGGATCGCCGAGGCAAGGGACTCCGCGAGGCGTCGCGACTTCCCCGAGGACGTACACCCGGCGGCTCGAATACTCGGAGTTCGAATTCTCCGGCAGCACGAGGTTCACCGAGAGTTCAGCGGACGCGAGCTTGCCGGCATAGGTCTGCTGCAATTCCGCCAGCAGTTCCCCGGGCGTCTTTCCGGCGACAGGGAGTTCACCGAGCAGCGGGAAATTCACATGCCCGGACGGCGCGACCAGCAGGTCCTGGTCGAGATCCTTGTCTTTGGAGAAGCGGAGTTGGAGCGTGTCGCCGACGAACAGACGCTGCGCCGACTGCGGGCCCGTGGCATTGACCGCGGGCGCGGCCTTCGCCAGCTGGGTTCCGCGTGACGCGCAACCGCCCAGCAGGGCGGCGGCAACCAGGAGCAGGCAGGCTTGGATCGAGCCGCCACGGCGGAGGGGGAGACGAAAGAAATTCTGCACGGCGCGAGGCGAGGTAGGCATGGGGCGGGGGGTGATGCCGAAAACGGTCGGCACTCAAGGCAGCCCTACAGTTTACCACGCCCGTTTTCGGCGGTCGGGCCCTGCGCCTAAGTGCCCATGCTGCGCGCTCTTTCCCGCAGCGAAGAAACGAACAGCCGCACGGCGAAAGGAGCGCCCTGCAGCAGGTAGCGCCTTCCGAGCCGACCCGGTTCCTGGATCAAGCGGTGCAACCATTCGAGGCCGCAATGCTGCATCCAGCGAGGCGCTCGCTTCACTCTGCCGCAAACGAAGCTGAAGCTGATGCCGAGTCCGAGCCACCACGCCTGGGGCAGCAGTTCGCGCAGATCGCGGATCAATCGCTCCTGCTTGGGCAAGCCCAGCGCAACGTAGACGATGTCCGGGCGGGCGGCCGCGAGCAGATCGCGTATGCGTTTCAGCTCCAGCGCGTCGCGTTCGAAGCCGTGCGGCGGACAATGCGTGCCGGAGACGACCAACCCGGGATCACGCTGGCGCAGGATTCGCGCCGTCTCCTCGGCCGTGCCCGGGTCTCCGCCGAGCAGGAAGATCGAGCGACCCGAGCGCGCGGCGGCGGCGCTCAGGCTGAAGATCAGATTCGAGCCGGCGACGCGCTCGGGCAGCGGCGTGCGCTGCAAGCGGCTGGCCCAGATCAACGGCATGCCGTCGGCCAGCACGAGCGTCGCGGCTGCGCACAGCTCGGCAACCGCGGCATCGGCCGTCCATTGCCGCAGCCCGTCCAGATTCGGGTTGACGATCCAGCCTCCCTCTCCGCGCGCGGACGCGGCGACGACGTGCTCGATCGCGGCCCGTTCGGTCAGCGCATCGAAGACCACGCCGCACAACCGGACGCGCGGCGGCGGTGCAGCGGTCGGA
>VGZE01000357.1 GCA_016872755.1 Planctomycetota bacterium
AGGGTCGAATTGAGGCGGTGGTCGCCGCCTTCGATCTCCCACAGCTGCACGCCGGGACCTGAGTTGCCGACCAGCGTGCGCGAGCCTTCGATCGGCACGACGTCGTCGGCGGTGCCGTGGAGCACGATGGCGCGCGTGCCCTCGGGCAGGCGCTCGCCCTTGCCTAGCAGCGCCGCAGCTTGAGCGATCAGCACGGTGCGCGCGTTCGTGACGCCGTCGCACAAAAGCGACACGGCGAGCGCGCCGCCGAAGCTCGAGCCGACGAGCACATCGGGCTCGAATTCGCGCACCGCGGCCTCGGCCTGCGCGCGCGCCCGCTCCCACGTCGACGTGTCGAGCGCCGGCACGCTCGCGCCGTAGCGCTCGCGCAGCCACACCGCCTTTGTGCCGCTCGGATTCGACTCGAGCCCGTGCAGGAACAGCAGCTTCAAGGGACCCTGTGCCGCTCTAGATGTGCGGGCGCGTCAGGTTGACGTGCCCCGCGGCCGTGACGTGCACGTTGTCCTCAATGCGCACGCCGCCGAATTCCGCGAGCTCGTCGATCTGCTTCCAGTCGAAGCAGTGCGCCTTGGCGCCGTTGCGGTGGGGGCGCAGCAGCATCTCGATGAAGTAGCAGCCCGGCTCGATCGTGAAGACTTGGTGCTCCTCGATCTTGCGCGTCGTGCGCAGGAAGGGCGACTTCGCCGGCGGCGGAGCGATGCCGCCCGCGGGCTCCTTCTGGCGGCCGCCGACATCGTGCACTTGGATGCCGAGGAAGTGGCCGAGCCCGTGGGGAAAGAAGGGACTCGTCAGGCCTTCGTCGAAGGCCTCCTCGCCGCGGACCTTGAGCACGCCGAGCTCGTGCAGCAGGTCGCCGATGAGCACGTGGGCCGCGGCGTGCAGGTCGGGATAGGGCAGGCCCGGTACGACCTTGGCGCACAACTCGAGCTGCAGCTTGTCCATGCCGCGCGCGAGGAGAGGGAAGCGCGAGTCGCAGTCCTTGCGCGTCCATGTGCGGGTGATGTCCGAGCAGTAGCCCAAGTGGCGCGCGCCGGCGTCGATCAGGAGCACGCGGCCGTCGCGCTTGGTGCGCTTGCCTGTGTAGTGCAGGATCGCGCTCTTCTCGTCGTGGCCGATGATCGTGCCGTAGGGAAGCTCGGCTTCCGTGCAGCGCACGGCGGCGAGGTAGGCGTGGTGGATCTCGAGCTCGCTCGCGCCGGAGTCAAAGGCGGCGAGCGCGGCGCGGTGGCCCCAGGAGGCCATCTTCTCGGCCTCCTCCATGCACGCAACCTCGTACTCGCTCTTGTACGCGCGCTCCCAGTCGAGGCGAGCGACGAGCGACGCCGGATTGTGGTGCTCGGCCGCGATTCCGGCCGCCAGCGCACGGGCCGTCTCATCGCCGATGTACGCGACGCGCTTGCCCGTGAGTCCGAGCTTCCACGCCGCGTCCGTCGTGCCGACCTCCTGCAGGTCGAAGTCATCCGCCCAGAAGGGGCTGCCGAGCGGCGCCTGCTCGTACCAATAATCCTCCGGCGCCACGCGCACGAGTCGCGGCCTCATGCCGGGCCGCACCACGAGCACATGGTGCGGTCCGCGCAGCGGAACCCAATGGGCGAAGTGCCCGTTCTCGTGAAAGGGCGGCTCCTGATCGTCGGCGAAGTAGGTGAACGGCGCGCCGCTGGAGAGCACGAGCGCGTCGTACCCGCACTCTGCCAGCGCCACTTCCGTCGTTCGCTGCCGAGCCGCGATGTGCTCGGCGTACAACGATCGTCCTTGCGGGCTCATCGGATCACTTGACGCCGTGCATCCAGCGGTTGATCAGCCCCGACAGGACGATGACGCCGATGCCGACGCCGACGCCGACGTAGACCATCAGCGTGAAGACCTCGCCGTAGGCCTGGACCTTGCCGAGAGCGTCGACCGCGGCGCCAG
>VGZE01000358.1 GCA_016872755.1 Planctomycetota bacterium
GCACGACCGCGTGGCTGCGCGTCGCATGGGGCGCGCTGGTCGCGTACGCGATCGCCTCCGTCGGTCGCAGTGCGCTCGGCGCGAGCTTCGGAGGTGCATTGGCTGCGGCTGCGGCGCTCGGGCTCGTGCTCTCCGTCGGCCTGCTCGAGGCACTTCCTTACACCAACTTCGAGCGGGTGTTCGAGTCACGACTCCGTCTGCTCGGCATGCACTCCAACGGCATCGGGCCGTTCCTCGGCGTGTGCCTGTGTCTCATCGCCGCGCGCCTGATCGGAGTCTCGAGCGGGACGAGCGGGCGCGTCGACCGCGCGCGCATGCCGGAGGTCGTGGGCTGGCTCGCCATCTCCGCGTTGCTGGCCTTCGGGCTGTGGCGCTCGGAATCCCGCGCGAGCATTCTCGGCGTGTTCGCGGGGTTCGCCACGCTCGGATGGTGCGTGTGGGGCCGGCTGACAGCGCGCATCTGGAAGTTCGGAATGGTCGGCCTGGTGCTGCTGGCACTCGTTCTGGGGCTGCTCGCCACGCCGCTGGCGAACGGCCTGCACGCGCGGCTCGAAGCGCTGACCATGACGCAGTCGGCGATCGGGCAGCGCTACTACCTGTGGAATCTGGCTGCACGCGTGCTGGCCGAGCATCCGTGGTTCGGCGCAGGGCCCAACGTGTACTACCTGCACGCGCAGTACGCGTACCCGTCGTTCTACGACCTGACGCCGCAGGTGATGCACTCGCACAGCTTGTACGTCGGCATCGCGGAGGGCAGCGGTTGGCTCGGATTGCTGCTGTTCCTTCTGCTGTGCCTCGGCAGCGCCGACCTGTTGCGCCGGGCGCTCGTAGCGGCGGATTCCCAGCCGCTCGAACGCGCGCGCATCGCCGGCTGGGCCGCCGCGCTCGCGGTGGTACTGGCGAGCAGCCTGCTCGACGTCGGTCAGGGGCGGAACTCCTTCGTGCCGCTCTTGTCCTGGTGCGTTCCGGGAGCGCTTGCCGCATGGCTGGTGTCGAATTCCTCGACGAGCTCGGCGGTGTCGGGCGCGCGAGCGACTTGGGCGGCCCTGGCGGCATTCGTCGCGCTCTGTGCGGCTCCTGCGCTGTCCTTCCACGCCACTCACGCGGCGCGCACCGCCCTGCGCGAGCAGCGCCACGAGGACACGCTTTCGCTCAGTTCGATCGCGCTCACGCTGTGGCCGCTCGAAACGGACCTGCGGTTGCCGCGTTTCGCGGCGCAGCGCGCGCTCGGGCGCGGAGACCTTGCCCTGGAAGAGCTGCGCGCCATGGTCGCGGCGCACCCGGGCGCCGCCTCGCAGCACTTGAACTTGGCGCCGGCCGAACTCGAGCTGGGCGATCCGCTGCGTGCCAAGCAGGCTGCGCTCGAGGCGCTGCGACTCGACCCGCTCGGGCAGGACTCCGGCACAGCCGCATTCGCGCTGGCGGCCGCGTGCTTGCGCTTGGGAGAACGCGAGCAGGCCGAGGCGGCCCTGCTGCAGGGCTTGCGCACCGAAGGCGACGGCTGGCGCAACCTGCCCCAGATCCGCGTGCCGGCGCGAGGCAGTGCGGAGGGCTTTGGTCAGAGCGTCGCTTTCGTCCTCGGTGATCGCGCTGCCCCCAGCGCGTACGTGGAGCTCGATGACCTGCTCGGGCAACTGGAGCAGGAGCTGCGTCGCGACGCGGCCACACGGTCGCTCGCCGCGCGCCGGCTGGCCGGCCGCCTGGTCGAGCTGCTGCGTGGCTTGGGCAGGTACGAGCGCGCTCTCGCTCTGATCGACGCGTACGAGTCCGCCTCCGGGTTCAACAACGCCAGTTTCTCGGTGATCCGGCTCGAGCTCTACGCGGATCTGGCGCGCGCCGATGACGCCGACCGCATCCGGAACGCGAGCGCCTGGAGGAACGATGGACACGTCGTCGCCATGTGGGCGCG
>VGZE01000359.1 GCA_016872755.1 Planctomycetota bacterium
CGCGTGCCTGCTCCCGGCGGGCTGCGGCGCGGGCGGCCGCCGCTCCAAGGAGCTGCGGCCCGAGCAAGCGGTCGCGCGCATGGCCGAGGTCGAAGCGGCGGCCCCGGGTCGCTCCGCGCTGGCCACGTTCTACGATCTGGCCGAGCTGTGGAGCACGGCCAACCTGCCGCCCGAGACCCGCGTCGCGCTCGACGAGCGCCTCGAGGAGACGCTCGCGCTCGCGCTGCCCGGGCTGATCGGCGCCTCCGCCGACGAGGAAACGTTGGGCGATTTGTTCGATCTGGACTTGCCGCGCCGGCTGCGCGCGCGGCTGGCGGTCGAGCGCGCGCGGGTGTTGCTCGCGCAGGGCGAGCGCAAGGACGCCTGGCGCCAGATCCGGGAGCTCGACCAGCTGTACCGCGTGCACGAGGAGCGCGCCGCGGCCGGCGCGCTGGTGGCCGAGGCCGGCTTGTCGATGGCGCGTGACGACGGGCACTACTTCTGGATGTTCCGCTACCGCGACGCGGCGGTCGAGCTGCTCGAGGACCTGGTGCTGCACTACCCCGCCGAGCCGCGCTGCGTCGAGGCCTACATGGAGCTTGCGTCGATCCTGGCCGAACAGCACGAGTGGACGCGCGCGATCGAGCGCCTCGAGGAATTGGTCGTGTACTTCCCCGACGCGCCGGAGGTGCGCGAGGCCGAGCTGCGCATTCCGCAACTGCGCCTGGACCAGGTCGGAGAGGCAGAGAAGGACCGCGGCGGGCTGGTCCGCGCGCACGGCGAGATCGGGCAGTGGAAGCAACGCCATGCCGAGGAGCTGGCGCGCAATGCGGCCCTCGCCGAGCGGGTGCGCGCGCTCGAACAGCGCGCCGTGCGCATGGTCGTCGACAGCGACCTCTCCATCGCTGCGTACTACCGACGCATCGAGCAAGAGACCGGTCAGCGCCTGCACGCCGAACGCGCGCTGGCCGTGGCCGAGGCCAATCAGGACACCGGACGCGCCGCGCGCGCGCGCGCGCTGCTCCCGAAACAGCCCGCCACGGACGGGAAGGCGCAGCCGGGCGGACAGGCGCAGACGGACGCGCCGAGCCCGGCGGGGAAGTAGCGCCATGCAAGCCGCCCCGCGCATGCTGCTGCTGCTCTGCATCGCCACGCTGCTGTCGGCCTGCGGCTGGCACGCCTCGCGCCTCTCGGCGCCCGGGGCGCGCTCGGTCGGCGTCGAGCTGTTCGGCATCGACGTATTGAAGGATCGCGTGCCGCTGCGCGACCTCGAGCCCGCCGTCCACGCGGCGCTGTCGCGCTCGGTCTCGGACATGGTCGACCTGCCGCTGGTGGAATCCGATCGCGCCGACGTCGTCGTCGAGGGGCGCATCCTCCAATACCGGCGCCGCGGCGGCATTCGCGACAAGGAGAACTCGCTGCTGGAGACCGGCGTGCGCGTGCAGTTGGAAGCCCTGTTGATCGAGCGGCGCACGGGTGCCGAGCTGGCCCGCTCCTCGATCGCGCTGTGGAGCGGCCACGTCGTCGGCGGCCCGGAGGCGGAGCGCGCGGCGCGCGAGCGCGCACTGGCCAGTCTCGCCGACCGCCTCGTGCTGGAGCTGTTCGCTCAGGCGTCCTATGAGGCGCCCTCCGTGGCCGGCGACCTTCCGGCGCGCTAGCGCTGCGGCAACCCGTGCCTGCTTAAGCTAGAGTGCCGCCGGGGCCGCCGCCGCACTCGCGCACGGGCAGCAGCCCGGTGCCAGAATCGCCGATACACGAACTCCCATGCCCGAGCCGAACAAGCACAGCCCCGAGAAGGGCCCCAATCGAGCCCGCTCGTTCGGCCCGCCGCTGCTCCTGCTCTTCTTCCTGATCCTGATGGTGATGTACGTG
>VGZE01000360.1 GCA_016872755.1 Planctomycetota bacterium
CCCGAGCCGGCCGAGGGTCGCGGCACACTGCGCGCGGACGCCGGCCATCTCGTCGGCCAGCGCCTCGCGCAGGCTCGCGGCGAGCGCGGGATCGGCGGCGCCCTCACCAGGATCCGCAGCGCCTTCGTTCGGGGCCGCGGCGATGCGCTGCAGCGCGTAGGCGGCATTGTTGCGCGCCCAACCGTCGCCATGCGTGCGCAGGTGGTAGGCGATCTCCGCTGTTGGAGTGTCGGCCTGGCCGAGGATCCCCAAGCCGAGCAGCGCATTGCCCACGACCTCGTCTTCCGGATCCCCGAGGGCCGCGAGCAGCGCGGCCTGGGCCTTGGATTGCCCGGAGAATCCCAGGCCGACCGCGGCAATCGCGCGATTGCGCGGCGGTCCGCTTTCCAGCTGCGCGACCAGCTCGTCGATCCGGCGCCGCGTGTCGTACTGGATGGTCTGTTCGAGCAGGTTCAGCCTGTGCAGGTCCTCGCTGTTCTGCGCGTCGAGCTTGAGGTTCGACCAGGCGCGCACGCGCTCGTCGATGCGGCCGAGGAAGAAGCCGATCGAATCGGCGGCCTTCGCATCGGCCGAGGTCTCGGTGCGCACACCGGCATCGCGTCCGGCCGCTTGCTCGGCGGCCGCGCGCCCCAGCGTTCCGTCCGCGCGACGCGGACTGTTGCAGGCCGTCGCGGCGGCCAGGGCGAGGGTGAGCGTGAATACGGGAGCGCTGATTCGAATGGGGCTCATGCGATGGGATGCGTCGACGATCGACAGCCTGCGCTCTTCCCGGCGAGCGCGCCAGTCCGGGCGAACCCGGGCGCCATGTTCGCCATGCACGGGACCTCGGATTGCGCGCCGAGAGACTGGAATCGCAGAGGGCGCACAGCCCAGAATCAGCGGCTCGTGCCACCGCGCTCACCTTGGTTGACCTGCGCGCTCGTCGGAGTGCTCGCGAACCTGTCCCTCGCCCGCGCGCAAGCCGCGGGCCCGGCCACGGCGGGCAACGCTGCCGCGGCGGCCGCCGCCCCGGCTACGCCCGGACCGCTGCTGATCGATCGCGGACCCGGTGAGACGCCCTTGCTCGTGCCGCGTGATGAGGAACTCGAGTTCGTCGTCCACATCACGTATGGGCCCCTGTCAGGCGACCTCGGAAAGCTCTGGTTGAAGAGCGGCGTGAGCGAGTACCGGCCGGCGCTGCTGCTGCCGCAGCCGGGAAGCGAACCGCCGGCCCAGCCGAAGGAGACCGGTTGGGTCCAGGCCCGTGCCAAGGGCGGCGCGCTGACCTACGAGAGCGATACGACGCTCACCGCGTGGCACCTGCCGCAGGATTTCCCGCGCCTGCGCTACCTGCACGAACAGAGCGGAACCGAGCACCGCAAGCACGAACTACTGATCGGCACGAAGGGATCCCAGCAGATCGCGAGCCTGCGCAAGGACACGGACAAGGGGGCGCCGCGCGGGACGCGCATCTGGAAGGATCCGGTCGAGCGCAGCGTGCCGGCGCAGGCCGTGGACATGGTCTCGGCCGGCTACCTCGCACGGCAGTTGTTCGCCGGCGGCATCGACGAGATCCGCACGACGATGATCGACAAGCACAAGCTGTGGGACATGCAGCTCAAGCGCGGGCGCCCCGTCGTGATCCAGATCGACGGCCTCGGCAGCTTCAACGCGGTCGAGCTCGACCTGCGCACGACGCGCACGGCGGGCGAGCCGCTCCCGAAGGATCCCGAGGAGGCGAAGTTCGAGGGGCCGTTCGGCATCCACGGGGACCTGCGCATCTTCCTCGAGGCGTCGACCGGCGTGCCGCTGGTCTTCGAGGGCAATATCCCGCTGGGCCTGCTGGGTGATCTCAAGGCGGACATCCGGC
>VGZE01000361.1 GCA_016872755.1 Planctomycetota bacterium
TACGCCCAATGCGTCGTCAGCGTCGCTGCGTCGGCCGTGGCGCTCGTCGGCCAGGCCGCGCCCGCTTCGATCCAGCGCTGCAGCAGGTCGACTTGCGCGGCCGACAGCGGCGCTTGCTCGAGCGGCATCCGTTCTTCCGCGTCGGTCGAGACGACGCGCTGGTACAGCGGGCTCTGCTCCACATCTCCGGCCACGAGCACCGGCTCGCGCCCGCGCACGGACTCGAACAGGCGCGGCGAGTGCAGGTCGAGCCGCAGAGCTCCGCGCTGGCGCTGCTCGCCGTGGCAGCTGTAGCAGTGCGCGGCCAGGATGGGGCGCACGTCGCGCTCGAAGTCCGGCGCCGCGCTCAGCGGCTCCTGCGCGAGTGCGAACAGACCGGCCGCGATCATCCCCCCGATGGTACTGTTCCGTTCATGCAGCGCTTCGGCTCCGTGATCGAATTGCGTCCCGAGAAGGTCGGCGAGTACCGCCGCTTGCATGCGGCGGTGTGGCCGGAAGTGCTCGAGCGCTTGCGCCGATCGAACGTCCACAACTATTCGATCTACCTGCGCAAGTTCCCCGACGGGCGCACCTTCCTGTTCTCGTACTGCGAGTATCGCGGCAGCGACCACGCAGCCGACATGGCGGCCCTGGCCGCGGACCCACGCACCCAGCACTGGTGGCAACTGACCGAGCCGTGCCAGCAACCGCTCTCCGACCGGCCCGCGGGGGCCTGGTGGGCTCCGATGGAGGAGGTTTTCCACCTGGACTAGCTTCGGCGGGGACCCTTCGAGTGACTCCAGGGGCCCGGCGGGATAGAAAGGGAGACCCAAAGCGCTCCCCATCCCATGAGACAGCTCCGCACCTTCCCGTCCGCCGCCGGTCGAGTCCTGCGCGCCGGCTTCACGCTGATCGAGATGATGGCCGTGCTGCTCATCATCGGGATCCTGATGTACTTCCTGTTGCCGACCGTGACGGACTCGATCGCGCAGAGCAAGGTCGTCGCCTGCCAGGCCAACCTGCGCAACATCTACACGGGCATCCAGGCCTACGAGATGAAGTACAAGCACCTGCCGGATCGCAGCGGCGTGCAGTTCTTCGCGATGCTCATCACGCGTGGCGCCTGGGAGAACACGAAGACCAACGCACAGCGCCTGACCTGTCCGGCCGTCGACACCAACGGCCTGCCCGGATTGATGGGCAAGGACGAGGACCAGTGGTTCATCGATATCGAAGCCGTGGACGGCTCGTACTCGTCCTACGCCGGCCGTGATCTCAAGGCCAATCCGTTGCGCCGGCTGTCGGGCAAGGAGCCGCTCGTGTGCGACGACAACGACGCGAGCGAGGGCAACCACCCGACGACGACCAATGTGTTGATGGGGGACGGCAGCATCGACTCGCTCGAGATCAAGCTGTTCGAGGAGAAGGGCGAAATCCCCAAGGACTCGACGCGCCTGGCCGTGGGCCCCGACGCCGAGGTCGAGGTGCTGCGCAAGTTCACGCTGAACTGAGCGCACGCGGCGGTCGTTCGCACAGCGGCGTGGCCGCATCGCGGCGCACTGCGTTGCTACGCGCGAATACCGAGCCCGCCTCAAATCCGGCGAGTTCGCGTCTTCGCGAACTCGCCGGATTTGAGGCGGGCTCGGTATTCGCGCGTCTTCGCGAACTCGCCGGATTTGAGGCGGGCTCGGTATTCGCGCGGTATTCGCGCGGGACTGCAGCCCACCCGCGCGCTAGTTCCCTCCGCCGACTGCCGATAAGCTCGGCCCGCCCATGAGCTCCCTGGCCCTGCTTCGCGCGATGCGTCCGCAGCAGTGGTCGAAGAACGTCTTCGTGCTCGCCGCGCT
>VGZE01000362.1 GCA_016872755.1 Planctomycetota bacterium
GCGCTCGCGCGGGGCTACGAGTGGCTGGTCGGCGCGCAGCGCGAGGACGGCGGTTGGGCCACGGCCGCGTGCGAGGGCCTGACCGAGATGGGCTTCGCGACCGAAACCTTCTACGCGTGGCAGATGGCGGCGAGCGCGTTGGCGCTGGTCGCGCTGTCCGAATCGCCCGAGACGCCGGCGCGACTGGAAGCGCTCAACAAGGGCGCGCGGTGGCTGGTCGAAAGCCCGTTGCCGCGGCGCGGCAACCACTGGGACGTCGACAACCAGTGGACGGGCGTCTACGGGCTCGTGGCGTGCGCGACGCTGCGCGCCGATCCGCGCTTCGCCGGGCAGGAGTGGCAGGCCAAGCTCGACGCGCGCGGCCGCGAGTTCCACGCGCAGCTCGAGCGCACGCAGGTGCCCGAGGGCGGCTGGGGCTACTACGACGATCCGGTCTTCTCCGAGCGCCCCAAGTGGGCGACGCAGTTCACCACGGCCGCGGTGCTGCCGGCGCTGGCGCAGGCGCGCGCGTTCGGCTGGAGCAAGGAGCCGCGCGTGCTCGAACGCGCGCAGGACTACGTGGCGGCCTGCGCGCTGCCGTCGGGCGCCTACACGTACGACCTGACGCCGATCCCGCGCACGCGCATCGACAGCATCAACAACGTGCGCGGCAGCCTCGGGCGCATCCAGGTGGGGAACTGGGCGCTGGCGACGACCGGCGTCAAGAAGATCACGCCCGAGCGGATCCGCGCCGGGCTCGACGCGTTCTTCGCCGAGCACCGCTTCCTCGACATCGCGTACATGCGGCCGATCCCGCACGAGGCCTACTACGCGAACGCCGCGTACTTCTACTTCTTCGGCCAGTACTACGCGGCCAAGGCGATCGAGCTGTTGCCACAGACCGAGCGCGAGTCGTACTACGCGCAACTGCGTCCGCACGTCGCAAAGGTGCAGCGCGCCGACGGATCGTGGTGCGACTTCCTCGGTTCGAGCTACATGGTCGTCGCCAGCAGCGCGTTTGCGCTGCTCACCCTGCAGTCGGCCGAGCGCGGCGGGCCCCCGACGCGCTAGATTGATCGGGATGCACGCCCCGACCGGCCCCGCGATCCTTCCGCTGCTCGAGTCCTGGCTCGCCGCGCGCCTCGGCGCCGACGCCCAGGCTTGGCTCGCCGCCGCGCGCGCGGAGCTCGCCGCCGGCGCGAGCGACGAGCGCTTCTGCGTGCTGCTGTCGAGCGCTTCGCGCCACATCGCGCGCGGAATGCTCGCGCCGAAGCCGGAGGAGCGCTGCAAGGCCTGGGGCGCGGTCGAAGGGCTCGATCCCGAGCGTTGGACGTTGCTCGAGGCCGCGCGCGTGCGGCTGGTGCTCGCGCATCCCGAACTCGCCAACGAGCGCGGCCAGCGCGCGCTCGAGGAGGCGTTTCGCTACACCGATGTCGGCGAGGCCTGCGCGCTGTACCGCTCGCTCGCGCACGTGCCCGTGCCGGAGCGCTTCGCCTGGCGCGTCGGCGAAGGCTGCCGCAGCTCGATGCAGGCGGTCTACGAGGCGGCGGCGACCGACACGCCCTATCCGTTCCGGCACTTCGATCCGATCGCGTGGCGGCAGTGCGTGATCAAGGGCCTGTTCGTCGGGGCCGCGCTGCCGCGCATCTTCGGGCTCGACCAGCGGTTGGATGCCGAGCTCGCGCGGATGGCGCTCGACCTCGCAGACGAGCGGCGCAGCGCGGGGCGGCCGGTGCCGATCGACCTGTGGCTGTGCCTCGGCCCGCACGGCGGTGAGCGCGGCCGCTCCGCGCTCGAGCACGAGCTCGTGCACGGGGCCGCGAATGCGCGCATGGCGGCCGGGC
>VGZE01000363.1 GCA_016872755.1 Planctomycetota bacterium
GGCGGGCTCGTGCGCGCGGCGTCGGCCTGCGCGCGCGGCGTCCAGCCTTCGCGCAGCATGCGCAGCGTGTCGCCGAGGCGCTCGTCGAGCGGCACGGCGGGCTCCTTGCGGTCCTGCAGCACGAGCACGCCGAGCGCTTCCGCCTGCTGCGCGGCGCGGCGACGCTTGGCCGCCGAGTCCTTGCTGTCGCGGCACACGATCCACTTGCCGGCGGGCTTGGCCTGCTCGAGGTCGGCGTCCTGACCGCTGCCGCACCACACCAGCGCGCCCTCGAGCGAGCGCGGCTCGAGGTCCTCGCGCGATAACAGGCTCCACTCGCGGCCGAAGGCGAAGTCGAAGCGAGTCTCGCCGCTCTGCGCCGACAGGCTCGAGCCGCTCTCGTCGATGCGCTTGCGCGGCACCGTGTACTCGTAGAAGTAGTCGCCGCCGGCATCGCCGGCCTGGAATCCCAGCCGCTCGAGTCGCGCGCGCAGGTACAGCGCCGCGATGCGCAGGCCCGGGCTGGGCGTGTCGCGTCCGGCCAGCTCGTCGCTAGCCAGGAAGCGCAGATCCGCGCGGATCTCGTCGGCGGAGATCGTCGACAGCGCGCGCTCCAGCGCCACGGGGTTGGAGGCGGCGGGCTGAGCGAGGGCGGCCAGTCCGAGGGCGAGTAGCGGGATCATGGCAGGGTTCGGGAGCGCAGGTAGAGAACGGTGGACTTGTGCACGCGCTCGACGAGCGGATCGAGCGCATCGTTGCGCTCCGCCTCGAGCAGGTCGTCGTGGTTCGCGCGACACCACGGACATTTCATCGTGTCGAGGTGGAAGCGCACGTAGGCGGCCGGCTCCGCGGGCAGATTGCCCGCCACCAGCCGCGCCAGCCAGTGCCGCGACGGACAGGAGACGCGACCTTCGCGCCACAGCGGCCGCAGATCGAGATCCAGCGCATGCTCCTCCCCCTCGGACGAGCGCTCCAGGGCGGTCAACAGGTCACCACCGCTCTCGCGCACCGCGGCCAGTTCGCGCAGCCGCTTGAGCGCGCGAAACTTGATGCCGGCCACCGTGGTCTCGTCGCGCAGGCCGAAGTGCTTCCACGCGTCGCGATTGCGCCAGCCGCCGCCGATCAGCGCCTCGAACACCATCAGGCGCTGGAACTCGCCCGCCGTCCAGGTCTCCTCGACCCAGTCCTTCAGCACGGCGACCAGCAGTTCCTTCGCGCGCGCGCCGAGTTCCTCTCGGCGCAGGATTCGGCTGGGCGTCTCGCTGTCGGTCGCCAGCACTTCGATGCCGGGCAGATCCTCCTCCTCGCCGCCGCGCTCGAGCGTGCGCGGCTTGCGCCGGCGCAACGCGTCGATCGTGCGGTTGCGGCAGATCCCGAACAGGTACTGCTCGAAGGTGTAGCGCGGATCGAAGTCGCCGATGCCGCGCACGGCCCCCAGCCAGGTCTCCTGCAACACGTCCTCGCTGGCCTGCCGATCGGTCAGGCGGCGCCGTGCGAACGCAAAGAGCCGGCCGCAGTAGGCGCGCTGCACGGACAGCCACTCGGCGTCGTCGAGCTGCTTGAGGCGGTCGATGTCGGGTGCGAAATCGGTCACGTCGGCTACGAGGCTAGCACGATCAGGCTGGCGAGCAGCGATCCGAGCAGCGCCGCGACCAGCATCTGGAAAGCCAGCAGGAACCAGCGGCCGCTCGAGGAAGGCGCGCCGGTCAGCGAACGCGTCAACCAGTCCTGCGAATGCTGCGCGGAGGTTGCCAGCGGTCCGAAGATCAGCGTCAGCAGGACCTCCAGTCCCAGCACGAAGACCGCGTAGGAGCTGGCCCACAACCCGCCCTC
>VGZE01000364.1 GCA_016872755.1 Planctomycetota bacterium
CCGCGCGCGGCGCTGGCCGCTGCGCTCGAGCGCGGGCTCGCGCCGCATGCGCCCGCTGCGCGCGTGCTCGAAAACGTCCGCGCGCTCGCGCTTCCCGGTTCGCTCGCCGTCGTCACCGGCCAACAGCCGGGCTTGCTGGGTGGACCGCTCTATTGCCTGCACAAGGCGCTTTCGACCGTGGTGCTCGCGCGCGCGCTGGAGCGCGAACTCGGCACGCGCGTCGTGCCCGTCTACTGGAACCACGCCGACGACCACGACATCGCCGAGGTGCACCACGCCTGGGTGATGAACGAGCACTTCGACTGGCGCAAAGTCGGACTGTCGGGCGTGTCGAGCGGGCGCGTGCCGATCGGCGAGCTGGCGCTGAGCGACGCACAGCATCGCATCGGCGCGATCGGCCAGCTCCTGCTGCAGCTGTTGCCGAATCGGCCGTCGCGGGCGCGCGCGCTGGAGGACTTCCTGCCGCGCGAGGGCGAGTCGCTGGCGAGCGTCTTCACGCGCGCATTCACGCGCCTGCTCGGCGCCCACGGCCTGGTCGTGCTCGAGCCGGCCTGGCTGCGCGGCGAGCTCGCGCCCGCGCTCGCGAGGATCGCGCGCGCCGACGCAGCCGCGGCGCTGGCGCGCGGAGCCGAACGCGTGCTGGCGACCGGCCGAACGGTGACCATCGATCCGGCGACGGCCGCCCTGTTGTTCGAGCACCGCGACGACGGCCGCCACGGCTGGCGGCTGAGCGGACGAACCTGGAGCCGTGGACCGGAGCAACCCGAGCTCGCGGGCGAGGCGCTCGCCGCGCGCATCCTGTCCGAGCCGACGCGCTGGTCGGGCGCCGCCCTCGCCCGCCCGCTCGCGCAGGATCTCGCGCTGCCCGTCGTCGCGTACGTCGGCGGGCCCGGCGAGCAGGCCTACCACGCGCAGCTCGACGAGCTGCGCGACGCTTGTGGCGCGCCGCGCACGCCGTTCGTGGCGCGCGCCTCGCTGGTGTTGGTCACGCGTGACGTCGAGGACTCGCTGCGCACGCTCGGCCTCTCGCTCGAGCAGGCGCTGCTCGCGCGCGGCGAGCTCGGCCCGTCGCGCGAGCCGGAACCCCAGCCTGCGGTGATCGCGCGCCTCTCCGAGATCGCGACGCGCGCGTCGCGCGAGCTGGCGGCGGAACGCGAGGCGCTGGCCGAGCTCGATCCCGGCCTCGCGATTCAACTGCGCCAGAGCGCGGATCAGGTCAAGCAGACGATTCGGCGGCTCGTCGAGAAGGCTGAGCGCGTCGACATGAATCGCCGCGGCCGCGGCACGCGCCACGTGCGACGCGTGGCGGCCGGGCTCACGCCGCGCGGCGAAGCGCAGGAGCGCGTCGCGACGACCTTCGAGTGGGTCGCTCGACACGGTGACGCCTGGATCGGTGAGTTGCTGGAGGCGCTGCCGCCGCTCCCGAAGGGGCCGCTCGCCGTGCATCTGGACTTGCCCGTAGACTAGATCTTCCGCATGACCCAGCTCGACGTGCTCGCGATCGCCGCGCACCCCGACGACGCGGAGATTTCGGTCGGGGGCACGCTGCTCTCGTGCGCCGCGGCGGGCAAGCGCGTCGGCATCCTCGACCTGACGCGCGGCGAGCTCGGCACGCGCGGCGATGCGGCCCAACGCGCGCGCGAGGTCGCGGCGGCCGATCGCGTGCTGGGCACGGCCTGGCGCGGCAATCTCGATCTGGGCGATGGCCGCGTCGCCGACACGCTCGACGCGCGCGAGGCGCTCGCGCGCGTGCTGCGCGACCTGCGGCCCGCGCTCGTGCTGGCGCACCACCGCGAGGA
>VGZE01000365.1 GCA_016872755.1 Planctomycetota bacterium
CAGTCCCAGCGCTCGCGCTCGAACCACGCGTGGCTGCCGGGACAGTGCACGAGCGTGACACCGCGCCGCGCCAGCCGCCGCGCCTCGCCGCGCGCGGGCATGTTGCCGTGGACGAGCGAGAGCCCCGGCCCGAGCAACCCCGCGGCCTCGAGCAGGTCGAGCGCCGAGCGCCGCGGCGAGGCACCGAGCAAGCCCGCGAGCGGACCGGTACCCGACGCCATCCACTGCACTTCCGCCTCGGTCTCGGACCAGTGCATCTGCACGGGCAGCGCGCGCGAGCGAGCGATGGCCGCGGCGCCCGCGAGCAGTTCCGGACTCACCGTGAACGGCGCGTGCGGCGAAAGCCCTTCGCGCCGGCGACCCGCAGCACGCAGGGGGCGTCGCACACCGTCCAGCGCAGGCTGCGTGCGCGCTACATCGTGCGCATCGAGCACTTCACGCAGCACCACGGAACGAATCGAATGCCGTGCCAGAGCGCGCGCCGCGGCCGAAGTCGTGTCGACGTCGAGCACGCAGGTCGTGCCCGTCGCGAGCGCGCGACTCGCGCCCGCGCGCGCCGCCGCGACGAGCTCGGCCCGGCTCGCTCGCGCCCGCAGCGCGATCACGGCCCGCACCCACGCCGCGAAGTCGCCCCCACGCGGCGTGCGACCTGCGAGCGCGCCCAGTTCGAGGTGCGCATGCGCGTTGACCATCCCGGCGGCGACGATCGCCTCTCCGAGGTCGACTCCCCTCGCCCGCGCGATGCTCACACGCCCGCGCGCGACGCGCTCGATGCGTCCGTCGCGCACGACGAGGCTCGCTCCTTCGAGCAGTCGCTCCGGCCCGCAGGCGATCCAGCGGGCGCGCACGACGAGCGGTTGTTGGGCGCGGGTCATAGGAAGAGCGCGTCCCGCGAGCTCACCGCCAGGGCGAGCGCGCGGGACGCGTTGAAGTCGATGGAAGTTCGGATGCGAGTCGCGCGCGGATCAGTCCGGAACCACGCGGATGGCGACGTTCTTCACGCCGCGCAGCAGGGGGAAGTCCGGGTGAGCGCGGTCGAACACGATCTGGAAGCGCACCATGTCGGGCTTGATCGCCAGCAGGCTCGAATTGAACTCTTCGGGGTGCTGCACCCACGGGGTGAGGCTCGAGTAGGCGACCGCGTTGACATCCGTGACATCGACGTTGCACAGGTCGGGCAGGTTGCCGACGGCCTTCGCGCCCTGGAATCGCACGATGATCGGCGCGCTGGTCTGCGGCGGCACGAGCGTGCCGTCGTCGATCAGGCCGCCCCAGAACTGCTCCGGCGACTGACCGGCGAAGAAGGTCGAGGCACGGTAGCTGACGACCTGTTCTCCCGCGCCGAGGTCGAGGACCACATCCATGTCCCAGCCCTTCTCGGTCGGCGAGTCCGTCGAGAAAGTCAGGCTGAAGAAGTTGCCCGTGGCGCGCATCCAGCAGGACTGGGCGCCGCTGTAGGCCTCGCTGCCCGTGGCCGTGGAGGTCCAGTCGCCGAGCGAGAGCCAACCGATCGAATTCGTCGGCTGGTCCGCCGGTGTGACCGAGACCGCCGCCGTGGCCTGATCGAGCACTCCGAAGAGCGCGTCGTCCTCGATGCGGACCAGACCGGTGCCGCCGTTGCCACCGGTGCCCGTGCCCGCGGCAAACACCGGGCCGTTGCCGCCGGAGCCGCCGGAGACGTTGAGGCGGTTTTGGATCGGGGCGAGGTCGACGACCTTGCTCTGCAGCAGGATCGCACCGCCCGAGCCACCGCCGCCCGGCGCGGCATGCAGGCCGTAGATCACGTGGGGCGAG
>VGZE01000366.1 GCA_016872755.1 Planctomycetota bacterium
AGTCGATCCGGCGCTGGGGGCACGCGCGCTGGGGCTGTTGTCGTAGGCGGCCGCCCGCTTTCTGCGCCCGGGCGACTGCCCGGTCTACGTCGCGACCGACGGCTGTGCCGAGGCCGCGCAGCGCCTGGCCTGGCTCGACGCGCAGGCCGCGGCCGCGCGCGGCCTGACGCAGGGCGAGCTGTTCTCGGCCGAGCCGTTCCCGCTGGTCGACGAGTCGCGCGCCTTCGAATTGAGCAGCGGCGTCGCGTTGCGCGCCGGCGCGGCCTGGCGGCCGGGCGAGGTCGAGGCCGAGCTGCTCGCCGCGCTGCCGTTCGGGAGCTTCCCGCCGGCCGCGGAGCCGGGCTCGCAGCTCGAGCGCTGGCGCCGCTTCCGCGCCCGCCGCGCGCGCTCGCGCGGCACCTCGCACGGCCTGTTGTTCCCGCTCGGTCAACGCGCCCAGAACGCGCTCGCCGCGCCGATCCTCGCGCTCGACAACCCACCTTCCGCGGTCGAGAATTCCTGACGCGCATGCACCTCAAACGCCTCGAGCTCTTCGGCTTCAAGTCCTTCGCCGACCGCACCGTGCTGGAGTTCCAGCACGGCCTGACCGGGATCGTCGGTCCCAACGGCTGCGGCAAGAGCAACGTCGTCGACGCGGTGCGCTGGGTGCTGGGCGAGCAGCGCCCGACCTCGATGCGCGGCACCGAGATGGTCGACGTGATCTTCAAGGGCTCCTCGGCGCGGCCCGCGCTGTCGGTGGCCGAGGTCAGCCTGGTGCTCGACAACACCGAGGGGCTGCTCGAGGGACGCGGCGCCGAGGTCTCGATCACGCGCCGCGTGTTCCGCGGCGGCGAGGGCGAGTACCTGCTCGACGGCGAGCGCGTGCGACTCAAGGACGTGCGCGCGATGCTCTACAACACGGGCCTGGGCTCGCGCGGCTACTCGGTGCTCGAGCAGGGCAAGATCGACGCGGTGCTCTCCGCGGATCCGCTCGAGCGGCGCGGCATCTTCGAGGAGGCCGCCGGCGTCTCGCGCTATCGCGCGCAGCGCAAGGAGGTCGCGGCGCGACTGCAGCGCGTCGAACAGGACATGGCGCGGCTGGAGGACCTGATCGGCGAGCTCGAGAGCCGCGTGCGCTCGCTGAAGATCCAGGCCGGCAAGGCCGAGCGCTGGGGCGAGGCGCGCACGGCCTGGCGGGGCAGCGCCGAGAGCCTGGCGCGCCACCAGGTCTGGCTGTGCAATCAGGAGCTGTCGCGCGTCGCAGCGGAGCTCACGCAGCGGCTGGCCGGCGAGCAGGAGCTGCGCGGGCTGCGCCAAGGCAGCGAACAGGACTACGGCCTGCGCGAGCGCGAGTCGCTGACGCTGCAGGCGGAGATCGAGCGCTGTTCGAGCGAGGCCTCGGAGCTGGCGGCGGAACTGCGCGCGCTCGACGAGCGACGCACGAACCTCGCGTCGCGCGCGGCCGGCGCGCGCGCGGCGGCGGGCGAGGAGCTCGCGCGCGCGACAGCGCTCTCCGCCAAGCTCGGCGAGCGCGAGGCCGAGGCCGCGCAGGCGCGCGGCGAGCACGTCGCGCTGGACGAGCAGGCGCGCCGCGCGCAACAGGAAGCGGCGCGGCTGGCCGAGGAACTGCGCGAGCTGGGGCGGCGCTCGAAGCTCGCGCGCGATTCGTCGCAGCAGGCCAACGAGAGCGTGCTGGCCTGCCTGCGCGAGCGCACGGCCGCCCAGAACGGGCTCGAGCACCTGGCGGCTTCGCTGGCTCCGCTGGAGGAGCGCGCGCAGCAG
>VGZE01000367.1 GCA_016872755.1 Planctomycetota bacterium
CGCCCGCGCTGCGCGTCGCGCGCGTCGCGACCTCGGTCAGGCTCGAGCCCGCGCCGGGTTCGGTCAGCGCGAATGCCGCCACCGCCTCGCCGCGCGCGGCCGCCGCGAGTCGGCGCCGGCACTGGGCCGTATTGGCGGGATTCGCGCCGAGCACGAGCGGGAAGCTGCCCAGCCCCTGCATCACCAGCATCACATCGAGCATGCCGTGGTGCGCGGCGAGCACCTCGCGCAACGCGCACAGGGCGCGCACGGACACGCTGCCCGGATCGACGAGTCCGCCGCTCCGCGCGCCGCCCCAAGTCTCGGGTACTGCCCAGCCGGTGAGTCCGGCGGCCGCCAGTCGCTGCAGTGCATGCCGCGCGGCCTGTGTCTCGCCCAGCCCGTCGAACTCGGGCTCGGCGAGGCGTCCGAGCTCGCGCGCGCGGTCCAGCGCGCTCGCCAGTTCGGAGCTGATCCAATCGCTCTTGCTCATCGCGCTCAAGCCCCCTGCTGGGGAGGCGTCGGATCCTCGGAGCGGGCCTTCGACAACGCCGCGCGCGGCGCCTGCATCGGCGCGCTGGCGCCGGCGAAGCGCGGCGGGCGCTTGGCGATCGCGGCGGCGAAGCCCTCCTGGAAGTCGGAGTGCTCCATGCAGGTGGCTTGCACCCAGCCCTCCTGCTGCATCGCCTGCGGCAGCGTCAGCGCGGCCTCGGCGTTCAGCATGCGCTTGGTCACGCGCAGGCCGAACGCAGGTCCGGCCGCGAGCTCACGCGCCAGTGCCCAAGCCTCCGCCTCGAGCTGCTCGGCGGGCACGACGCGGTTGTACAGCCCGATCTGCTCGGCGCGGCGCGCGTCGATGAACTTGCCGGTCATCAGGAGCTCGGTGGCATGACCGAGCCCGACGATGCGCGGCAGCAACCACGCCGCGCCCATGTCCGCGCCCGACAGGCCGACCTTGACGAACAGGAACGCGATCTTCGCGCTCTCGGCCGCGATGCGCACATCGGCCGCCGCGGCCATCACGGCGCCGGCGCCGCAGGTCGTGCCGTTGAGCGCCGCGACGACCGGCTTCTCGAGCTCGCGGATCGCCTGGATCAGATCGCAGGTCAGGCGCGTGAACTCATTGAGCTCGGCGGCGTCGTACTTCAGCAGCGCGCCGATGATGTCGTCGACGTCGCCGCCCGAGCAGAAGGCCTTGCCCGTGCCGGTCAGCACGACGCTGCGCACGCCGGCCCGCGCGTCGAGCGCGCGGAAGGTGTCGGTCAGCTCGCGATAGCTGGCGAAGGTCAGCGCATTGAGCTTGTCCGGCCGATCCAGCCGGATCTCGGCGACTCCATCCGACTCGCGGTAGCGGAAGTGCTGCGTTTCCATGCGGCGTGGCATGATAGCCCCGCGCCTTCCGGATTCGCTGTCCGTTTCTCGGCGCCGCCGGCTCGGCGCCGCGCCTAACCTGCTCCGCATGGCACCCACGACCTTGCCGAAACCGGCCGCGGACCCGCGCGTCGCGGCCTTCCTCGCGCGCGACGCCGCGCTCGACGGCGCGCTGTGGGCCGGCGTGCGCACGACCGGCATCTACTGCCGCCCGACCTGCAGTGCGCGCAAGCCGCGCCCCGAGCACGTCGTGATCTTCGATTCGATCGCCTCCGCGCAACGCGCCGGCTTTCGTGCCTGCCTGCGCTGCCATCCCGACCAGCCGGCCCCGCCGGTCCCGGCCTGGGCGCGCGAGCTGCTGACCGAGCTCGAGCGCGATCCGCTGCGGCGTCGCACCGGACGCGATCTC
>VGZE01000368.1 GCA_016872755.1 Planctomycetota bacterium
GACAACGAGTGGTCGATCTCCAAGTCCGTCGGCGCGCTGGCGCGCTACCTGACGCGCATCCGCTCGGCGCGCGTGATGCAGCGCGCGGGTCAGGAGATCCACGGTCTGTTGCAGTCGATCCCGCTGGTGGGGGACAAGCTCGATCGGCGCCTCGGCGAGGTGCGCGAAGTGCTGCGCCACGCGATCGTGCAGGGGCACGTGTTCGAGGAGCTCGGCGTCACCTACGTCGGTCCGCTCGACGGGCACGACGTCGGCTACCTGATCGAGAACCTCGAGCGCGTGAAGAAGCTCGAGGGCGTCGTGCTGCTGCACTGCCTGACCGAGAAGGGCAGGGGACATCCGAAGGCGCCGTCGCATCCGGAGCGCGTGCACGGCGTGAAAGGCTCGGCCAAGGCGACGCCCGCGCCGGGCGTGCCTCACAAGGTCGAGAGCGGCAAGATCGAGCCCGCGCCCGCCGCGGCGACGCCGAGCGGGCCGGCCTACACGAACGCCTTCGCGCAAGCGCTGATCAAGCTCGCCGAGCGCGACCTGCGCGTGCACGCGCTGACCGCAGGCATGCCCAGCGGCACCGGGCTCGACGCGTTCGCCGAGCGCTTCCCGACGCGCTTCCACGACACCGGCATCACCGAGCAGAACGCGGTCGCGATGGCGGCCGGCATGGCCAAGGCCGGTCTGCGGCCGGTCGCCGCGATCTATTCGACCTTCTTGCAGCGCGCCTACGACCAGGTGTTCCAGGAGGTCGCGCTGCAGGATCTGCCGGTGCTGTTCGCGCTCGACCGCGGCGGCCTGGTCGGACAGGACGGTCCAACGCACAACGGCGTGTTCGACATCGCGTACCTGCGCACGCTGCCGAACTTCGTGCTGGCCGCGCCGCGCGACCAGACCGACCTCGTGCGCATGCTCGAGCTGGGCCTGTCGCTGAAGGGGCCGTGCGCGCTGCGCTGGCCGCGCGACAACTGTCCGGGTCGCGAGCGCATCCCCGCGCTCGAGCGCCGGCCGCTCGAGCCGGGCAAGGCGGAGGTGCTGGTCGAGGGCGAGGAAGTCGTGATCTGGGCCTATGGCGCGCTGGTGAACCAGGCGCTGGAAGCGGCGGAAATGCTGCGCGCTCACGGCCTCCAAGTCGGCGTCGTCGACGCGCGTTTCGCCAAGCCGCTCGACGAGGAGTTGCTGGCGCGGCACCTGGCACAGGCGCGCTGGATCCTGACCGTCGAGGAACACCAGCGCAGCGGCGGCTTCGGTTCGGCCGTGCTGGAGGCCGCCAGCCGCGTGCCCGGCGCGCGTGCGCGCGTGAAGCTGCTCGCGATTCCCGATCGCTACGTCGAGCACATGAGCACGCGCGAGGAGCAGCTCGCTTCGATCGAGCTCGACGCCGCCGGCATCGCCGCGGCCGTGCAGTCACTGGCGCGGACGCGCGTGCCGTGAAGCGCGCGCCTCGTTCCGAGGGCGGGCCGGTCGCCCGCGCCGGGTCGGAGCGCCTGCACAAGGTGCTCGTGCTCGGCGATGCCGGCAAGCCGGACGTGCGCAAGCTGCTCGGCGAGTTGCGCGGCTGGCTCGAGCAGCGCGGGCTCGAGGTGTCGGTCTCCGACGACGTGCGCGCCTGGTGCGACGCGCGCGCCCGGCTGGCCGAGCGCGAACGCCGCGCGCAGACCGCGGATCTCCTGGTCGTGCTCGGCGGCGACGGCGCGATCCTGGCCGCGGCGCGCGCGTTCCACGACGCGCCGGTGCCGATCCTCGGCGTGAATTTCGGGCGCGTCGGC
>VGZE01000369.1 GCA_016872755.1 Planctomycetota bacterium
CGCGCGAGCGCGAGCGCATGCGGATCGCCGGGCGCACCGTACGCCGCCGCAATGCCCAGCCCGACCTGCTCGCGGCACGCGCGCGCAAGCGCCGTCTCGTCGGCGTCGATCTCGAAGGCCGGGTGCAGGCCGCTGTCGAGCGCGTGCTCGCGCAGCAGACGCGCGCAGAAGGCGTGCAGCGTGCCGATGCGCAGGTGTTCGAATGCGTCGAGCAGCGCCGCCGCGCGGTCGGCAGCCTCTTCCGGCCCGAGCCCGATCTCGGCGAGCGTGAACTCCGGCAGCACCTCGCTCGCCGCGCGGCGCGCCGCGAAGCCGGCCAGGGCGGCTCCGATGCGGTCCTCCATTTCGGTGGCGGCCTTTTCGGTGAACGTGACCGCGACACAGCGTTCGAGCACGTATCGCGCGCGCGCGCGCGCGTCGGTACTGCCGAGCTGATCCCCCGCGCGCTCCCAGCCGGGTCCCAGGCACCACACGGCGATCCGCGCAACGAGTGCGGCCGTCTTGCCCGAGCCCGCGCCGGCCGCGAGCAGCAGCGGCTTGCCGAACTCGGCGCGCGCGAGCTTGCGCGCGCGGGAGTCCTGGTCGCGCCAGTCGCTCGCGCCGCTCATGGTTCGACCTCCGCGAGCGCGTCGAGCTCGGCCGCGACCGCGTCGTACTCCGAGCGCGGCGCGCGCGCCGTGGCGAGTCGGAGCCCGATGCTCCAGCGCAGCCGCCAAGCCGTGTCATTGCGCGAGCATGCGCTCGCGACAACACAGTTGCGGCAGGCCTCGTTGACCTTGCCGCGGCTCTCGGGGCGCGGCGTGCAGACGCCGTGGTCGATCGCACGGCCGAGCGTGGCGACCGCGAGCTCCGCCAGCGCGGACCCGTTGCCGGCGAGGGCCGCGGTCGAGAGGCGCGCCGCCTGCGCCGAGAGCTCGGGGTCGACGTACAAGTACACGCCTTCGGCCGCCGTGGCGCTCGCCGCGTAGCTCGCGGCCTGCAGCAGCGTTCCGCGGCGCAACCATTTCGGGAAGGACCTCGCCCTGACCGGCTCGCCGGTCTTGTAGTCGAGCAGCACGGGCCCGGAGGCGCCCGCGTCGACGCGGTCGGCGCGAAAGCGGATCTCGCGGCCGGCAATGCTGCAGCGGCCTTCGACCTCGCAGCCGAGGACCGCGGGATCGACGTCGCCGTACGAAAGTTCGAGCGCGCGCGCGACGTGCGGCGCCGCGAGCTCGGCCAGCACGCTCGCGAGTCCGTCGTAGCGCACGCCGCGCTCAGCGAGTGCCTCGCGCGCGGCCGCGTCCAGCGCGCGCGCGACGTCGGCGGCCGCGGGCCATGGCGCCGGAACCGGCGCCAACGTGAGCAGCGCCGCGAGCTCGCGCGGTCGACCCGGCGGAGCCAGCAGCGTTTCGAGCGCCGCGTGCACGGTCGTGCCGAGCAGCAAAGCGTCGAGCTCGGGCAGCACTCCCAGCGGATCGGGCGTCTCCTCGAGCCCGAGTTCGCGTGTGAGCCAGGCCTGCCAGGCGCAGCGCGCAAAGCGCTCGTAGAAGGTCGCGTAGCGCGGCACGGTGGGTTGGCGACCGATCCAACCGTGCTGCGGGCCGAGCCCGGTGCCCGCGCTCGCGCCGTGCTCGAGCTGCACCGCCGCGCGCGCCGCGATCACGCGGGCTTCCGGCGGCGAACGTGGGTGCAACTCGCCGCTCTCGTGCTCCGCGGCCAGCCAGGCGGAGGCGAGTTCAGCGGCCGGCGGC
>VGZE01000370.1 GCA_016872755.1 Planctomycetota bacterium
TCCGGGTCGTGCTCGCCCCAGTTCTCGTCCCGTGAGCGAGCGGAGCGCGGCCTGAGGCGGGGGCACGGAGGCGGGAGCGGAGCGACGCCGTAGATGCCAACGCCGGTGGCCGCGCGCAGCGCACAAGCAAGAGGAGCCTCAGCATGCAGATTCAGGTGTTTTCCATTCCGATGGAGGGCGACGAGGACGCGGTCGCGCAGCTCAACCTCTTCTTGCGCACGCACAAGGTGCTGTGCATCGAAAAGGCGCCCGTGCTGGCGCAAGGGCGGCAGTACTGGTCGGTGTGCGTGGAGTATCTGCAGCGGCGAGCGGAGTCGGAACCCGCGAGGCACGGCAGCGGAGGCAGTGCGGGCGAGAAGCCCAAGACCGACTACCGCCAGCTGCTGAGCGCGGCGGAGTTCGCCCGTTTCTCGAAGCTCCGCCAGTTGCGCAAGCAGCTGGCGGACAGCGAGGCGGTTCCGGTCTATGCGCTCTTCACCAACGCGCAGCTGGCCGAGCTTGCGCGTCGAGTTCCCAAGAGCAGGGCGGCGCTTGCGGAGGTCGAGGGGATCGGAGACGCAAAGGTCCAGCGCTACGGAAGCGTGCTGCTCGGCATCCTCGGAACGATGGCGGATCCGGAACCTGCGCCGCCGAGTCTGGTCGTGCCCGCCGAACCGGCAACGGCGGCACCGTCAGCGGAGCTCGCCGCGGCGGGCGTCTCCTGAGTGGTGCGCCGCGCGGGCAACCTCTACGAGCGCATCGCCGACACGCGCAACCTGCTGGTCGCGTTCCATCAGGCGCGGCGTGGCAAGCGGGACCGCCATGCCATCCAACGCTTCGGAAACGACCTGTCGCACAACATCGCCGGGTTGCGGGCGCAGCTCCTCGACGAGCGCGTGCTGTGGCACGGCTACCGGATGTTCGAGATTCGCGATCCGAAGCCGCGGCGGATCGCGGCGCCGGCCTTCAGCGATCGCGTCCTCCATCACGCCATCGTGCAGGTGATCGAGCCCGAGCTCGAGCGTGTCGCGATCTTCGACTCCTATGCCTGCCGAACCGGAAAGGGTCTGTACAAGGCGATCGAGCGCACACGCTCGTTCGTTCGAAAGCGGCGCTGGTTCTTGCAGCTGGACGTGCGCAAGTACTTCGACTCGATCGACCACGCGATCCTGAGGCAGCGGCTGGAGCGGCGCTTCAAGGACCGCGCGCTGCTCGGACTGCTCGGCGGCCTGATCGACTCGTATCGCACGAGCGCGGGGAAGGGGCTGCCGATCGGAGCGCTCACGTCCCAGCATCTGGCCAACTTCTATCTCGCTCCGCTCGACCACTTCGCCAAGGAAGTCCTGCGTGCCCCGGGGTATGTGCGCTACATGGACGACTTCGTCCTGTTCGCGGACGAGCGCGAGACGCTGCAGGGCTGGCGAGCGCGGATCGAGGAGTTCCTGCGCGCGGAGCTCGCTCTGGAGGTGAAGAGCTCGGGCGCTCTCGACGGGTGTCGCCGGGGAGTGGGGTATCTGGGCCTGTTGGTCCTGCCGACTCACGTGCGGCTGATGGGCAAGACGAAGCGTCGTGTGCGCGCGGGCCTGAGGCAGCTCGTCGCGGAGCATCGAGCGGGGGCGGTGGACAGCGCGGAGCTCGCGTCCCGCACGACGGCCACGCTCGCCCGCACCCGCCATGTGAGCGCGCGCGGGTTGCGCGCGAGCTGGATCGCGCAGTTCGCCGACTTCGACGCTTGAACTCGT
>VGZE01000371.1 GCA_016872755.1 Planctomycetota bacterium
CTCGCGGCTGCGACGCGTCGGCCGGCCGAGCCGCAAGCGGCGCCGTCGGCCGTGGCACGCGTGCGCGGGCTGCTCGCTGGCCGCGCGCTGCTCCTGCTCGGCGGTGTCCCGCGTCCGGAGGCGGCCGAGAAGCTGCGCTCGGCCTTCGATCTGACGGCCCTGCACTGGCCGCTGACGAGTGAGGTGAAACCCACTCTCGCCACGATCGAGCCCTGGATCGCGCGAACGGACGTCGCGGCCGTCGTGCTGCTGATCCGTTGGATCCGACACGCGCTGAACGATGTCGATGCGCTGTGCACGCGCCACGACAAACCGCTCGTGCGCGCGACCGGCGGCTACAACCCGGCGCGGGTCGCCGATGCGCTGCTCGAGCAGTGCGGGCGCCGGCTGGGCGAGCCCCGGCCCCCTGGCTAGGTCGCGTGGCGCCGCGCCAGCGCGACCAGCCGCGCGTTGGCCAGCATCGACAAGAGCACGGCCGCGCCGAACACGTACACGCCGATCTGCGGCCGGCACTCGGCGAGGATGCCGAGCTTGGCCGCCACGACCAGGATTGCGACCGCGAAGACATCGAGCATCGACCAGCGCCCCAGCCACTCGAGCCGGTGCAGCCAGCGCGCGCGCAGTTCGACCGACATCGGGCGCCACCACAGCACGCACAGCGCCCCGAGCTTGAAGCAGGGGAACACGACCGAGAAGCACAAGAGCACGAGCGCGAGCAAGAGCTGGCCGTCCTCCCACAGCCCGGCGATGCCCGAGAGCACCGAGTAGCTGCTCTCCCAGAACACGAACTTCTCGACCTCGAGCAGCGGCAGGCACAGGCCGGCGGGCAGCGCGACGAGTGCTGCGAACAAGAGGAGCGGCGCGATCCACTCCTTGCGCACGAGCCGGCGCAGCGCCGGCGGCGCTGCGGGCGGAAGCAGCGGCGATTCGATCGGGGAAAGGCTCTCGCTCATCGCGGCTCGGACGCCAGCCGCTCGCGGCCCTCGCGCACGAGCCGCGCGAGCAGCGCGCGCAGGGCTGCCGTCGTCCGCCAATCACGGTAGCGCGCGTGGATGCGCTCGCACAGGATCGGCACGCGCGGCTCGGGCGCCGGCTCGCAGGCGACGCCGATCGGACGGCCGAGCAGCTCCGACAAGAGCGGCGCGAGCTCAGCGAAATCCAGCCAGCGATCGACGGTGTTCAGCACCTCGCCGCGCAGGCTCGCATCCCCCACCGCGCCGGCCAGGATCGCGGCCGCGTCCTCGGCCGCGATCACGTACGAACCGTGGCGCCCGCGCAGCTCGCCATGGCGCAGCGCCTCCAGCACGCTCGACGCGCACGGCGTCTCGTCGAAGCTCGTCCGACGCCCGAGCACGAGGCCGAGGCGGAACACGCTGGCGTTGAGGCCGTAGGCCTGCGAGCTCGCGAAGCACAGCTTCTCGACCGCGGCGCGCAGCGCGCCGTAGAACTCGCCCGGCCACAGCGGATAGCGCTCATCGCGCGGCGCGCGCGCTTGCAGCGGATCGGCGTTGGGATCGCGGCCGTAGACCGCGTAGCTCGACACGTAGATGAATTGCCGCGCGCCCAGCGAGCTCGCGCGCTCGAGCAGGCGCATCGAGCCGACGAAGTTGGTCTGCACGTAGTGCTCGGCCTCGCTTCGCCCGGCTACCGGGATCGCGCCGGGGTGCTCGAAGGCCGCGTGCACGATCGCGTCGGCGCCGTCGCACAGCCGCGCGAGCG
>VGZE01000372.1 GCA_016872755.1 Planctomycetota bacterium
AGCGCGCTGCCGCGGCCAGCGCGACCCAGTCGGCCGCCGACCAGCCCAACTCGCCGCGCGTCGCGGACGGCAGCGACTCCTCGAGCGCCGCGCGGGCACCCGCATGGGCGGGCGCGAGCTCGAGCGCGGCCGACAAGAGCGCGAGCCGCGCGCCGCGCGGCGCTTGTGAGGGCAGCAGCTTCGCTCGCTCGAGCAGGCTCTCGACCGGAGCGAGCTCGAGTTTCTCGGCGCGCTTGGCCAGCTCCTCGGCGCGCGCCTTGTTCACTCGCGGTGCTTTCACGATCAGGTCCAAGCGCGCCTTCTCGGTCTTGCCGAGGTCCGGATCGGTGCTGCCGAGCGCTCGTGCCTGCGCGACGTAGCGCCCCACCAACTCCGGGTCCTTCGAGCCCAGGGCCTCGCGCGCCAGCTCGACCCACGCGTGCGCGCCGCCGGCCTGGGCCAGCGTCCGCGCGTACTCGGCGTAGCGCGACGGCTCCGCGCACCAGACGAACGCACCCGGCTGCGTTTCGAGCAGTAGCAGGTCTTCGCGCGCGGGCTTCGTCTTCACTCCACCGGCCGAGACCCCGTCGATCTCCTCCGCCTGTGCCGGGGATTTGAACTTGCCGGTGACGGCGCTGCCGTCGCGGAGCAATGCGGTATACGTCCCATCCAGCGCCGGCAGGCTCGTCGACGCCTGAGCGGCGCCGCTCGAGCGCGAGACGCTCTTCCCGCTCTGCTTGGCGAACCACCCGGACAGCTTTCCGCCAAGCTCGGCGAGCAACAGCCCCGAGCGCACCGGGATCGCGCGCTGCACGACCTCGCGCTCGTGGCTCCACAGCACGCGCCGCGTGTCCACGTCGAAGGCTCGCGCGCCGATCAGCGCGCTGCGGCCGGCGATGCTGGCCGAGACCTTGCCGCCGACGAACTCGTTGTGCATGTCGAATCCCGCCAGCAGCACCGGCGGCTCGCTGGTGCGCGCGAGCTCCTGGATCCAGCAGTTGCCGCGGTCGGCGTAGGGGACCTCGACCAACCAGCCCGGCCCCCAATCGACCGCCTGGCCGACCATGTAGGCCGTGCCGAACACCGGTTGCTCTCTCGACAGGTCGACCATGCCGACCGTGGTCGTGCCGAAGTCCGCCAGCACGATCGGCAGCGAGTGGTGGATGAAGAGCTGCGGCTCGAGCGCGCACAACTGCGGGCCGAAACCGCGCTCGGGCTTCTGGCCCTGGTGCTGGCCGCACGAGACCAGCTTGCGCGCGCTGCCGGTCGCGCGATCGATCTCGTACAGCCACGACAGGCCCTTCTTGTCGTAGGACAGCGCCCACAGCTTGCCGCCGCGGATCACGAGCTCGCTGCGGTAGTCGCCCTCGGTGCGCCAGGCCGGGCTCGTCGCGGGCGGGTCGAGGCGCTCGATCCCGTCGCCGACGCGCGCGTAGATCGAGCCTTCGAAGTGCAGCGGAGCGTATACCTCCTCCGGTCCTTCGTAGGTCCAGATCGGATCGAGCGAGCGCTCGCGCGGCGCGTAGAGCGCGAGCTTGCGCTCGCCGGCGCGCATCGACAACTGACCGCCCCAGACGTTCGGCGACAGCGGCGCGCCCTCGATCCAGGCCGTGGCGGCGAGGCGCTTGCCGGTCGCCAGGTCGAGCCATTCGATGCGGCGCTCGCCGCCGCGCAAGACCTCGACCGCGACGCGGTCGTTCCACACCAGCGGCTCGCCGGCGATCTCGCCGTCGACGG
>VGZE01000373.1 GCA_016872755.1 Planctomycetota bacterium
GCGAACGCCACGCTCGCGACGCTCTCCACGCCCGCGGGCTCGCTCGCGCGCCACGGCCGCAGCACGATCAACGCCGCGAGCCCCACGCCCGCGGCCACGCTCCCCACCGCGATCCAGCGCGTGCGCGTCCGCTCGCGCTCGCCCGCCAGCGGATCGAGCGAACGCCGCTCGACGCTCACGCCGCGCCGCTCGCGAATCGACTCCAGATCCTCGCGCAGCTCGCGCGGATGCTGGTAGCGCCGCGCCGGATCGCGCGCGAGGCACTTGCGCAGCACGAGCGCCATGTTGCGCGAAAGCTTCGGCGCCAGCTCCGCCGGATCGGGAATCGGCGCATACAGCACGCCCGAGAGGATCGCGGCCACGCTCTCGCCCGCGAACGGCGGCCGAGCGCACAGGCAGTGGAAGAGCGTCGCGCCGAGCGACCAGATGTCGCTGCGCACATCCGCCGCCGTCGGATTGCGGGCCTGCTCCGGCGAGATGTAGTGCGGCGTGCCGAGCATGCCGCCCTGCGCCGTGAGCGACGGATCGTCCTCCGCGAGCGCGAGCCCGAGGTCGACGATGCGGCCGCGCCCGCTCGAATCGACGAGGATGTTGCCCGGCTTCAGGTCGCGGTGGATCACGCCCGCGTCCGCCGCGTGCTCGAGCGCCTCGCACAAGGGGATGAAGAGCCGCAGCGCGTCGCGCTCGCTCATCGGTCCCTCGCGCTGCAGCTTCTCCGCCAGCGACGGCCCGTCGACGAGCTCCATCGCATACCACCATGTGCCCGCGCACTCGCCCATGTCGATCGCGGTCACGATCCCCGGGTGCGCCAGCCGCGCCGTCGTGCGCGCCTCGCGTTGCAGCCGCCGCACCGACCGCCCGCGCGCCGCCACATCCGCGTGCAGCACCTTCAACGCCACCGGCCGATCGACCGCGACCTGCACCGCCCGATACACCACCCCCGCCGACCCACGCCCGAGCACACCCTCGATGCGATACCCCGGGATCTCCGGCCAGGGCACGGGCTGCGACAACGAAGCGGCCATGACCTCCACACTATCCCCGCCGAGCGCCGCCACCTACCCGCGAGCCACTCCCGCGCGAGCCCCGGGGCCCCCACCGCGCGCCTTGCGCTCGGCAGCCTGCCCCGTCGCTCGCTCTCGCGGCTGCTTCCGCCGCCCCTTCGCTCGTAATCGTTCGCTGAACCTTTCGATCACCCACAGGTTCCACTGGCAAGCTCGAAGCCGAACGCGATGTCCATCAGCCGCGCCATCCCACGCCACACGACTGTGATCCCCGGCGGGCCGCCGTTGGATCTGTTCAGGTAGCCTCCGGGCCTGGCGAGCTGATTCAGGTAGTCGCCTAGAGACGCCGCTGGCCCGTGCTTGGTTTGCTCCTTCTTCGCAGCCGTTCGAGCGAGCAATTCGATTTCGATTGGGGTGAACGCGAGGATCGGCGTGGCACGCCGGGTCGCCCGGTGCACCATCGTGAGCCAGAAGATCCGCTAGGAGAGGATGCAAAAGATCGCGAGCACGCTGACAAGGCGCTCGGCTGTTCGCAGCCTCAAGTCCTCGGCGCGGCCGCCTGACTTCAGGATCTGTACCGCTCCAGATTTTCTGGACCGTGGGTTGAGGGTAATCAGGCCGACGCCATTTGCGCAAGGAGCTCCCTGCGGACGGCCGCGGGGGGACGGTGGCCGTGGCGTTCGATCA
>VGZE01000374.1 GCA_016872755.1 Planctomycetota bacterium
CGGAGGTGGCGGGGCGGCTGGCGGAGCTGTCGCAGTGGCGCGGCGGGCCGGCGCTGACCTTGGCCCTGCGGCTGGTGCGGGATGCCCAGCGGCGCGGCGAACCCGTGGCGTGGGTCGGGGCGCGGCAGAGCTCGTTCTATCCGCCGGATGCGGCCGAGCTCGGCGTCGACCTCGGGGCGCTGGCGGTGGTGCGGCCGCCGCGGGAGGAAGACTTGGCGCTGGCGGCGGAATGGCTCGCACGCTCGGGCGCCTTCGGGTTGGTGGTGGTCGACCTCGGCGCGCGCGCGGCGGTGCCGATGGCGCTGCAGTCGCGGCTGGTGGCGCAGGCCCAGCGCCACGACACCGGCGTGCTGTGCCTGACGGAGAAGGACGTGTCGAGCTCGTCCTTGAGCTCGCTCGTGTCGCTGCGCGCGCACGCGCAGCTGCGGCGGCGCGGGCCGGATGCGTTCGAGTGCGTGCTCGAGGTGTGCAAGGACAAGCGGCGCTCGCGGCCGTGGCGGCTCGTGGAGGTGGCCCATGGAGTCGCTGGCTTGCGTTGACGTTCCCGCGCTCGCGCTGCAGGTGCTCGTCGGGCGCGAGAGCGCGTGGCGCGCGGAGCCTGTGGCGGTCGTCGATCACGACGCGCCCCACGGCGTCGTGCGCTGGACGAACGAGCGCGCGCGGCGGGCGGGCGTGCTCGCGGGCATGCGCTATGCGTCGGCGCTCGCGCTGTGCGCGCACTTGCGCGCGGCGACGGTCGAGCACAAAGAGCTCGACGCGGCGCTCGAGCGGCTCGCCGCGCTGCTGCGCACCTTCTCGCCCGACGTCGAGCCCGCGCGCGCGGAGCCCGGCGTGTTCTGGGCCAACCTCGCGGGGCTCGAGCTGCTGCACGCGACGCGCATCGAGTGGGCGCGGGCCGTGCGCGCGGCGCTCGCGCGCGCGGGCTTCGAGAGCGCCGTGGCGACGGGCTCGCGGCGCTTCTCGACCTATGCGATCGCCAAGGCGCTGCACGGCGCGCGCGTGCTGGTGCTCGAAGAACCCGCGGCCGAGGACGCGCTCGCGCGGCGCGTGTCGCTGGCGCGACTGGCGCTCGAGCCGAGCGCGCGCGACGAGCTCGCGCGGCTCGGAGTGCGCACGGTCGGCGAGCTCGTGGCGCTGCCGCGCGAGAGCGTGCTGCTGCGCTTCGGGCCGGAGCTCGAGCGACTGCACGCGCTCGCCTCGGGCGCAGCGCACGCGCCGCTCGCGCCGGAAGCGGTCGTGCTCGCGCCGCGCGCGCAGCTCGAGCTCGACTTTCCGCTCGAAAACCTCGACGCGCTGCTCCTGTGCGCCGAAGACCTCGCGCGGCCCTTGTTCGCGGAGCTCGCCGAGCGCGGGCAGGCGGCGCGGGAGCTCGCGCTGAGGCTCGCGCTCGAGAATGGACGCACGCTGGAAGAGCGCGCGCAGCCCGCGGAGCCGTCGCTGCGCTGGAGCGCGTTCGAGCGCCTGCTGCGGCTGCGGCTCGAGCGCACGCGGCTCGAGCGCGGCGCGGTGCGCGTCGAAGTCGAGCTCGCGGGCGTGCGCGCGACGAGCGAGCAGCTGCGGCTGTTCGCGGCGCACTCCGGGCGCGACCCGCGCGCGGCGGAGGCGGCGTTCGCGGCGCTGCGCGCGGCCTTCGGCGAGGACACGGTCGTCGGCGCGCGAGTGCGCGGCGCGCACCTGCCGGA
>VGZE01000375.1 GCA_016872755.1 Planctomycetota bacterium
TGCGACCACCAGGACGCCCTTGCGATGACGCACGACCTCGGTCGACTCTGTCAAAATCAGCTCGACGAGGCGCGGGTCTTTGTCGACTTCTTCGGCGAGCGCCAGCGCGCGCGGCGACGGCGTCACGCCGCGCAGATCGATCGTCCGGCCTTCGGCCTTTGACACGATCTTCTGCGCAATCGCGATCACGTCGCCCGGCTGCAGCGCGAGACCCGAGGCCGAGAGGCCCGCCACGATCAGGTCGGCGACGTTGTCGCCCGCCTTGACCAGCGGTATGCCGGAGAGCGCAGCAAGACTCAGGGCCGCTGCCGGTTTCGGGTCGAGCTTTTCGGCGCTGGACATGGCGTCAGCCCCGGCCGGCATCGTCCGGCAGGCCGGTGATCCGGATACCGGAATGCTTGATCTTGTACTGGCGATTGATCGCAATCAGCACCGAGGTCAGCGCCTCGGCCACGACCGAGTTCGCAAGCGGCCCGGCGTGGAACGCGCGCATGCCGGCGTCTCGGGCCAGCGCAACGGCCGCCTCCCGCGCGTCGCGGTCGTCGCCGCACACCAGCACGTCGCAGTCGATGACCTGACCGAGGGTCAGGTGTTCGGCCGAGACGTTCTGGAACGCCGATACGACACGCACGCCGGACCCGAGCATGGCTTGTGCCTTGAGCACTGCTGAGCCGCCGTCGGGCAGCTGCGCGGTGGATACCTTCGGCGGCACCAGAGGCACGGTGACGTCGATCAGGATTTTGCCGTCGAGAACGGCCTTCACCTCGCTCAGCATCGTAAGCTGCGCCGAGTAGGGTACGGCGAGTACGACGATCTCCGCGCCCTGTGCGGCGGAACGATTGTCAGCACCTGTTGCGCGCTGCGCGCCAGCGCGCGCGTTGATCCCCGCTGCGGCTTCACGCGCACGTTCCGTCGAACGCGAGCCGATCAGGATGGAGTGCCCGGCGTGGGCCCAGCGCAAGGCGAGGCCTGAGCCTTCCTTTCCGGTTCCGCCGAGCACGGCGATGGTTCGTTTCGGTGCGTTAGGCATGGCGGTCACCCTGCCGATGCCGCAGCGGCGCGCCGAGGCGCCTGGCCATGCCCTGTCACCGGCAATGCCAGCGGCGCCGCGCCGTAGGACGCGCGCACGCGCCGATTGCCCGGCGCGCCGTAGAGCGTCGTGCGCTGGCGAGGATTTCGCCCGAGCGAGGCGATCAGCGCGTCCATGCGCTCAGGGTCGAACTCCTGGCCGTGCTCCGTGCCTGCGGCGCGCGAGATGCTTTCGTTCATCAGCGTACCGCCGAGGTCGTTGGCCCCGGCGCGCAGGCACGCGGCGGCACCGTCGGGTCCGAGCTTGACCCAGGAGGTCTGGATGTTCGGAATCAGCGGGTAAAGCACGAGCCGCGCCACGGCGTGCATCAGTACGGTTTCGCGAAACGTCGGACCCTTGCGGGCGCGGCCTTTGAGATAAAGCGGCGCTTCCATGTGGACGAAGGGCAGCGGCACGAATTCGGTGAAGCCGCCGGTTCGCTCCTGGAGGTCGCGGATCAGCAGCAGGTGTGTCGCCCAATGCTCCGCGCAGTCGATGTGGCCGAACATGATCGTCGCGGTGGTCCGAAGCCCCACGCAGTGTGCGGTTTCGACGACCGAAAGCCATTCGTCGACCGAGAGCTTGTCCGGGCACAGCACCGTGCGA
>VGZE01000376.1 GCA_016872755.1 Planctomycetota bacterium
CCCCCTCCGCCGCGCCGGGGGCGACGGGGGCGACGGGGACGAAGGCGCCCGGCGCGCCGCAGCCGGCGGGCAGCGAACTGGCCACGCAATTGCAACGCGGTCTGCACGGGAGCGGCGCGCCCGATGCGAGCGCTCAGCGCGCGAATCCACTCGAAATCCCCGCCGGGACCGCAGGCACGATCGATGCGTCGCGGGCGTTGCCGATGGCCGCGGCCGAGCAGTGGCTCGGCGCACTGCGAGCCGAATTGGCCGGCGCGGCGCCGACCGATGCGGCGCGCCTGGAGCGCGCGGCCGGCCGCCTGCTGCTGGCCGGCGAGGATGGGCTGGCCGCCGCACGACTCGCGTTGGGCGAGGACGACAGCGTGTTGCTGCTGACCGGCGCGCGCGCGCTGCTCTCCTCCGGCCGCGCCGATGCGCGCTCCGCCGTGGCCGCGCGCATGTCCGGCAAGTTGCCCGTGGCGAGCGCGCTGCCGCTGTTCGACCTGCTCGGCGCGCTCGCGCCGGAGCTGCTCTCCGATGTGCAGTTGGTGGAGTGGCTCGCGCACCCGGTCGGCGGCGTGCGCTCGGCCAGCGAGAAGGCGCTCACGCGCCGCGCGGGGCCGGCGCTCGTGCCGGTGCTGCACGCCGGGCTCGGCGCCGGCCGCAGCGAGGCGCGCACGCGCGCGGTCGTGCTGCTGGAACGCATCGGCGGCCCGGACGCGCTGCGCGCGATCCGTGACGCGCTCGGTGACGCGAGCACCGAGGTCGCGCAGCGCGCGGCCAATGCGCTCGCCGATGCGGCCGGTGCCGTGGGTGCCGACGAGCGCCGCGCGTTGCTCGAGCAACTGCGCGAGGGCCGCGGGCTGACCCGCGCGCAGTGCTACGCCGTGCTCGCGCTCGTGCTGAACGAAGAGCGCGCCGGCGAGCTGCACTTCGAGGCGCGCGACGCGGCGCTCTTCGTGCCCGAGCTGCGCTCCGCGGCGCCGCTCTCGCGCGTCTGCGCGGCCCTGGTGCTGGCCGGGCTGGGCTGGCGCTGGGAGAGCGCCGAGCCGAGCGACTGGCTCGATCGGGACGTGCCCCATACGCTGGTGCGCGAGCTGTCAGGCAGCGAGTTCCACGCCGACATCGCGGCCCTGGCATGGCCGGCGCAGCGGCGGCTGCAGCGCATCAGCGGCGAGAACCTCGGCAACGACGGCCCGGCCTGGGCGCGCTGGTGGGTGGAGGCGGGACCGCAGTTCCGCGCGCGGCGCACCGTGCTCGCGCTGCCGGCCGAGCGTGCGGGCGAGCTCGTGCTGCGCTACCGCTCGCTGGGGGAGGGACTGGTGTTCGAGCTGTGCGGCCCCGACGCGCCCGCCCCGAGCGCGGAGGCGCTGCGCCTGACGCGCGAGCAATGCGAACACCTGCGCGCGCGCGCGCTCGAGCTGGGTCTGGCCGACGCGCGCTGCGAACCGGGCCAGCGCACGGTCGGAGCCGGCTTTGCACGCATCCTCGAGCTCGAGCTGGCCGGCGCGCGCAAGCACTTCGGCTTCGGCCAGGGCGCAGCCGAGCCCTGGTTCGAAGAGGCCTGCGCGCTCGTGCGCGAAGCCGCCGATGCGCAGGCCTGGCAGCGCCTGCGCGACGCTCGCGCGCACGCGTCGCAGGCCGAGTTCCTGTCCGCCGAGGCGGAGTGGTGGGCGCGCGAAGCGGATCCC
>VGZE01000377.1 GCA_016872755.1 Planctomycetota bacterium
CCGCGGCGCCCGCGCGCTGATCGACGTCTCCGACGGCCTCGCACTCGACCTGCAGCGCCTGGCCGCGCGCTCTCGCGTGCGCATCGATCTGTGCTCGGTGCCGGTTCACGAAGACGCGCTGCGCGCCGCGCGCGCGAGCGGCCGCTCTGCGCGCGAGCACGCGCTCTACGACGGTGAGGATCACGAGCTGATCGCCTGCGTGCCGCGCTCGCGCGTCGCGCGCCTGCTCGCCGAGGCGCCGAGAGGTTGCGCGGGCCTCGCCTACATCGGCGCGGTCCACGCCAGCGGGGGGCACGCCGGCGCAGGGCTGTGGCTGTGCGATCAGGGCAAGGCCCGGCGCTACCGCCGCGGCCCCGGTCTGGGATGGGTGCATGCCGGCTGAGCTGCTGCACAGGCTCGGCACGCTGCTGTGCGCGGGGCCCGAGGCGACCGAGGCGCTCGGCGAACGCATCGGGAGGATCGCGCCGGCCGGACTCGTGATCGCGCTCGACGGAGAGCTGGGCTCCGGCAAGACCTGCTTCGTGCGCGGGCTGGCGCGCGGGTTGGACGTGACGGATGCGGTCAGCAGCCCGACCTTCGCGCTGCAGCATGCCCACCAGGGACGCCTCGAGCTGTGGCACTTCGATGCCTGGCGCGCGTCGAGCGGCGCGGCGCTCTTGCAGGAGCTGGGCCCCGCGGAACTCGGCCGGGGCGCGGTGCTGGCGGTCGAATGGGCGGCGCGCGTGCGGGAGCTCCTGCCGCCGCCGCGCCTGGAAATCGAGTTCCTGCACGTGGCCGAGCACGAGCGCCGCCTGGAGCTGCGGGTGCGCGGCGCGCTCGAGCCGTCCTTCGTGACGGCGTTGGCGCGGATTCTGATTGAACCCGGCGCGGCGTGGCGCGTTGAGGAAGCTGCCGATCCATTGGAGCCCCCGCCCGACCCGCCGCGCCGATGAGCGGAGACGATCAGGTCGGGGATCCGTTGTCGGAGCTGCGGCGCGGCCGCCACGAACCGTTCGAGGCCTACGTGCGGACGCACGGCGCGAGCCTGTGCCTGTACTTTCGACGCCGCGGACTGGACGCGGAGGGCGCCGCCGATCTCGCCCAGGAAGTCTTCATGCGCCTGCTCCGTACCGCCGATCGCTATGTGGCCCGCGAGCGCTTCGACGCCTACGTCGCGCGCGTCGCCGCGCGCGTCTGGATCGACCAGCGCCGCCGCGAAGGCACGCGCGGCCGCCGCGAGCCGTTGGACGAGCGCGCGGAGGAGGCGCTGGTCGAGCCCGAGCTCGGCGCGGCGCTCGAGGCGTTCGAACTCCACGCTCGCCTGCAGCGCGCGCTGGCCGAGCTGTCCGACGACCATCGGCGCACGCTCGAGCTGGCGCTGCTCGAGGAACGGCCCTACATCGAGGTCGCCGAGCGCCTCGGCGTGCCGGTGGGCACCGTCAAGTCGCGCGTCTTCCATGCGCTGGCCAAGCTGCGCGCGGTGCTCGAGCCGGAGGCGCTCGCATGAGGCGGGGTCCCGATCGCCTGCCAGAACTGCTGGAGTCCGCGCGCGCCGCGGGCAGCCGTGACCCGCAGACGCTGCTCGAGGACCTGCGCTGCGTGCTCGGCGCCGAAGAGCTGGCGCGTCGCGTCGCGTCCGCGGCGCGGCGCGAACGCGCGCCCTCCGCCTGGCGGCGTGCGGCCG
>VGZE01000378.1 GCA_016872755.1 Planctomycetota bacterium
ACGCATGGTCGCGCGCGCGGCGGCACAGGTCGGTTTCCTCGAAGTAGAGGAAATAGCGCTCGTCGAAGAGCCCGATCCGCTCGAGCACCTCGCGGCGCACGAGCAGGCAGGCACCCGAGAGCCAGTCCGTCGCGTGCGCGTCGTCGCGCACCGGCGGCGCGACGACGTGCCGCGCGAGTAGCCGGCTGAGCAGGCCCAGGCGCAGGCCCTGCTCGAGTTCCCCGCGCAGGCTCGGGAAGCGGAAGCTCGAGCGCTGCGGCGTGCCGTCCGGGTCCTCGAGGCGCGGCCCGACGATCCCGGCGCGCGGATGCTCGGCCAGGAAGTCGAGCAGGCATCCGACCGCGCCGGGACGCACGACCGTGTCCGGGTTCAACAGCAAGAACGCCGCCGGACTCGCGGCCGGCCGTTCCAGTGCCGGCCGCAGCGCGGCGTTGTTGCCCGCTCCGAAGCCGCCGTTCTCGGCGAGCGCGAGCAGGGTCACCCAGGACGACCAGCGATGCGAACGTATCGCCGCGTCGAGGCGCTCGGCGGACCCGTCGCCGGATGCATTGTCGACGACGCACACGCGAGCCGAGCCGCGCTGCGCGAGTTCGGGCTCGAGCGATCGCAGCGCCTCGATCGCGAGCTCCGCGGTGCGGTAGTTGACGATGACGACAGTGAGATCCAGCATCGGCGCGAGGGGCGAGTCGTCCGTGCCGCGGCATGCCTCCGGGCCCGAGCGCGAATGCTACCATCCGCGCGCGTGAGCCACACAGGGACCGATCCCGCGCGACGCATGCCCCGACTCTTGATCGTCACGCCCTGTCGCGACGAGGCGCGCTTCGCGCGCACGACGCTCGACAGCGTGCTGTCGCAACGCTTCCTGCCCAGCACGTGGATCGTCGTCGACGACGGTTCGACCGACGAGACGCCGCGCATCCTGGCCGAGTACGCGGCGCGCCATCCGCTGCTGCGCATCGTGCGGCGCACGGATCGCGGTGGGCGCAGCGTCGGTCCGGGAGTCGTCGATGCGTTCTACGCCGGCCTGGAGGGCGTCGAACTCGCCGATTTCGACTACCTGTGCAAGCTCGACCTCGACCTCGAACTCCCGGCCGACTACTTCGAACGGCTGATCGAACGAATGGAGCTCGACCCGCGCCTGGGCACCGCCAGCGGCAAGCCCTACCAGCGCGCGCCCGACGGGACGCTGGAGGCGGAACCGGTAGGCGACGAGATGTCGGCCGGCATGACCAAGCTGTATCGCACGCGCTGCTTTCGCGAGATCGGTGGCTTCGTGCGCGAGGTGATGTGGGACGGCATCGATTGCCACCGCGCGCGCATGCTCGGCTGGCGCGCGCGAAGCTACGACGATCCCGCACTGCGCTTCGTGCACCTGCGCGCGATGGGCTCGAGCCAGAAGGGCATCCTGACCGGGCGCGCGCGCCACGGTCGCGGCCAGTACTTCATGGGCACCGGGCCGCTCTACCTGCTCGTCAGCGCGGTGTTCCGCATGGCAGCCTCGCCGTACGTGATCGGCGGGCTGGCGATCGGCTGGGGCTACTTCGCGGCGCTATTGCGCGCGCTGCCGCGCTACGAGGACCGCGAATTCCGCGCGTTCCTGCGGCGCTACCAGCGCGAGTGCCTGTGGTACGGCAAGCGCCGGGCGACCGCGCGCGTCGAG
>VGZE01000379.1 GCA_016872755.1 Planctomycetota bacterium
AGGGCAGCCCCTGCGACACGTGCATCTGCACCGGACCGCTGGATGCGGCCAGGCGCGGCGGCACCTGATGCGAGAACAGGTGCACGTCGTGCCCGCGCGCCGCGAGCGACAGCGCGAGCTCGGAGGCCAGCACGCCCGAACCACCGTAGGTCGGGTGGCACAGCACCCCCAGGCGCAGCGGCCCCCTCGGTTCAGTCGAGGCGGCCAACCTCGAAGGCCTCCGGAGGAAGGTCGGGCAGGTCCTCGAGCACCGGTGTCAGCGCGTCTTCCGCCGTCGCCGAGGCGGCACCCTCCGGCGCGTTCAGCGCGCGGTCCTGCGGCGCCGCACCGGGCACCGCGCGTCGCGCGCGCGGCGGCGGCGGGTTGCGCGGCGGCTCGGGCGGGCGCGCGGCGAGCTCGACCGCCAGCGCCTGCTCCTCGCTGATGCCCAGCACGGCCGCGGCGAGCGCGCGGTAGTCGCGCGCGCCGCTGGAGTCGGGCGCGTACTCGAAGATCGACTGGCCGTAGCTCGGCGCTTCGGCGAGCTTGATGTTCGAGTGGATCGGGCGCGGGAAGACCTGATCGGGGAAGTAGCGGCGCAACTCGGCCAACACCTCGCGCGCGAGCTTGAGCCGCGTGTCGTACAGGCACGGGATGATGCCGGTGATGCGCAGCGACGGATTGAGGCGGCGCTGCAGCAGCGCCACGACCTCGCGCAGCTTGCTCATCCCCTGCAGCGCGAAGAACTCGGTCTGCACCGCGACGAAGACCTCGGTCGCCGCGACCAGGCCGTTGACCGAGAGCAGCCCCAGGCTGGGCGGGCAATCGAACAACACGAAGTCCCAGGCCGGCTCTCCGCGCTCGGCGCGTTCGCGCGCGTTCTCGTCGAGCGCATCGCGCAACAGGCCTTCGCGCCCGAGCGCGCTGGCGAGCTCGAGCTCGGCGCCGGACAGATCGATGTTGGTCGGCACCACATGGAGGTTGGGGATCGCCGTCGGACGGATCGCGTCGGCGAGCTTCGCGCCGCGGCACAGCACCGTGTAGCTGGTCGGCTCGTCGAGCTCGGCCTGCAGCGACAGGTGCGTGCTCAGGTTGGCCTGCGGATCGAGATCGATCAGCAGCACGCGCTTGCCCTGCAGGGCCAGGGCTGCGCCGAGGTTGACCGCCGACGTGGTCTTGCCGACCCCGCCTTTCTGGTTGACGAGCGCGATGCGTCGCATGGGACGCGGAGCCGTGGTCCGCGGCGCGGATTGTAGCGCGGCCGGACTCAGAACAGCCGCGTCACGTCCGCCGGCAGCGGCCCGACGTGCAGCAGCGGTTCGCCGTAACGCGCGCCGATGCGCTCGCCGAAGTAGCGCGCCTTCGTCTCGGCGCGCGCCAGCACATCGGCCCCGAAGAGTAGGTGCTGGCCGCGATCCTGCGCATCGGCGGGCTCGAGCTGCGACGCATAGCAGCGGATCAGCTCGACCTTGCGCTCCCACACCGCGCTGATGTCGACGACCAGGGTCGGCTCGAGCGGCACGTGACCGGCGAAGTGCAGCAGGCGCGGCGGCCGGAATGCGCTCGGGCCGCCGTCCCGTTCGGCCAGCCGGCGCAGGCCGGCCAGGTACCACGCCGCGCGCGCGAGCGCGCCGGCCGCGGCATGGTCGGGGTGCAGGTCCTCGCGGTGGTG
>VGZE01000380.1 GCA_016872755.1 Planctomycetota bacterium
CGCGCGCGCACGGCCGGCGAGCACGCGCGCCTGCCGGATCTGCTGGGAGAATTGGCGCAGCTCTCGGAACCGCCGGCGGCGGGCAGCGCCGCAGATGCTCCGCCGCGCACGGCACTGGCCGCTGCCCGCGCGCGGGCCGCCGAGTGGCTGGCGCAGTCGAGCAGCGACTCGCAGCGCTACGCCAGCGAGCTCGAGCGCGCAGAGCGGCAGCGGCTGGCCGAGTGCCTCGGCGCCGAGGTCGGCGGCCGCTCGCTCGTGGAGCAGTGGGTCGCCTTCGAGTTCGCGCCCGCTCGTGCGCGCCTGAGCGAGCTCGAGAGCTCGGCGCATGCACCGACGCGCGCGCTCGTCGCGGCGCGCGCGGCCGAGCTCGACGCGGCGAGCGCGACGCTCGCCGCACTGGTCGGTGCGCTGGAGGCCGGCCAGTGGAAGCGCCGCACGATCAGCGATCCGCGCCCCGGCCGAGCCGGCGTGCGCGAAGTGCTCGCCATCGACGCCGGCGGCCTGCGCCTGGTCCGCGAGAGCGGCGAGGAGCAGCTCCCCTGGTCCGCCTTCGGCACCAAGCCCGAGTCGCTCAGCGGCCTGTTCGAGGGTCGGCTGACGCGCGATTGGACGGCCGCGGAGCGCGACGGCATGGCCGCGATCGCGCGCTTCTGCGCGTTGGCGCGGGTGCTCCCGCGGCTGCAGTCGGCGCTGCGCGGCAGCGGCACGCGGCCCTTCGGCCCGAGCGAGGCCGCCGAGATCGCGGCCGAGTTCGACGCGGTCGCCGCGTTGCAGACGAGCCCGGAGGCGCGCGCGCGCCTGGAGGAGGAGCGCGTTGCGCTGCTGCGGGTCACGCGTGCGCTGATCGCGCTGTCCGAGCAGCGACCGGCGGAAGCGGCCGCGGACCTCGAGCGCGTGCTCGACGATCCGCTGCCGAGCTGGATCGCCCTGCTGTTGTCGAACGGCCAACGCTGAACGGAACCGCCCACCGCGAGCGCAACAAGTCCGTGCGCAGCGCGCGGCCCTTTGCCATCATCGGGCCTCGCATGCGCGCTTGGCTCGCGCCCCCGCCCGAAGTCGAACATCGATGAACTCCCCCGCCGCTCCCGGCCCGGTGCACGCATTGGACGCGGCAGTCGCGCACGCGCTGCAGGAACTGGGCCGGCTGCGCGTCGCCCCGCCGCGCGCGCTCTTGTTGTTCGGAACCGGCTTTTCGACGCTGCCCGAGCGACTCACGCACGCGCGCTCGCACGAGCTCGGAACACTCGGGTTCCCGCGCCCCTGGCACTCGCGCAGGCTGTGGACCGGCACCCTCGACGACTGTCCGGTCTGGATGATCGAGGATCTGCTCGGCGATCCGCAGCGCGAGGCGCAGGAAGCGCCCCACGAAGCCGCCTTCCCGTGCTGGGTCGCCGCGCGCGCCGGCGCGCGCGTGCTGCTGCATACTTCCGCCGGACTCGGGTTGCAGCGCGACGGTGATGCCGGCCCTCAGCCCGGCACGCTGGTCGCGCTGCGCGATCACGTCAACCTGTCGGGCACGACGCCGCTCGTCGGCCTGGGCGGCAGCCAGCTCGGGCCGCTCTTCCCCGACGTCACGCGCTTGCACCATGTCGGCCTGCGCCGCGCCGCGCTCGCGCGCGCCGAGCGCCGCGGCCTGCG
>VGZE01000381.1 GCA_016872755.1 Planctomycetota bacterium
TTCCTTCTCCTCGCGCGCCCAGGCCAGGTGCGTGAACTGCGTGTCGGTCGACACGGTCAGCACCTCGCACTTGTTCTTCTTGAACTCGGCGTACAACGCGGCCAGCGCGGCGAACTCGGTCGCGCACACGAAGGTGAAGTCGGCGGGGTAGAAGACCACGGCCGTCCACTGCTTGTTCTTGCGCGCTGCAGCGAGATCGAACTCGCCGAAGCCGCCCTCGGTGGGCAGGAAGGTGGTGAGCTTGAAATCGGGCACGACTTGGCCGACGCGAACGGTGCAGGCGGAATCGGACATGGCTCGGTGGGAGGCGTGGGGTGACGGGTGGGGTTTCGAGCGAAAGAGGTTAACAAGCGCGCCCGGACTGCGGAAGGCCCGCCGGGGCCCAGATTGCGACTTCGATTCGCCGGGCGAAGGCCAGGTGCGGCGCCTGATCCGGCAGTTCGAGGCCGTGGGCGCCGGCTGCCGTGTTCGCGCTCCATGCGGCCTGCGCCGGCTGCAGCGGCCAGGGCTGGTGGTGGATCTCGCCGCGCAGCAGTCGTCCGCTGCGCGAGCGCGCGTACAGGCAATAGCGCTCGGTCAGCCAGTGCTCGAAGCTGCCCGACACGGCGAGCGCAATCGGACCGCTTGGTCCGTAGCGCGCGACCAGCCGCGACGGCGCGCCGCGCGCGTCGACGCGCTCGCTGTCGTACTCGATCGCCTCGCCCGCGGGGCTGCAGCGCATGCGCGCGCGGAAGTAAGGCAGGCGGAACCACGCGCGCGCGGCGGCCACCGCGAGCGCGCTGTCCGCGTCGAGCGAAAGGAACCACACGCCGGGGCGCGCGTCGCCGCGAGCGCGCGGACGAACGTACGTGCGGACGTTGAGCTCCGGGAACGCGTTCGCACCGGGGACCGGCGGCAGTCCGCGCAGTCGCACGCCGCTCATGCGGAACGGCACGATCCCGAGCCACGCGCGCCCCTGCCACAGGTCGAGCTCGAGCTCCGCCGGCAGCAGAGCGCCGAGCGCCCGCGCATCGACCGGCCAGTGCGCGAACAACAGGTCGTGCCAGGTCTGCTGCATGACCCACGGGCCGCGCGGCAGCGGCCACGGCCGGTGATCGACGTGCGCGAGCGACGGGTGCATGGGCCGTCCTCAGCGCTGCGCGAGCGCGCGCACCGCGCGTTCCCCGGCCTCGACTCCGCTCGCCGCCGCGCGCGCGAAGGCGATGCCCTGTTGGTGATTGCCGGCGAGGTACAAACCGAAGCAGCGCTCGACCAGGGCCTCGATGCGCGCCTGGCGCGCGACGTGGCCGAGCTCGTACTGCGGAATCGCGCGGTCCCACTTCGCGATCGCCACGTGCGCGGGCGGGCCGTCGATGCCGAGCAGCGCGGCGAGGTCGGCGCGCGCCGCGCGGACGAGCTCGTCCTCGCTCCGCAATGCCGCCTCGGGCGCCAGCGTGCCGCCGTACATGCAGCGCACGAAGAGGTGCTCGCGCGGCGCGCGGCCGTCGAAGATCGCGCTGTCCCACAGGCAGCCGAGCATTCCCAGCCGTTCGCCGCGGCAGACCAGCGCGCCGAAGCCGCGCGGCGCCTTGCGCGCCTGTTCCGGACCGTAGCCCAGGCCGACGACGGCCACCGGTGGGTGCGGGATCGGC
>VGZE01000382.1 GCA_016872755.1 Planctomycetota bacterium
TAGCGCGTGAAGGCGCGCTCGACCCGCGCGCCGAGCCATGGCATCGGATCGTGCGTGACGCGTTGCGCGAGCGGACGCCGAGGGCGCTCGAGTTGGGCGTGGTCGGTACGCTGCGCGTGCACTGGGGCGATGCACGGCGCGAACTGCCGGCGCTCGCGGAGCCGCTGCGCTACGACGCGGTGTTCCTCGATCCGTTCTCACCGCGCCGTCAAGCCGAACTGTGGGAGCCCGCGTTCCTGGCCGAGGTGGCGCGGCGGATGGCCGTCGGCGCCTGGCTGTCGACGTACACGGTTTCCAAACCGGTTCGCCGCGCCTTGGGGGCGAACGGTCTGCGCGTGCTTCCAGGGCCGGCTGTCGGTCGCAAGCGCGAGGGCACGCTGGCCGAACGCCCGGGCGCGTGAATCTCGAGGCGCTCGGCGCGAAATTCCTGTGTTTTTCGACGCAGCGAGGCGTTGTTCCAGCGGACAGTGGAGAAAGCCACTCGATCCAGACCTTATAGTGGAGGCCAGCGATCCACCGTCTCGCAGCCCACTCGCCGCGAGGCAGATCGATCCAACACGCCCCCGCGGGGGCAAGAAGGACTGCCGATGCTATTCCTGGGGATGCCGAGCTGGTATGAGTGGTTGATCATCCTGCTGATCGCGTTGCTGCTGTTCGGCGGCGCGAAGCTGCCCGCGTTGGCCCGTTCGATGGGTGCGAGCGTGAACGAGTTCAAGAAGGGGTTGAAGGACGGAACGGAAGAAGCCAAGAGAGGCGACAGCGCGCCCAAGGACGCTCCCTAGCGGCGCCGGCCGCCGTGCGGCTCCCGACCGATCGAGTCCAGCGGACGGATCGAATCGCGAGCAGCGCGTCCGACGGCCGCTTTTCGTTTCGATGCTGCGCTTGCGACCGTCGATGCCGGACATGCCACTCGCTGCGAATCTGCTGGAAGGACTGCTGCTGTGCGGCGGCCGATCCTCGCGCATGGGGCGCGACAAGGCCGAGCTGCGCCTCGAGGGCGGCAGCCTGCTCGCGCGTGGGCTCGCCTGCCTCGACCAGGTGGTCGTCCGGGTGTCGCTCGCCTGCGGCCCGTGCGAGCGCTACCGAGAGTACGGTCGCCCGCTCGTGCTCGACGCGATCGAGGACGGCGGCCCGCTGGCGGGACTGCTCGCCGGACTCGAGGCGGCACGAGCCGAGCGCGTCGCACTGCTCGCGGTCGACATGCCGGCCGTGCCGTCCGCCCTGTACGTCGCGCTGCACGAACGCGCGTTGCGGGCCGACCTGTGCGTCGCGATGCTCAGCGGTCCCGACGGCGACGAGCCGTTGTGCTCGATCGTGCATCGACGTTGCGCGCCGGCCGTCCGCCGAGCGCTGCAGGCGGGCGAGCGCCGCATGGTCAGTTTCCACGCGGATCGCGTCGGGCGTCCATTGCGGGTCGGGCGCTTCACGCCCGCCGAACTGCTCGGGGGGGGCGCGACGGCGCAAGGGCTCGGAGCGAGGTCGGGCGATCCGCTCGGTCCGGCCCGCAACGTGAACACGCCGGACGAATGGCGCGCCTGGGTCGAGCGCGCCGAGCGCGTGGAGACGCTCCGATGAGCCGGATACCTCTCGAGCTCGGAAAGCTGATCGCGCCGGTGCATCCGGGCCTCGCG
>VGZE01000383.1 GCA_016872755.1 Planctomycetota bacterium
AGGCCGCGCCGTGACCCGCGGCGTGGAGGCGCGATGAAGGTCGTGATCCAGCGCGTCAGCTCGGCCTGCGTGCGGGTCGCGGGCGAGCGGGTCGGCGCCTGCGGCCCCGGCCTGCTCGTGCTGCTCGGCGTGCTCGCGGAGGACGGCCCGGCCCAGGCGCTGCGCCTGGCCGACAAGGTCGCCGAATGGCGCTGCTTTCCCGAAATTGATCCGGCGCGGCCGGACGAGATCGGCGCCGGTCGGATGGCCGTTTCGGTGCTCGAGCGGGGGTTCGAGGTCCTGGTCGTCAGCCAGGTCACCTTGTGTGCCGACGGGCGCAAGGGCCGACGGCCTTCGCTCGACCTGGCCGCCGATCCAGCCCTGGGCGAGGCCCTGTACCTGCGATTCGTCGAGCGCCTGCGCGAGCGCGGCCTGCGCGTGTCCACGGGCCGTTTCGGCGCGTTGATGGAGGTCGAGCTGGTCAATCACGGGCCGCTGACCTTCCACCTGGACGAGCCGCCGCAAGTTCTTACTTGACCAAGGGATATTGCGCTTCGATACTGGCCCGTCCGCCCTTTTCGGGCCCCGCCGACCCCTCCAGGCCTCGTCGTCACTCACGCCATGAGCCCCGCGGACCCCAAAGCCACGACCACCAAGAAGGAGTTGGTCAACCGGATCTCGGATCGCACCGGTCACACGAAGGTGGTGGTCAAGGAGATCGTCCAGTTGTTCCTGGACGAGATGATCGGCGAGCTCGCGCGCGGACACCGGCTCGAGTTCCGGGAGTTCGGCGTGTTCGAGGTCCGCGACCGCGCCGCTCGCCGGGCGCAGAATCCGCGCACGCTCGAGAAGGTCAACGTGCCGTCCAAGCGCGTCGTCAAGTTCAAGATCGGGCGGCTGATGCGCGAGCGCGTGTGCGAGGAGCCGCCGCCGCCGCCGCCGAAGAAGACCCCGCTCAAGGCTGTCGCCCCGCCGCCGCCGCCCGCCGCGCCGCCGCTTCCGCCGCCGCCGGCCTCGAACTCACCGTTCTAGCTCGACCTGGCGAGCGAGCAGCCCACGCCCGGCGCACGCCATGGCAAGTCGTCCGGCCGATCTGCGCGCGCTCGCCGCGCTCGACCCGGCCTGGCGGCCTTGGATCGGGAAGCTGCCGCGCTACCCGGGCTTCCCGGACCTCTCGCATCCGCGCCAGCGCACGCACTATGACGCGCTGGCCGGCGCGATCGTCTATCAGCAACTGTCGGGGCAGGCCGCGGCGACGATCTGGGGCCGCGTGCGCGACCTGACGCCGGGCCGGCACTTCCCGCGTGCTCCGGAGCTGCTCGCGCTCGCGCCGAAGACGCTGCGCGGAGCGGGTCTGTCGAGGGCCAAGGTGCTCGCGCTGCGCGATCTCGCCGCGCGCATCGCCGCGGGTCGCTTGGAACTCGCGCGGCTGTCGCGGATGAGCGATGAACGCGTGATCGAGCAGTTGGTCGACGTGCGCGGCATCGGCACGTGGACCGCGCAGATGTTCCTCATGTTCCGGCTGGCGCGGCCGGATGTGTTCGCGCCCGGGGACCTCGGACTCCGGGAGGGGATTCGGCTGCTCGACGGCCGGCGCAGCGCGCCCGACGAGCGGGCCGCCGAGCGGCGC
>VGZE01000384.1 GCA_016872755.1 Planctomycetota bacterium
ACTGCTTCAAGCACGGCAGCACGAGCCAGCACGTGCTCGGCCTGCTGATCGTGCAGCACGACGGCACGCTGCTCGACCTGACCGCGCCGCGGCTCGATCCGCTCGGCTACGACCTCGTCGGGCTCTTCGTCGGCTCGGAGGGCATGTTCGGCATCGCGACCGAACTCGTCGTGCGCCTGGTGCCCGAAGCTCCGGTCGTCGAGACCTTCCTCGGGATCTTCGCGACGCTGGAAGCCGCGTGCGACTCGGTCAGCGACATCATCGCCGCGCGGCTGGAGCCTTCGGCCCTGGAGATCCTGGACAGGCTGACGATCGAAGCGGTCGAAGCGAGCGTCTTCGCGGCCGGTTACCCGCGCGAGGCCGAGGCGGTGCTGCTGGTGGAGGTCGAGGGCAGCGAGCCGGAGGTGGCCGGCTGCGCGCGGGCCGTGCGCGCGATCCTCGAGCAGCGCGGCGCGCTGTCGGTGCACAGCGCGCGCGACGCGGCAGCGCGGAAGAAGCTCTGGGCCGGCCGCAAGGGCGCGTTCGGCGCGATGGGCCGCGTTGCTCCGGACCTTTACGTTGCCGACGCCGTCGTGCCGCGCACGAAGCTGCGTGAAATGGTGCTGCGCACGGTCGAGATCGCGCGCGCGCACAAGCTGCGGCTGGCGACCGTGTTTCACGCCGGCGACGGCAACCTGCACCCGAACATCTGCTACGACCGCCGCGACAAGGATGAGCTCGCGCGCGTGCTCGCCGCGGGTGACGAGATGCTCGAGCTGTGCGTGCAGGCCGGCGGCGCGCTGACCGGCGAGCACGGGGTCGGGCTCGAGAAGCAGCAGCAGATGCACTACCTGTTCAGCGACGCGGACCTGCGCCAGATGTGCCGCGCGCGCGACGCATGGGATCCGGCGCGGCGGCTCAACCCGGGCAAGCTGATCCCTGTGCGCGTCTGCGAAGAGATGCGCGCGGGCGTCGTGCCGGAGGGCGCATGACGGCTGCCTTGCGCGCGCCCGATCTCGTCGCCGCTGCACTCGAGCGCGTGGTCGGTTCGGCCCACGTGCACCCGCTCGAACTCGAGGGGGGAAGCCGCGTCGTGCCGCTCGCCTGTCCGGCCGGCGCCGAGGAGGCCCAGGCCTGCGTGCGGCACGCGCTCGCGCACGGGCTCGCGCTGCTGCCGGTCGGGATGCTCTCGAAGCACGGCTGGGCGCGCGCGCCGGCGCGCCTGGATTTCGCGATGTCGCTGCGCCGACTGAGGCGCGTGCTGAACTACGAGCCGGGAGACGGCACGATCCGCGTCGAGGCCGGCATCTCGATGGCCGAGCTGGCGCGCACCGTGAACGAGGGCGGACACTGGCTGACGCCTGACGTTCCGTGCCCCGGCGGCGCGACGATCGGCGGCGTGATCGGCGCCGGCGCCAGCGGCTTCGATCGGCTGCGCTTCGGCCCGCTGCGCCACCACGTGCTCGGCCTGCGCGTGGTCGACGGGCACGGCGAGCTCACCAAGAGCGGCGGGCAGCTCGTCAAGAACGTCACCGGCTACGATCTGCACCGGCTCTACACGGGCTCGCACGGCACGCTGTGCGCGATCGTCGAAGCTTCGCT
>VGZE01000385.1 GCA_016872755.1 Planctomycetota bacterium
GTGTAGGAGGTGGGGGAACGGGTGGCCCGGGTCGATGGCGAGGGGCGTCAGCGCGGGGGTAAGCGTTCACGCGCAGGTTTCTTGACATGCTGCGCGAGGAGATCTTAATGGCGAGATCTCGACGCCTCCGACATACGAGGAACTCGCCGCGCTGGTGGTCGCGCAACGCGACGAGATCGTGTTGCTGAAGGCGCGGCTGGCTGCGGCGGAGGCTACGATCGTCGAGTTGCGGGCGCAGTTGAACCGGAACTCGCAGAATTCGTCGAAGCCGCCTTCGTCCGACCTGCCGGGAAGCCCGCCGCCGACCAAGCGGCGGCGGGGCAAGAAGCGCAGGCGCGGTGGGCAGCCGGGGCACGAGCGGAACCTGTCCGCGCCACCGGATCACATCGACGCGGTGAAGCAGTATCGGTCGTCGAACTGCGATCACTGCGGCGCCGACCTGGCCGTAGGGAAGCCCACCGGCTCGGTCATGAACCACTACGTCTACGAGCTGCCGGAGATCCGGCCGATCGTCACCGACCACCAGTGCTTGGACGTGGAGTGCCCGAAGTGCGGCCGCGTGACACCCGGGCGGTTGCCCTCCAGCGTGCCGACGGGCGACTACGACCCTTCCGTCCAGGCGATGACGGCGTTCGTGCGGGGCGAATTGCGGCAGAGCGTGCGGCAGACCAGCGCTGTAATGACGAACCTCCTTCACGTCCCGATGTCGACGGGGATGGTGGCCAAGACGCAGGCGCAGGTGAGCCAGGTGCTCGCGGCCCCACACCAGGAAGCCGTCGAGTACGCGCATGCGCATGAGCGTCCCCACGCCGACGAGACCAGTTGGCGCGAGGACAAGAAGAAGGCCTGGCTCTGGGTCACCGTGTGCGGGTTGGTGACCGTGTTCCTGGTCCGCGCGAGCCGCGGCGCCGACGCGGCGAAGGAACTGATCGGCGCCGCCTTCCGCGGCGTGCTGACGACCGACCGCTGGGCCTCCTACGGCTGGGTCTCGGCGAAGATGCGGCAGCTCTGCTGGAGCCACTTGAAGCGGGACTTCAAGTCGTTCCTCGACTACGGCCGCGAGGCGAAGATCATCGGAGAGAAGCTCCTGTGCGAGGTCCGGCGGATGTTCCGCGCTTGGCGCAAGGTCCGCGACGGGACGATCACACGAGCGGAATTCCAGCTCGCCATGAAGCCCGTGCGACGCCGCATCCTGGCGTTGCTGGAAGAGGGCGGCGGTCTGCCGTGCCCCAATGTCAGCGGCATGTGTCGGCAGATCCTCAAGCTGCAGGACGCACTCTTCACCTTCGTCGACGTCGAGGGCGTGGAGCCGACGAACAACGTTGCCGAGCGTGCCCTGCGATTCGCGGTCCTCTGGCGCAAGGGCTGCTTCGGTAGCGACAGCTCCAAGGGCAGCCGCTTCGTCGAGCGCTTTCTCACCGTGCGCGCGACGCTGCGCGCCCAGAAGCGCGACCTCTACACCTATTTGAAGGATGCCTGCACCGCCGCGCTCCATGGCGAGCCCGCTCCTTCTCTCTTACCCGCGGTTCCGAATGCGGCCGTATTCGGAGCCGCCGCGTGAACGCTTACTACACCGGCA
>VGZE01000386.1 GCA_016872755.1 Planctomycetota bacterium
GGAATCCACCGATGAAGATCGGCGTCGTCCGCGAAATCAAGGTCCACGAAAACCGCGTCGCCCTGACCCCCGCCGGCGCCGAGCGCCTGATCGCGGCGGGCAACGAGGTCTGGGTCGAGACCCAGGCGGGGCTCGGCAGCCTGATCCCCGAGGAGAGCTACATCAAGGCGGGCGCGAAGATCGCGCCGTCCGCAGCCGATGTCTGGAAGCGCTGCGACCTGATCCTCAAGGTCAAGGAGCCGCTGAAGCAGGAGTGGCCCCACATCCGCAAGGGCCAGACGCTGTTCACCTACTTCCACCTCGCGGCGGACCTCGAGCTCACCAAGGCCATGCTCGCGAGCGGCGCGCACTGCTTCGCCTACGAGACGCTCGAAGTCGGCCGCACCCTGCCGCTGCTCACCCCGATGAGCGAAGTCGCGGGCCGCATGGCGATTCAGGCCGGTGCCCAGTGGCTCGAGCGCTCGCGCGGCGGCTCGGGCATCCTGCTCGGCGGCGTTCCGGGCGTGGACCGTGCCAAGGTGCTCGTCCTCGGCGGCGGCATCGTCGGCACGAATGCGGCGCGCATGGCCTGCGGGCTCGGCGCGGATGTCACCATGATGGATGTCAACCTCGACCGCCTGCGCTACCTCGACGAGGTCATGCCGAAGAACTGCAAGCTGCTCTACTCGACGCCGATGGCGATTCGCGAGCTGCTGCCGTGGGCCGACCTCGTCGTGGGCGCCGTGCTGATCCCGGGCGCCGCCGCGCCCAAGCTGATCCGCCGCGACGACCTCAAGCTGATGAAGAAGGGCAGCGTCATCGTCGATGTTGCCATCGATCAGGGCGGCTGCATCGAGACAGCGCGAGCGACGAGCCATGCCGAGCCGACCTACATCATCGACGATGTGATCCACTACTGCGTCGCCAACATGCCCGGCGCCGTGCCGCGCACGAGCACCTTCGCGCTCAACAACGCGACGCTGCCCTACGCGGTCGAGCTCGCGAAGCTCGGACCCGCGCGTGCAATCCGCGAGAACGAGCCGCTGCGCACGGCCGCGAATGTCGTCGCAGGCGCGCTGACCTACAAGGGCGTCGCGGACAGCTTCGCGCTGTCCTACACGGATCCGATCGAGGCCGCGGCCAAGATCGGCTGAGCGCGGAGCGACGATGGAACTCTGGCAGGCGGCACTCCTCGGGCTCGTCGAAGGCCTGACGGAGTACCTGCCCGTCAGTTCCACCGGACACCTGATCCTCGTGCAGCGAGCGCTCAAGCTCGAGGCGAGCGCCGCGCACAACGCCTTCGCGATCTGCATTCAGGCCGGAGCGATCGCTGCGGTGGCTCTGCTGTATCGCGAGCGCCTCCGCCAGATGCTGCGCGGACTTGCGGGAAGCGAACCGGCGGGGCGGCGTCTGATGCTGCGCGTGGTGGCGGCATTCGTACCGGCGGCGGTGCTCGGCACGCTCTTCGACGAGCAGATCGAAGCACTCCTGTTCGGCCTGTGGCCCGTCGTCGCGGCCTGGGCCGTCGGAGGCGGCGTGATCCTGTTCGTCGCCTTGCGACGGCGCGGTCGTGCCGCGGCGCACGGC
>VGZE01000387.1 GCA_016872755.1 Planctomycetota bacterium
AGGTCCTCGCGCGCGCGAGCCAGCTCGTCCAGCGCGTGCTCGACACGGCCGCGCGCGGCCAGCGAGCGCGCGCGCTGCTCGCGCAGCGTCAAGAGCTCCAAGGCGGCCGGCGCGGAGCGCGGGCCGCGCAGATCGACCAGCGCGCGCTCGAGCAGCGACGACCAGTCCAGGCAAGCCGAGAGCTGCGCCCCCGACAACGTGAACAGGTGTTCGCCGGCCAGTAGCACATTGCCGGTGGCACGCCGATCCCACCCTTCGGGCGCGTCGGCGATCGGCGTGCCCGAGCGCGCGTCGAGCCACAACGGGCCGTCGCTGCCGGGCACGATCAGCAGATCTCCATGCCGGCTCGCGCGCGGCGCGCCATCGTCCTGCGGAGGTGCGGCGCGCGCCCAGAGCGGCTGCAACGGACCCTGACCGTTCCAACCACCGGTCCGGGTCCAGCGACCGAGCAGGCGCCCGCCCAGCCAGACCCCCGACTCGTCCGCGCCGAGCAGAACCGAGGGCAGCACTTCGGGCATGCCGGGCACGCCGAGCGCGCGTGCGGAGGCCGCCAGCAGGCGGCGCCCGTCCCGCGCATCGAGCACGTACAGTTCCGCGGCGTCCGTCGGCGCGCACAGCACCGCGCCGGCGGTCGCCACCGGAGCGGCATTGCGCCAGACGGTCGACCTGCGCTGCTCACCCATCGGGCGGATCGGCTGCTGCGGGATCGACTCGTAGGTCGCGCTCCACAGGGCCTGCCCGCTCTCGGGATCGAGGGCGGCCAGCACGCCGAGATTGGTCTGCGCGAACAGTCGCCCGCCGCTCAGCACGAGCGGCGCGGCGCAGTACTCGCGCGTGTAGCGATTGAACATGTTCAACTCGCCCTGGCCGCTGACCACCCAGGTCGACCACAGGCGCGCGCCGCTGGCGAGATCGAAGCACGCGACGTGGTACTCGATGCGGCCGCTCATCCGGCAGTACGGTGCGTAGACGCGCCCGTCGGCGATCAGCGGCGGGCCGGCCACGCGCATGCGCTGCTCGAAGCTGCCGCTCTCCCCGTCCCAATCCTCGACCGGCTCGTGCGACCACAAACGTGCGCCGGTCGCCAGATCGAAGGCGAACAGCCGCCGCTCGGGCGTCGGACGCATGATCGTCAGTTGTTGGAACGAATCGTTCTGCTGGTCCTGCCACGGGACCTGCAGAGCCGCGACGGCGACACCCGCGCCGAGCGCCGGTTGAATCCACGTGAACTCGGCATCCGCTCCGCGGAAGAATTCGTGCCAGCGCTCGCCCGCCGGCCATTCGTCCCAGCCGCGCGGTTCGCCTGAATTCCACAGCAGTCGGCCGTCGCGCGCGGCGTGGCACCACAGTTCCAGGCCATTGCTGACCAGCACGCGTTCCGCGTCCGCGGCCGGCCACAGGTTGTAGCGATCGGGCCCGCTGCGGCGGCGCATGTACGGTCCCAACGCGATCTCCCGCGTCCAACCGACGGCCAGATCGGCCTGCAAGCCGCTGGGAATCGCGGGGGCGGGTGCCGGCGGCGCGTCGGCCAGCACGCGTGCGCCGGTGG
>VGZE01000388.1 GCA_016872755.1 Planctomycetota bacterium
GTGGACGCGCCGGCGGGTGCCGCATCGGCGACGGCGGAAGACGCGCTGACACCGGTGCTCGAGGACCTGCCCGACCTTCCTCCGGAGGCCTTCGAGGTTGGCCGCCTCGACTGAACCGAGGGGGCCGTTGCGCCTGGGGGTGCTGTGCCACCCGACCTACGGCGGTTCGGGCGTGCTGGCCTCCGAGCTCGCGCTGTCGCTCGCGGCGCGCGGGCACGACGTGCACCTGTTCTCGCATCAAGTGCCGCCGCGCCTGGCCGCATCCAGCGGTCCGGTGCAGATGCACGTGTCGCAGGGGCTGCCCTATCCGCTGTTCCACTCGACTCCGCACGATCTGGCGATCACCAGCGCGATCCTCGACGTGCACCGCACGAGCGGGCTCGATCTGCTGCACGCGCACTACGCCTTGCCGCATGCGGTCTCGGCGCTGCTGGCGCGCCTGGCCGCGAGTGATTCCTCGGAGCGCCCGCCGCCGCGCGTGGTCACGACGCTGCACGGAACCGACATCACGATCGTCGGCAGCGATCCGTCCTACGCGCCGCTCACGCACTTCGTGCTGCGCGCCTCCGATGCGGTGACGACCGTCTCGGAATCGCTGCGCGCGGCGACGCTGGCGCACTTCTGCGATTCCGACGCGCGCCCCTGCGCGATCGAAGTGATCCCCAACTTCGTCGATACGCACCGCTTCCGGCCGCGCGCGCGCGGCGCTCGAGCCGCCGGACCGGCGCACGCGGTGCACGTCAGCAATTTCAGGCCGGTCAAGCGCGTGCCGTGGCTGGTCGAGGCCTTCGCGCGCGCCACGCAGGGAACGGAGTCGCGGCTGACGCTGATCGGTGACGGTCCCGAGCAGGCGGCGGCACGCGACAAGGCGCGCGAGTTCGGCCTCGGCTGCCGCGTGCGCTTCCTCGGCGAGCGCGATGCGCTGCCGGAATTGCTGGCCGACGCCGACCTGTTCCTGCTCGCCAGCCGCGAGGAATCCTTCGGGTTGTCGGCCCTGGAGGCGATGTCGTGCGGCGTGCCGGTGCTCGCGACGCGCGTGGGCGGGCTGCCCGAAGTCGTCGATCACGAGCGCTCGGGCGTGCTGGTTCCGCCCGACGATCTCGATTTCTTCGCCGGCACGCTGCGCGAGCTGCTCGCCGATCGGGCGCGCTGCGCGGCGATGGGCGCAGCGGCGCGCGCGGCCACCGTCGAGCGCTTCGAGCAGGATCACATCGTGGCGCGCTACGAGGACCTGTACCGGCGCGTGCTGGCACGCGAAGCGCGGCGATGAGCGCGATCTACCTCGATCACAACGCCACCAGCCCGCTGCGGCCAGAGGTGCGCGCGCACCTGATCGAGCTCTTGGACTCCGAGCTCGGCAATCCCTCGAGCCTGCATGCGCGCGGCCGTCGCGCGCGGCACCTGATCGACACGGCGCGCGAGCGCGCGGCCGCCGCGCTGGGCGTTCACGAGACCGAGCTCGTGTTCACCGCCGGCGGCACCGAGTCGATCCAGATCGCGCTGCTCGGCGCCGCGGCCGCGGCGGGCGCG
>VGZE01000389.1 GCA_016872755.1 Planctomycetota bacterium
CTTGCCCCGGTCGTCCCGCGCCTCGCCCCGTCGGCACGCCAGCCCGCGCTGCAGGCCGAGCTCGAGCGCATCGTCGCGCACTGGAAGGCGCGCGCCGATCGCGAAGCCGCCAAGTCCAAGCACTGGAACCGCGCGCAGGTCGAGATCGCGCTGAGCGTGCGGCGCGAGCCCGACGGCGCCGAGGTGGCGGCGGTCTTTCCGGAGCGCGCGCTGCGCCCGGCGTCGAATCAGAAGCTGGTGACGACCGCGACCGCGCTCGCACTGCTCGGCCCGCAGGCGGCCTTTCGCACGCCGATCCAGTTGCAGGGCGAGCTGGTCAACGGCGTGCTCGCGGGCGATCTCGTCGTGCAGGGCGGCGGCGACCCGCTGCACGACCGCACCGATCCGCACTACGCGCAGCTCCGGCTGCGCGACGCCGCCAGGGCCCTCAAGAACCGCGGACTCGCGCGCGTGAGCGGCGCGCTCGTGCTCGACGAAGGCGGTTTCGACGCCCCCGCGCCGGGCCCGGCCTGGCCGAGCCCCTCGCAACACTGGCAGGACTACTGCGCGTTGTCGGGCGCGTTCTCCGTCAACGGCGGCATGCTCTCCGCGCTGGTCCGCCCGGCGCGCGTCGGCGAGCCGGCCCTGGTCGAACTCCTTCCGGCTCCCAGCGGGCTGAGCGAGTCGATCGGCGTCGCCACCGTCGCGGGCGGCCGCAGCGACGTGCAGGTCGGCGCCACCGCGCGCAACGCGACCGTGCGCGGATCGCTCGGCATCGGCGCCGAGCCCGTCAACGCCGCCTTCGCGCACCCCGACCCGGTCCAGGCCTTCGGCGCCTGCCTGCTCGGCGCGCTCGACGCGGCGGGCATCCAGGTCGAGCGCGGCGTCGTGCGCCAGCGCAACCGCTGGGATCCGGCGCTCGAGCCGACGGTCGTGATCGAGACGCCGATCGCGCACGTGTTGCAGGCGATCAACACCGACTCGACCAATCCGGTCGCCGACCAGCTCTTCCTGGCCACCGGCGCGGCGGCCGGCGGTTCGCCGACGCGCGCCGGCGGCCGTGCGGCCACCGCGCGCGCGCTGGCATCGCTGGGCGTGTCCGCGGACGGACTGGCACAGGTCGACGGCTCCGGCCTCTCGCGCGACAACCGGATCAGCGCACGCCAGCTCTCCGCGCTCGTGCACGCCGTGCTGTCCGGCGGTGGCGAGGCCGCGGCGCTGTGGCGCGGCTCGCTCGCGCTCGCCGGTCAGACGGGCACGCTCGAGAAGCGCCTGGTGGGCACGCCGTCGGCGGGGCGCGTGCGCGCGAAGACGGGTTTCATCGCCGGCACGAGCTCGCTCTCGGGCGTCGCGACCGCGCTCGACGGGCGCGAGCACGTCTTCGCGATCCTGGTCAACTACCCGGACGTCGACGGGCTCAACAACGCGTGCTGGAAGCCGATGCAGGACGAGATCGTGCGGCTGCTGGTGGAACGCCTGCCGTGACGCCCGCGCCGCCGAAAGGCTCCGCGCCAGGGCTCGATCTCGGGCGCGCGCGCGACGTCGCGCT